>DAOOPA010000009.1:0-26991 GCA_035388025.1 bacterium
AGGAAAATCATTAAAAAATATCAAATTGTGTAGAGCTGTTCTATGCAAGCACCATATTTTATTCCAATGATCTTCCAACGCCGAGTCAGCGCCTATTCTTCAATCATAAATCATAAATCGTTATTCTTTTATTCTTTTTTAATTTTTTAACGTCCACGGATAATACTTCTTTACATACTTATCAACCTCGGACGGTTTGATTACACCGAATTCTGTAATATATCCAGTGATGAGTTGCGCCGGTATTCGATCAAAAGCAAAATTAACTATTTGCGTTTCCTTTGGTCCATTGGGCCAGATTTCTTTTTTGGAACGCAATTCAATTTCCATTTTCTGCGCGGTTTTTTTCAAGAGTGAGCCAGCCAAATAAACCGGAATTTTGGAAGTATAAGCGGAAAGAGCAATACCAAAACTTCCGATTTTATTTAAAGCCGAATTATCCGGCAAAATCGCATCAAAGCCGATAATCACCTTGTCTATTTTTACCTTGTCACCGGAAAAATTGGAAACCAAAAAGGCGGCGGCAGAATCCACGACCAGAGTCGATTCAATATTCAGATTGGACAAGTCCTCGGCCGTTAGTCTGCCCTGCATTAGCGGCCGGGTCTCGTCGTGGTAGACGTGAATTTTTTTCTTATCATCTTTGGCTTTGGCCAAAACATTGATCACAGTCCTCGAATGGCAGTGGGTAAAAATTGTTTCTTTGTTTTTAATTATTTTCGCTCCAAAAAAGGCCAGCCGTTTGCCATTCTCATGAAGCAGTGCGCCCCAATCAGCGGCGTATTGCCTGGTCAATTTTTTTAAGCCCGCTACGTCGATTTGGGGATTCTTGATTTTTTTGGCGCTGTCCAGCCTTTGATTCAGATATTTAAAAGCATTGATCGTTAGAGGCTCGTTTGGCCGGGCTTTGGCCAAAAGATTGCCGACCCGCTTGGCTTCACTCAAATAGCTCCCGACTCGCCGTACTCGCCAGCTAGTCAGATATTCTTGCAAGGCCATGATGCTCGCCCGGCAAATATTGCTGGCGCCCTGGATTTTGATGCTTTTTATGTCTTTGATGGTTTGGTTGAGATTGGGCATATAGTAAAAATTAGTCTAGGTTAATTTTACCAGTTTTGACCGATCTAGGCAAAAATTAGATTTTAGTGTATAATGGTTTAGACTTTTATTAATTAAATCTTTAAATATGGGCAGAGAAAGGAAATTTGCTGGTCGTTTTGCGGGGCTTAACGATTCAGAGGCACAAGCCAAAAAAGAATTAACCACCGAACAGTCATTAGCCGAAACTGCTTTGGATATTATGTTGGCGACAACAAAAGATGTTGATCGCGAAGGATTTGAAAGAGACATGCCCTTATACTGGCCGTTGATTTTAAATATTAAAGGATCGCATCCTGGTGAAGGATTTAGTGATGTCGAGCAGTCAATTGAAATAAATATTCAGGACAAAAAAATCACTATCGATTTGTGTGATGCGATTCAGCGCCTTAATGGAGAGGCCAGGGGAAGTTTTATTACAAACTTTAAAAATATATTAGTTCAAGAAGCTGATGAAGGCACTCGGCTAGAGGAAGCCGAGGCAAGATTAAAAAAAGATATCCGCGCGTTTATTGCAGAAAAATTTAAGTCAGAAGGCTTAGAAAATTTTGAAGAAATAGAAATTATCACTCGAGACGAAGGCCGGCCTTAAAATAAAAACCCTCTAACGAGGGCTTTTTAAATTACCAATTAATTATTAGCACGCAGAGACAAATAGATCACCGCGGCCTGCAAGAAGAGTATTAGGTAAAGTACCAGAACAAAACTGATTTTTTTCCGTTTATGCTTGGCGATTTCCATTCCCGCGATGGCACCGAGTGATCCGCCGATGAGCGCCATTAGCCACAAGATACGCTCCGGCACGCGACGCTGATTATAAATCGCTCGTTGTTTGTCCACGATAAAGACGATAAAGGTGACGATGTTGATGGTGAGGAGGTAGTAGAAAAGGATATTCATGATAAAAGGCTAAATTGATTTAAGATTTATGAATTAAGATTTATGAATATTTTATTCCAATGATCTTCCAACGCCGAGTCAGCGCCTATTCTTAAATCCTAAACCTTAAATCATAATTCATAATCTTGAAAAATTTTAAATTTCAAAATCCTCCCCCTTCTCCGGTATGACGATCTCGCCAATCGGCGCGTCTGCCAGTTTTTCCGCCAAGGTAGTCATCGCGTTCTTTTCGCCATGCACCAGAAATAATTTTTTTAACTTACCCACGCCCTGAATAAATTTTATCAAGTCATATTGATCCGCGTGGGCGGATAAAGAATTCAAAACCACAATCTTCGCTTTGACGGGCAGAGTTTCATTTAAAATATTGACCTTCTTGGCCCCTTCCAAAAGTCTCCGGCCCAAAGTGTTCTCCGCCATAAAACCGACAATCACCACGGTATTTTTTTTGTCAGCAATACTATTTTTCAGATGATGGCGGATACGTCCGAATTCGCACATACCAGAGGCAGAAATAATAATGCACGGTTGTTTTATGTTATTTAATTTTTTGGATTCTTCCGGGGTTTCCACAAAACGCAGAGTGGTAAAGATAAAGGGATCTTTGCCTTGTTCCAAAAAAGTTTTTTGCGTTTCTTCATCCAACAGATCAGGATAATCTGAGAAGACCTCACTTATCCGTTCGGTTAGAGGGCTGTCCAGATAGACAAAGAGAGGCGGGATGGCTTTTTGGTTGATCAGCTCATGAATAATATAGAGTAATTCCTGCGCTCGTTCCAAGGCAAAAGAGGGAATAATCACTTTGCCGCCCCGGGTATAGGTCTCATTGATGGCTCGTGCCAAATCTAGATATGAAGTTGAGAGCGCGTCGTGAGTCCGGTCGCCATAAGTGCTTTCAGAAATCAGATAATCAACCGCTCTGATTTGTTCCGGGTCGCGGAGAATTGGCAGAAATTTTCGGCCCAGATCTCCGGTAAAGCTCAGTCGGACAATCTCGCCATTTTCTACCAATTCCAAAGTTGTCAAAGCCGAGCCGAGGACATGACCGGCATCGTGAAAATAGGCTTTTACCCCAGCTAGAGGCGTAAACTCCTCATGATAATTCACCCCGACAAAATGTTTCATAGCCGGCGCCACATCTTCCGGCGTGTAAATCGGCTGGAGCGGCTCTGCTCCCATTGGCAGTTTTTTATTCAAATATCCCACATCATAAACCTGGACTCGGGCACTGTCTTCGAGCATGAGCTCGGTTATTTGCGCCGCGGCTTTGGTGCAATAGATTTTTCCTCGGAATCCCTGCTTGACCAAATTGGGGATATTGCCCGCGTGGTCAATGTGCGCGTGGCTCAGAATCACAGCGTCAATACTTTTCGGGTCAAAGGGGAATTCGCGGTTGATTCTTTCCATATCTTTTCTGCGGCCTTGCCAAAAGCCACAGTCCAAAAGGAGTTTCTGTCCGTTGATGGTGATAATATGTTGCGAGCCAGTGACTGTCTGGCAGGCGCCAAAAAATTCTATTTTCATAGGTAAGCAGTAAGCGAATTATATTTTGTAGGGGCGTATTGATATACGCCCAAAAGCTATACGCCCAAAAGTATTTTCCTCTCTTAATTTTACCTTGCCCGGCCGCCTTTGACAAATTTTATTTGTTCGTGTATATTACAGAATACCTAAAAAACAAAATTAACCAAAAAAGGAATATAAAAAAATGAAAGAAAAAAATTTGACAATAGAAAGATGTCATTGCGGAAAATTCAGAATAATTGATACCACTAATTATGATTGGTGGGGAAATCATCATATCCCCCAAGGATCAATAATTGGCCGGCAAATCAAAGTGGCCACCACCATTGTTAGGCCGTGTCCAGATTGCCAGTTTAAGTCGGACAGACCAGTAAACCCAATGTGGGTTGAGTCGCGAAAAGAGGTAATTTGCCCCTCAATCTTCATCGGTTGAGTGTTTGTAAGGCGTAACTGTTGTAAAGGTTGCGCCTTTTTATAAATAAAAAAGATCCGCAAATTGCAGATCTTTCCGAGCCGATTAGGCTGATTTAACTTCTGAGCTTTTGTCGGCCCAGCCCGGACCCGGTTCTTTCTGGGGCGGGGCATCACACCCCAAGAAGACTGTTATTATAATTAGTGTTAGTGCGAACAAATTTTTTTTCCCCATCTTTTACCTCCCTAGTTTTTTCCGACAAGCCACCTTGGCTGTCTATCTTTTTTATTCTACTTTTTATTTTTTGTCAATAGTTTTTATAGTATAAAGAGCTTTAAAGAGGGCAAGCCCTTGCTTTTTTTCTGGAAGTGTGATATGCTAGTTCTATAGCTTCTTTAAGTGAGTTTGCATCTTGCATAACGAATTTTCGTTTAGAGGTGCGATCTTAATAGGTCGTAAAGAAGAAAATTTATAAACGAAAATTTGTTATATGGCAACCAAGCTTTTTGTAGGCAATTTGCCCTACGAGACCACTGACCAGGATTTGGTTTCATTTTTCGGCCAAGCCGGCACAGTGACTTCTGCCTCTGTCGTTATCAATAAATTCAACAACCGCAGTAAAGGTTTTGGATTTGTGGAAATGGCGAGCGAAGATGAGGCTAAGAAAGCGATTGAAACTTTGAACGGCCAAGAATTGGGCGGGAGAAAGATCATCGTGAGCGAAGCAAGACCACGCGAAGAAAGACCAGCCGGCGGATTCCGCGGCGGCAATCGCGGCGGATATGATAGATAATAGATAATTTAACTTCTATTAGAATAAAAACCGTTTCATTATAATTGATGAGGCGGTTTTTAGATTAAGAAAATTTAAAATTAAAAAATCAAAAATAAAAATTAAGGTATCCTCCTACGGGGGATGTATTAATTTCCAATTAAAAAATCCTCCTTTGATAGGGAGGATTTTTGGCGGGGGATTAGAATCTCGGGCGGCGGTCGTGGCCACGATGGTTATTGTCATGAGAGTGGAAAGGGCGAGCCGGTTGCATGACTGGAGGAGTGAAATGGCTGTAATCAAAGTCGGTTTGCTTGAGAGAGAGATTGGTGCGGCCTTGCTCGTCAATGCCAACAACCTTGACTGGAACCTCATCGCCGATATGAACAATATCTTCTGGCGTGTTGACGCGGAAGGGGGCCATTTCAGAGACGTGGATCAAGCCTTCTTGCTTTGGTAGGAATTCGACCATGGCGCCGAACTCAAACATGCGAGTGACCTTGCCGTGGTAGACTTTACCAATTTCCGCTTCAGCGGTCAGGGTCTCAATCCAGTCTTTGGCTTTGGTCGCGCCTTCGGGAGAAACAGCGGTGATAAAGACCGAGCCATCGTTCTCAATGTCAATGCTTACTCCGGTTTCGCTGATAATTTTATTGATCATTTTGCCGCCCGGACCGATAACGTCGCGGATTTTGTCCGGATTGATATGAAGAGTGGTAATGCGCGGGGCAAAGGGAGAAAGTTCGGCGCGCGGTGCATCAATGGCTTGAGCCATGACCTTGAGAATTTCCAAACGGGCTTTTTTAGATTGAGCAAAAGTGTCTTTGATAATATCCTCGCTCAGACCATGAATCTTGGTATCCATCTGGATGGCGGTGATACCGTCGGTTGTACCGGCAATTTTGAAATCCATATCGCCACTGTGATCTTCAAATCCTTGGATGTCAGTAAGAATTCGATATTTGGAGATATCTCCATAATCAGTAATCAATCCCATGGCAATGCCGGCGACCGGTTTTTTTATAGGTACACCGGCATCCATGAGCGAGAGAGTGGAGCCGCAGATGGAAGCTTGAGAAGAAGAACCATTTGAAGAAAAAACTTCAGAAACCACGCGGATGGTGTAGGGGAAAGAGTCTTTGTCGGGAATCATAGGAACAAGGGCTTTCTCGGCTAGGGCGCCATGACCGATTTCCCGACGGCCGGGACCTCTCAACGGCCCGACTTCACCGACAGAGAAAGGCGGAAAGTTATAATGATGCATATAGCGCTTAGTGCCAGACTCTTCCATAGTGTCCAGGGTCTGCTCCATAGAGGGGGCGCCAAGAGTAACAACAGAGAGAACTTGGGTCTCGCCACGTTGGAAAAGGCCAGAACCATGAGTGCGCGGCAAAACACCTATTTCGGCTGAGAGCGGACGAATTTCATCCAGGGCGCGGCCATCGGGGCGACGGCCTTGATCTAAAATCATTTGGCGCAGATGATCATCAATAAAGCCATCTATCAAACCGATACCTTTTTTGCGGTCATCTTTGGAAATTTCATTGTCGGCCTTGAGGACAGAGTCTAATTCTTCTTTAGCCGCGTCAATATTTTTTTTGAGTTCTTCTTTGAGGGTGTAGGTAAAAATAGCTTTGATTTTTTCTGGGTTCATGAAAGATTTAACTTTGGTAAAAATTTTTTCGGCTTGAGCTTTTTCTTCTTCAGATTGTTTTGATTGAATATTGATTTTGGTTTGACCGATAGCGGCAGTCACTTGATCAATGAGCTCCAAAAGTCCGCGAGTGTGTTTTTGGCCAAATTTGATTCCCTCAATCATAATATCTTCGGGGACTTCGTTGGCGCCGGCTTCCAGCATGACTACTTTGTCGCGGTTGGCAGAAACAACCAAATCCAAATTACTTTTGGCGCGAGCCTCATAGCTTGGATTCAAAACCCATTCATCATTAACGCGGCCGACACGCAAGCCAGCGATCGGGCCGTTCCAGGGGATAGGCGAGATAGAGAGCGCCGTTGAGGCGGCGATCAAACTTAAAATATCGGGATCGTTTTCACCATCAAAGGAAAGAACAGAAACGACCACCTGAACATCGTTTTTTATTTCTTGGGGGAAAAGGGGACGGATGGAGCGATCAATGAGGCGGCCGGCAAGAATGGCTTCGTCGGTGGCGCGACCCTCGCGTTTGATAAAACGTGAGCCTTTTATTTTTCCAGCGGCGTAAAGTTTTTCATCAAAGTCGACCATGAGAGGGAAGTAGTCAATACCTTCCCTAATGGCGGAACTCAGGCAGACGGTGGCCAGGACAACCGTGCCTCCGTATTCAACAGTACAGGAACCGGAAGCTTGGGGGGCGAATTTGCCCACGCCGATGATCAGGTTCTTGCCGCCAATGGCGGTTTCGAACCTTTGAATATTTTGCATAAAAATTCTTTTTTGACCGGCAAACGACAAGCGTGCTTGGCGCAGCCTGGGTGTTTGCCAGCCAATTAAAATAATAATAATTATCTAATTCGCCAAGCCCCGAAGAGCTTGGCGAATTTATTGAAAAATAGAATTATTTTTCTGTTTCTAATAACTCTTCCTCTTCGTTCTTGATAGCTTCTTCGTCGAGAATATCTTTTTTGTCCTGTGGCTCGGAAATCTTTTTGAGTTTCAGCTTTTTGGTCAGAGCCTCATAGTTTTCTGGCTCGGTCTTGTAAAGAAACATGAGCAGTTTGCGGCGGAGATTAACCTTGCGGAAGAGGCCGCGGCGGGAAGAGAAATCTTTTTTGTGGCCCTTGAGATGTTCTGTTAATTCTCTTATTTCCTCAGTCAGAATAGCAATTTGCACCTGAGGAGAACCGGTGTCATTGTCGTGGGTTTTAAACTTTTTGATCAATGACTGTTTTTTGTCTCGATCCAACATATTTTTTCCATTCGTGATTCCCAGCCAGATGATTTTACCACCAAGTGGCGGCCAGGAATACGTTAAGATTAAGGGTGGTAAAATTCAAAACAATATTAACATAGATAGGGGGAAGAGTCAAGGTTAAAAGGGTAAGGTGTGCACACATATGATCGTATCTTGCCATATTGGTTGAGAAACCGCCATCTGTGTGTACACATTACCGCTGATACTTGATTTAATAAGGGATTTATGATACGCTAGAAATAGCCAAAAAAGCTAATTTTAATTAATTAAATTTTTAAAGTAGGGGACTTTTGAGATAAGACTCTAAAAATCAGTAAGGAGACAAAGAGCAGATTGATAATAGAGAGAAGAGCGCAGATGACGGGAGCCGACTTTGAATTTTTTAAACTAAATGTTTTATTCTACTAATCTTAGTTTAAAATTTTCTACTATTGAAAATAATGCCTGGGGGCGATTCAATTTGCCTAGCGCGGGCCGGTTTGTTTTTTCTCCTCTGAATTTTTAGAGTAAAAAGCTTCCCCCTTTAAAATCAAGGGGAACATATGGAAGTGTTATTAGTATTATTGGTATTAGGTATCGGCGTGACAGTCGGATACTATTTTCGGCGTACCATTGCCAAGCATGACGCCGAGACAGCTGAAGCCAAGGCGGAAAAAGTGATTGCTGAGGCCAAGGATAAATATCGGGAGATCATCATTGAGGCCAAGAATAAGTCATTGGAAGTTTTGGAAAGAAACAAGCAGGAGGAAGACAAGCGTCGCAAAGAGCTTTTGGAGGTGCAGAGAAGATTGGAGAAGCGCGAGGCGATGTTTGACCAGAAACTTTTGGAATTTGAGAATAACCGGACACGCTTGACGGAAAAGGAGAAGAGCGTAGATACGTTGAAAGAAGATTTACAAAAGATCAAAGAAAAGGGCATGGAGAAGCTGGAGAAAATAGCTGGCCTGACTAAAGATGAAGCCAAGCAGGTTTTGATCAATAATGTAGAGTCAGAGGTCAAAGAGGAACTTTATAGCCGGGTGAGAAAATTAGAACGGCAGACAACAGAAGAGTTGGAAGAAAAGTCTAAGCACATTTTGTCTTCGGTCATTGAGCGTTGCGCGACTTCACATTCAGCCGAGACAACGACTACGACCGTAACTTTGCCGAGCGATGAGATGAAGGGAAGGATTATCGGCAAAGAGGGCCGTAATATAAAGACGATTGAACAATTAACGGGAACAGAATTGATCGTAGATGAGACGCCGGGTACAATTTGGGTATCGGGCTTTAGCCCTATCCGCCGCCAGGTGGCCAGGTTGGCTTTGGAGAAATTGATGGCAGATGGGCGGATCCATCCGGGGAGAATTGAAGAGGCAATCGAGGCGGCCAAGAAGGAATTGTCCATTGAAATTAAAAAGGCCGGCGAAGACGCGATGTACACAGTGGGTGTCGGTGGTCTGGACCCGAAATTGGTACAGATTTTGGGGAGATTAAAATATCGTACCAGTTATGGACATAATGTTTTGCAACACTCGATTGAGGTGTCTTTGTTGTCAGGACTACTGGCTCAAGAGCTCGGTGCCGATGTCCCCTTGGCTAGAAAGGGCGGATTGCTACACGATATTGGCAAAGCAGTGGATCATGAGGTGAAGGGCGGCCATCCGGAGATTGGCTATGATATCATGAAGAAGTTTGGGTTGCCGGAAGAGATCGCCAGAATTTCTCTGGAGCACCATCAAGACCATCCGGAAACCCTGGAAGGAGTGATCGTCAAAACGGCAGATGCTATTTCTGGAGCCAGACCGGGCGCGAGGAAAGATACTTATGAGCAATATGTTCAAAGGCTGGAAGATTTGGAGGGTACGGCCAAGAATATTGCTGGAGTAGAAAAGGTTTACGCGATTCAGGCAGGGCGGGAATTGCGTGTCTTTGTTCAGCCGAATATGATTGATGATTGGGGCGCTAAAAAGATAGCCAGAGAAGTAGCGGATAAGATTGAGCAGGATTTGAAATACCCAGGGGAAATAAGGGTACTGGTGATCAGGGAGTCGCGGGTGGAGGAATACGCACGATAAAGTAAAAATTCAAAATTCAAAGGACAAAAGTATTGGTAATATTTTTTAGAAAACTAAATTGCTAATATGCATGCGGGAGTGATAGGGACATTTTTTTCTTTTCCGCCAGGCTGGCTCCGTTGGGATAGCCATAGTTTGATATATGACCAGACTTATAAAATAGTGAAGAAGGTGGAACCAAATTTTAGCAACTTTATCAAATTAAAAGACGTTTATAAATATGATGGCGGATACGGGCCGGATCGATTCTGGTGCCGTGGCGAGAGGTCAACCTCAGAAGCTTATTATAATCCAAGTAATGGCGAGGGCGGAGCGCTAAAGCAGGTGGCGGAGCATTATCGGATGACAGTTGCTAGAGCGGCTCGGAATCTGACTTGGGGCAAAGAATTTACTTGGATGAGCCATTTTGTAGTTGACGCGTTGTCGCCAGCGCATCATTTCGGCCAGAAGAGAAAAACAAAAAAGAAATACAGAGACTGGGATGACCCTTATTTCAATTACTTGACGCAAATGAGAAGTTTTAAAAATAAGCATCCATTATTTGAGGGTTTAACTAATTTTTGGCAGGTATTTTCCGGTAGGACGGACGCATATTTTGAAAAATTAGAACAGGTGAATGGAGCGAACATTGAGATTTTTATGCTCAATATGATTTATAAGGTGCGCGAGATGAAATTGTATGAGGAGTTTGTAGAGAAGGGGTGGAGTCGAGAGTTGTGGCAGAAGATAAAAATAAAATTGTTGCCGCAGATTGAATATGCTCTCGCGGCTGTGTGGTGGTCTTTGATGAAGGAAGTAGAAGAGGAGAGAAAAAGAATAACGAATTAAGAATTAAGAATTATAAATTAACGCTGGCTTGGACATACTTTATTTAGAAATTATATTATGAAAATACTATTTTTTGGGGATGTGGTGGGCAAAATTGGCAGGCGAGCATTGGCCGAAAGTATGCCCAAATATCAAAGGAAATATAAACCGGACTTGTTAATAGCCAATGGGGAAAATTTGGCGCACGGTGCCGGAGTAACTGAGGAAACGCTCAAGGAGGTTTTGGCGACCGGGATTGACTTGGTGACTACCGGCAATCATGTATTTGACAAGAAAGGAGTGGAAGAAATTTTTACCAATTTTGAAAATAAAATTATTCGACCAGCTAATTATCCTGAGGGATTGCCGGGACGCGGTTATGCCACGCTGAAAGTTAAAAATAAGCGAGTGTGCGTGATAAACTTGAATGGCAGGGTGTTTGCTCGGGAAAATTTTGAAGATCCCTTTAGGACATTTGACCAAATAGAGGAATTGCTAAAAATAGCTAAAAGTGATATAGTGGTGGTAGATTTTCACGCAGAAGCGACTTCAGAAAAAAGTGCTTTTGGCTGGTATATTGATGGTCGGGCGAGCGTGCTCTTGGGTACGCATACTCATGTGCCGACGAGTGACGTCAAAATTTCGTCCAAGGGAACGGCAAAGGTATCTGATGTCGGAATGGTGGGCGACAGTGATGGAGTGATTGGAGTACAAAAAGAGGGTCCGTTGAATTTATTTTTGACCCAGGTACCGAGCCGGTTTGAATATGCGGAAGAGGGGATGGCTCAAATTAACGCTGTGGTAGTCGAGGTAGATGAGAAGAGCGGCCGGGCTATAAAAATAGAGCGAGCTGATATGGAGATAAAAGTTTAATCAAAAAGGTCTTGATAAAATTATAAAAAATAATAATTATGAACAAAGCGAGCTTAATCGAAAAAATTGCCGAGAAGACCGGAATAGAAAAGAGAGAAGTGGCCCAGGTGATGGATTCTTTTGAGGCGGTGGTGATTGAGAGGCTAAGAGCCGGTGACGAGGTAACCCTGACCGGTTTTGGCACCTTTATTGCCAAGTTTCGGTCGGCACGTGGCGGGGTCAATCCGCAGAAGCCCGAAGAGAGAATCCAGGTACCAGCAGTGACGGTACCAAAGTTTCGGGCGGGTAAGACCCTCAAAGACGCTCTAAAGGATAAAGCGGTTTAGGCGACGGCGAAATAATTTTGCGAATAAGAACGCTCAATGGGGCGTTGGTTTTCCTGAGCGATTTGTTATTTGAGTTAGGTTGATTATTTTTGAGTTTTTGATAAGATTTTGAAATATTTTGTCCCCTCCTCAGTTGAGGGGGGGTAGGGGAGGTGCTGGTAGATAATAACCGTTTCAACACCCCTCCCGACCTTCCCCTTGTCTGAGGGGAGGCTGAAAATGAGCCCTCATAGCTCAACTGGATAGAGCGCTTGGCTTCGGACCAAGAGGTTGGGGGTTCAAATCCCTCTGGGGGTAATATATATGCCCTGTTAGCTCAGTTGGTAGAGCAGCTCCCTCTTAAGGAGATTGTCGGGGGTTCGAATCCCTCACAGGGCATTTTAAAATAATTAAGCGTTGGATATTTTTGTAGGAAATTTTTTGGGTTCGCCCCGTCATCCAGTCATCCGACCGGACAGGTCCGACGGGGCGGGGAGTCGGATGACTCCCCGAATCCCTCACAGGGCACCAAGAGAATTTTAAAACCACTCCGATGGATATTCGGGGTGGTTTTTTGTCCACTTTTGGTATTTTGACAGGAGTAAGCGGGGGGGGGTATAATAAAACTGTAAATTAATAATTAACTAAAAGAAATATGGCAGAGTTTCAAAAGTTCAATCCCCAAAGTGAAGAAGAAAAAGATGCATTGGGGGAACGTTTTATGAATAAGATGGAGAAAACAGCTTCAGCTGAAAGATCGGCTTACTTGGCCAGGAAGGAAGAACATGGGTTGGTTGGAGATGTCTTTAAGAAAAGAGGTCCAGAAGGTTCTGGAGAGACTTGGATGTGGGGTGAAGTTAATGGTCATAAATTTGAGTTAGATTTTTTAAATGCAAAGTATACAATAGATGATCAGGATGTACCATATTCAGCGGCGAGTGAGCTATTTGGCTCATTGGAAGACATAGCTTATGATGTTAGGGCGGAGCAAGAAGCAGCAGATATTATGCAAAATGAACAAAGATGGTCAGATTATCGAAAACAAGTAGAAGAAGAGAGAGAAAAAAAGAACAAGAAAGAGGAGTTGGGGAGAAGATTGGTGGGCGAAATTTTGCAAGGTTTAAAGTAAATATTATTTTTTGTATTCTGTTTCAAAACCCCGTTCCGAATGGAACGGGGTTTTAGATTGTAGAAGATTACATCAAAGTGACACTAGCCACTTCATCTCCTTCTTCTTTGAGGCGCATGAGGCGCACGCCTTGGGTGTCGCGACTGAGAGAAGGCACTGATTTTAGTGGTAGGCGGATGACTTGACCCTTGAGCGAGATGATCAAAAGATCACCCTTGAGATCTTCGGGCAGGTTGGTCGGATCGACAATAAAGGTGGAAGCCAACTGGCCGGTTTTTTTGGTGAGTTTCATCGTTTTGACGCCAGAACCGCCACGGCCTTGGACTTTATAATTTTTGAGAGAAGTCAGCTTGCCGGCGCCATTGGCGGACAGGGCAAAGACAGAGCCTTTGAAATTAGTCTGGTTGATGACATCCATGCCGATGACCACGCTGTTCTTTTTCAAGCGGATACCGCGGACACCGGAAGCGGGACGACCCATGGGGCGCAGATTGGTTTCTTTGAAACGGATAGCCTGACCGGCGGTGGAGGTGAGAATGACTTCGTCTTTGCCGGTGGACGGTTTGACCCAATCTAAGACATCTTCACTTTTGAGCTTGATGGCGATGAGGCCGGAGCGGCGGACATTATCAAATTCTTCCAAAGCGACTTTTTTGATAGTGCCATTTCTGGTGGACATGACTAAGAATTTGTAATTATTAAGGTCAGCCAAAGAGAGCACGGAAGAAACTTTTTCACCCGGAGCGAGCTGGAGGAAGTTGACCACGGCTTGGCCCTTGGAGGTGCGGGAAGCCACGGGTATCTCATAGGCTTTGAGCTGGAAGACGCGGCCGCGGGTGGTAAAGAAGAGTAAATCTTTGTGCGTAGTGGTGGCAAAGAGTGATTCCACAGTATCTTCTTCTTTGGTGGTGACGCCAGCGACACCTTTGCCGCCGCGGGCCTGGGTTTTGAAAGTATCCGGCGGGAGACGCTTGATGTAGCCGTCTTTGGTGATGAGCACGATAACACTCTCGTCGGGAATCAGATCCTCTTGGGAGAATTTGTCCACGGCGTTTTTGAAGATCTTGGTGCGGCGTTCGTCGCCAAATTTTTCTTTAATAGTTTTAAGTTCATTTTTTATAATGCTGAGTATTTTTTGCGGGCTCTTCAAAATAGATTCCAATTCTTTGATCAGGGCTAATTTTTCTTTGAGTTCGTTTTCAATTTTCAGGCGTTCTAGGTTGGCCAATTGTTGGAGCCGCATTTCTAAAATAGCGATAGCTTGCAATTCTGAGAGTTTGAATTTATGCATCAAGTTCAGTTTGGCTTGTTCGCGATCCTTGGATTCTTTGATAGTTTTGATCACGGCATCGATTTTGTTTAAGGCGAGCATCAGGCCCTCCAAGATATGGGCGCGAGCCTTGGCTTTGTCCAGGTCAAATTTTGTGCGGCGCGTGATAATTTCCTGCTGATGTTTGATATATTCCTCCAAGATCATTTTGAGCGTCAAGACGCGGGGCTGAATGCCATCAACCAGGGCCAGCATATTGACATGGAAAGAGCCCTGAAGAGCCGTCTGTTTGTAGAGTTGATTGAGAATCTTTTTGGGATAAGTGTCTTTTTTGAGTTCAATCACGACTCGCACTTCGCCTTTGGCCGATTCATCACGGATGTCTTTTATGCCTTCGATTTTTTTGTCTTTAACCAATTCAGCCATGCGTTCGATGAGGGCGGATTTATTGACCTGATAAGGGACGGAAGAAATAATAATTTGGAAGCCATTTTTTACTTCCAGTATTTCGGTGTCGGCGCGCATGACAATAGAGCCCTTGCCGGTAGCATAGGCTTGTTTGATGTCCTGAAGATTGAAAATAGAAGCGCCAGTGGGAAAATCAGGACCTTTGATATGCGTCATCAAAGCATCCAGGTCGGCGGTCGGATGGTCAATTAAGTGGCAAATACCATCGATAACTTCGCTAAGGTTGTGTGGCGGAATACTCGTGGCCATGCCCACAGCAATGCCGAGCGAACCATTTAAGAGCAGATTAGGTAGCTTGGCCGGGAGAACCAAAGGTTCTTTCTGCGAACCGTCGTAATTGGGAATAAAGTTAACAGTATCTTTGTCTAAGTCAGAAAGCATCTGTTCAGAAATAGAATCCAGTTTGGCTTCGGTGTAGCGCATGGCGGCCGCGCTATCGCCATCCATAGAACCAAAGTTGCCCTGGCCATGAACCAGCGGATAACGCATAGAGAAGTCCTGGGCCAAGCGCACCATAGAATCATAGACAGCGGCATCGCCATGGGGATGATATTTACCCAAGACTTCACCGACCACGGTGGCGGATTTTCTGAATTTAGCACTGGGTTTCAAACCAATATCCCACATAGCATAAAGAATGCGGCGATGGACCGGTTTCAGACCGTCACGGACATCTGGTAGGGCGCGAGCGACAATGACCGACATGGCGTAATCCAAATATGATTCACGCATTTCCTGGACGATTTCACGGGGTTCAATATTTTCGGCAACGGGAGTATTTTCCGCGGGTGATATTTCTTTAGTTGATTTTTTGTCTTTCATAATAATCAGTTAGCAATTATCAATAAACAATTAATAGTTTAAAATAATTTATTTTTCGCTCTGGCCGGCGGGTGGGGCAATATCGGCGGTGGTGGTCGGAGTGGTGGTGGTAATATTTAAATGGTCAATAATTTCGTCTAATTCAGCTGGTTGGAAGGAGGCGGCATTTTGTAAGGAGGCGCTCGTAGAAGTACTACTTTGCTTTATCATGTTTTCCAGACTTTCAATATCTTGGAAAAAATTATTTAATTTTTCTTCTATCGGCTGGAGAGATTCACGGCTACTGACGGAGCCGGAAAGATCTTTTTTGTCCAAGGTGAGCGCCAAGGTGGCAATCCAAAGAGCAAAAATAATAATCATGGTAACGCCCACAATCAGATAAACCTTAAAGCGGGGATCGTGAAGAGAAATTTTCATGGGATTTATTTTTAAAGGTTTCTTTTTTAACGGTCGTTTAACGGATTTTATAAACGATGGTTTAAGGTTTGAGCAAAATTAAACGAGTATCTTCTTGAGGCAGGTCTTTCCTGACAATTTTTAGCTTATCCAATTCTTCTTTATGGTTGCCCATTTCTTTGATAAATTTGTCGGGATTGTCTAAATTGAGGGTAAGGCCCGGAATTTTATAAAACATCGGGATAATAATTCGCGGTTCGATTTGGTTGGCTAGAGTGGCGGCATCAGCGGAAGAAATAGCCGGTTGGCCGCCGACGGGGATTAAAAGGATATCCACGCCTTCGATGGATTCTAGTTCCTCGGCAGATAATTCTTTTTTGTTGAGGAGACCCAAAAAACCGATTTTGATATCTTCAATAGAAAAGACAAAGACGGTATTTTTTTGAGTAGCGGTGCGTGGCAGGCCATAAAAGAAACAATTCCGTAATTCATACTCTCCCGGGCTTTTAATAATGAAAGGCTGGGCAGTTTGTTCCGTACCTTTGATGGCCCCTGGATTATTGTCAAGGAGTTCATGTTTTTCTTGGCTTAAAACAATAATGTCGGCCGCAAGCCGATTTTTACCCAGGCCGCATTGGGCTGAGGGCGGATCAGTAATAATGACCGTTTCATGGGAGTTGTTTTTGGTGAGGAATTTGAAGCAAGAATTGCCAAGCCATTGGATTTGCATAGATAGTTAGAAAATTAATTCATTAAAAAAATAAAGTATTAAAAAACAGGAAGGGTAAAAATATAAAGATAAAAAACGCAAAATCAGCTTGGGGGGTATGGAGGAAAGCAGTTTAAAATAGAAGGCTTTTTATTGACAAAAAAGTCCTTGGGACACCTGAATAGTACCAGTTTTTGAAGCCCCTTGTCAAATCTTGGGAAATAGGCTATACTACTTTTAATTCATATTACTTTATCAATTAACTAGGGGCTTGTAACGCGAAAACGTTGGCCCTATTATTAACTAATTTTTTTATGAATACAACAAATAAAAACAAGACTAATAACATGGAAAAGCTGCTTAATTCTTCTGACAGTCCAACCTTGCCCAAAACCGGAGATTTGTTGGAGGGAGAAGTGGTATTTGTCGGGCGGAATGAGATTTTGGTGGATATTAATGGATTGGTAACGGGGTTGATTCGAGGTTATGAGGCTTATGATGAATCCGGAGAATACAGCAATTTGAAAGTGGGTGATAAAATATCGGCGACCGTGATTGATGGTGAAAATGAAAAAGGCTTGGTGGAGTTATCTTTAAAACAGGCTGGGCATAAAAAAGCTTGGGACAAGCTCCGTAAATCAAAACAAGAGGGCGAAGTGGTTGAGGTGGTTATTTTGGATGCCAATAAGGGCGGATTGATGGTCAAGCTCGATCAGACTTTGGGTTTTTTACCCGTTTCTCAATTATCGCCAGAGCATTACCCGCGGGTTATTGGTGGCAATAAAAATAAGATTTTAGAGAAATTAAAATCAATGGTTTCCACTAAACTTAAAGTGCGAGTTTTGGATATTAATGATGAGGATGGCACATTGATTGTCTCAGAGAGAGCGGTTGATTCTGAAGAGCGTAAGAAAATTTTGGGTGAATATAAAAAGGGCGATGTGATTGAGGGGATGATTACTGGTGTGGTTGATTTTGGCGCTTTTATGGAGTTTGGCAATGGGCTTGAGGGTTTGATTCATATTTCCGAATTGGGCTGGCAGAGAATTGACGATCCGAGAGATATTGTAAAGGAAGGCCAAAAGATAAAAGCTCAGATTATCGATATCAACGCCAATAAGGTTTCGTTGTCTATCAAAAGGCTAGAAAGCGATCCCTGGGAAGCGATAAAAGATAAGTATAAAGTAGGAGACAAAGTAAAAGCCAAGGTGGTGAAGATTCATAAAATGGGAGCATTCGTGGAGTTGGAGCCGAACATTCAAGGTCTGGCTAGATTGGGCGAAAAAGGGAAAGACGATGAGCGGGCCGGAGTGGAAATAAACAAAGAGTACAGTTTTGTGATTACAAATTTTGAACCCGTGAGCCATAAGCTGGGATTGAGCTTGGATTAGAGTAGAGAGAGTTGTAAGAACATACAATAAAACCCCATGCTGGCGCTTGGGGTTTTGTATATAATTTATTTTGAAAATTTTTTAACACAAAATTTGAGTTAGACTTGGCCGAAGAGTCAAGCTTGTTGGTGGGGTTTGAAAAAGAGGCAAATGTTGGTATAATATATTTATTCATCAATAATTAAGTTATTTTATGAAAAATATCTCCAAAACTTTTGTGATTTTTTTCGTGGTGATGTTGGCAATCGCCGGCATATTATCTCTTTTTGATAATAATAGCAACCAAAAAGATGAGATTGGTTTGGGCCAATTAGCAGAGAAGATTAAAGCCGGCGAAGTAGAGAAGATAGAAGTCCGCAATAATGAGTTGCGGGTAGCCTTGGCCGACGGAAGCGCGATAATCGTCCACAAGGAATCAGTAGAATCTTTGAGCGAAGCGCTGGTTAATTATGGTTTGTCTGATGTTGAATTGCGTAATACCAATATCACCATAAAGACAGAGACTGGCTGGGAATATTGGTTGTCAGTGATTTTGCCGTTTGTTTTGCCGTTTGTTTTGATTGTGGCGTTTATATTTTTCGTGTCGCGCCAAGTGCAGGGCGTGAACAAAAAGGCCATGTCTTTCGGCCAGAGTGAGGCTCGGGAAGAAAAGCCTGAGGACAACAAAAAACAGAAGATCAGATTTGATCAGGTGGCCGGAGCGAAAGAGGCCAAGGCGGAATTAGAAGAGATCGTCCAGTTTTTGGAGCATCCAAAAAAGTTTATTGAGCTTGGGGCGAGAATTCCCAAGGGTGTTTTGTTGGTTGGTCATCCCGGTTGCGGTAAAACACTTTTGGCCAGGGCGGTAGCGGGCGAAGCTGGCGTGCCATTTTTTTATGTTTCCGGATCAGAGTTCGTGGAGATGTTTGTGGGCGTGGGCGCTTCGCGAGTCAGGTCGCTTTTTGAAAAAGCCAAAAAGAACGCGCCGTGTATTATATTTTTGGATGAATTGGACGCGGTAGGAAGAAGAAGGGGGACTGGACTTGGCGGATCGCATGATGAGAGAGAACAAACGTTAAACCAAATTTTGGTGGAAATGGATGGTTTTGAGCCGAACGAGGGGGTGATAGTTTTGGCGGCGACCAACCGGCCGGATGTCTTGGACCCAGCACTGCTTAGACCGGGGAGATTTGATCGCCGGGTAACGGTTGATCTGCCAGATTTAAAAGACCGGGAGGATATTTTGAAAATACACGCCCAAGGAAAGCCATTGGCTAGCGATGTAAATCTGAATACCTTGGCGGCGAGGACACCTGGATTTTCCGGGGCCGATTTGGCAAATCTCCTCAACGAGGCGGCAATACTCGCGGCCAAAAACAACAAGAAACAGGTAGAGATGGCCGATGCATTGGAGAGTATTGATAAGGTAATGATCGGGCCAGCAAGAAAGTCTCGGATGCTTTCCGATAAGGAAAAGAAAATTACCGCTTATCATGAAGCCGGGCATGCGGTGGTGGCTCATCTGTCGCCCAATGCCGACCCGGTACATAAGGTATCGATTATTTCACGCGGACAAGCTGGTGGTTATACAATCAAATTGCCCACTGAGGACAAACACATGCATGCTTATTCAGAATTTTTGGACGAGATGGCAGTTTTACTCGGTGGCTATGCGGCTGAGAAGTTGGTTTTTGGCGAGATTACTACGGGGGCGACTTCGGATTTGAAGAGAGTGACGGATACGGCCAAAGATTTGGTAATGCAATATGGAATGAGTAAAAAATTGGGGCCAAGAACTTTTGGCGAAAGAGAAGAGCTGATATTTTTGGGCCGTGAGATCAGTGAACAGCGCGACTACTCGGAAAAGCTGGCCGAGAAAATAGATGAAGAGGTGGCGGACTATGTCAATGAAGCTTGCAAAAATGCGACGAATATTTTGAGTAAGAATCGAGCGGCGCTGGAGCGAGTAACAGCTGAGCTTCTGGTGAAAGAAGTGTTAGAGCGTGAAGAATTTGAAAAAATAATGAGGGGAGAAACAGAGCCAGCGACACAGGAAAAAAAGATTAAATTAGCCAAAACCCAGGTTCCCGATTTATAATTTTGGAATTCTAGGTAAGTGTGTGTTATAATAAAGAGGAAGAAGAAGCTGTTAAAAAAAGAAAGGCAAATATAGAAAATCAAATTTATTAAAATAAAAAGTTAAATTTATATCCTATGGAGCCCATATATAGACCAATATTAAAGAGAGCCTGGGAAACAGCCTGGCGATTTAAAAATCTTTGGTTTTTTGGATTATTCGCTTCACTTATCGGTTCAGGCGGTTTATATAATTTTAATTTTAGTTTGGATGGGGCGAGTGATCGCGGTGATTGGATGTTGGGACTTAGGGACTTTTTTAATGGGCAAGGTGTCTGGGCTGGAGCGCTTAGAAACTTGTTGGTAAATCTGGACTGGTGGTTGGTGGTTTTATTTTTGCTGTTGATAGTTTTTGGTTTGTTTATTTTGTGGTTGGCAGTGGTCTCGCAAGGCGCTTTATTTTTTGGCATCAAGGATTTGAACCGGGGAGAAAAATTATCTTTTGGTCAGATTTTCGAGAAAGGAAAAGAAAAATTTTGGCCGGTTTTGTCACTAAATGTTATTATGGCCATAGTGACATTGGCGCTTTTGATGATCGTGACGTTGCCATTTTTGATATTAGTTTTTAGGTCGGAAATTTCGGCGGCGGTGGCGAGTCTGTTTGTGGCCATATCACTGTTGATTTTATTTCCACTGGGCGCAATAGTAACTTTTGTTTTGCGGTATAGCGTGATTTTTATAGTCAATAAAGATCGTAGTGTCAGAGCGGCAATCAGTGAAGCAGGTAGTTTGTTTAAACGCCATTGGCTGGCATCAGTTGAGATGTGGATTTTGTTGTGGGTGGTATATATCGCTTTGGGCTTGGTATTGAGTTTGATTGTTCGTTTAATTTTGATGCCTTTGTTGGTTTATGTTTTTACCTTGTTCGCCAATACTTATGTGGGCGCGGAGACATTAATGCAGGCAGTGGTGATCGGTGGATTGGCCGTTTATATGTTTATAATGCTTTGGGTAGTGGCAGTGCTAAACGTGTTCGAAAGTTCTTGCTGGTTGTTTTTATTTGAAAGATTGAATAATGATGAGGCAGAAAGCAAAACAGCCAGATTTTTTCATGCGGCTCTTTTACCGCCCAACGAGAAAAAAAAAGAACCCCTGATGGATAGACCGATAGTAAAAAAAACAACCAAGAAAAGAGTAGTAAAAAGAGAAGAGACATTAGAATAAAAGACTGAAAAGACCCCGAGGTAATCGGGGTTTTAAAATAAAATGGCAAAATATTAAATTGATGAGTTAAGTTGATTTTTCAGGATTGAGATGATATAGTTTTAAAGTATTTAGGGCAGAGTATAAAGTGTTTGGTAGACATAATACTTAGACTAAATATCCGATACTTCTATGGAGAGGTGCCAGAGTGGTTGAATGGGCCGCTCTCGAAAAGCGGTAGGCCTTTACGGGTCTCGAGGGTTCAAATCCCTCCCTCTCCGAATTCGATATTTACTATGAAGCTCTACCGATTTAGTCCGATAGAAAATCAGGATCAACTACTCCAAGCAATCAAGTATACTCATTTTGTCTGCCACGAACTGTGCAGGAAAATTTTGTATAAATATCTGTTCAACTTTGGTAATATAGGAATATTTTGTCATTATGATCAAGAATACGAATTGCTGACAAAAATAAGCGAAGAGCTCACTGACTCGACTGGCAGTTTTAATCAAAAATATTTCCGTCTACACCAACCGATGGTCATCCCAGCCGAGGGTAACGTACCGGAAACAACTTATACCCATTTGTACATACGCAGGCCCGATTCTGCTAAACCTCAAGTCGGCGACGTTGATTTTTTTTTGGAGCCGGCAGAATATGCCAAGCTGAAAAATCAATCAAATTTAAAAGGAGTGCGACCGCTCAACCGTCCGGATCTTGATCTGATTGGATTGCATGATCCGGATATAGATGCGCTGGCGTATGTGGGGACGCATAAACTTAATTGATTGCAAGTTCCCCCTCTCCACCAAGCTTTGCACTCAACAAAATTTTAACTTTCTAGCAAAAACCGAAAACTAAATTTTACAATTGACTTAACGGTTTTTTAAAATAACAATTTATGGAGCATAGAAAATTATCTTTAAAAAATATTTCCGTAAATCTTTTTGTCTATGGGACTACTCATGCCATAGTTGACGGAATTTGTGCGGCAGTAATTTTTAGCATTCTGAAAAACCAGATCGTTAGCCCGACTACTTTTGTGAGCATGGTTATTCTGTATAACGCTTTGGCATTTGGTCTTCAAGCAGTTTTCGGTTTGGCTACAGATTATTTCAAATCGCCACGAGCGGCCGCTTTTTTTGGTTGTGTTTTGACTGGATTTTCCGCTCTTACTTTTTTATCCTTTCCAATAATTGCGGTTATTTTAGCGGGGCTAGGCAATGCTTTATTTCACATTGGCGGCGGAAGCATTAGTTTGAATTTAACACCCAAAAAAGCGGCCGCTCCAGGAGTTTTTGTCGCACCCGGAGCATTTGGTCTTTTAGGGGGAACATTACTTGGAAAGAACGGGCAATTTATTATTTGGCCAGCGATTTTAATTTTGGTTATTTTGTGTATAACAATGTTTATAATCAAAAAGCCAGAAATGAATTATAAACAAGAAGAAATCGTTGAAAGTAAATTTAATTATTTTGAGTTTATTTTGCTCTTGGTTTTATTATCAATCGCAATTCGGTCTTTGGTCGGTTCAGTTTTGATTTTTCCATGGAAAATAAATATTGATCTGTTAATTATTTTGACGGGAGCCGTTGTGCTCGGCAAAGGAATTGGGGGAGTTTTGGCCGATAAGTTTGGCTGGATAAAAATTGCGGTAGGAGCATTGGCATTATCAATTCCTTTTCTTGTTTTTGGAGTGAATATACCATTTTTAGCTATTGTTGGAATGTTTTTGTTTAATATAACTATGCCAATAACATTGGTTGTCATTTCAAACGTCTTGCCAGGTCGCCCCGGGTTTGCTTTTGGCTTAACTTGCTTGGCTTTAATTTTTGGAGCGCTTCCGGCTTTTTTCTCAATTAAACAAATGTTTGTCAATAATTGGATTATTTTTAGTGTTATTATAATTTCAGCAATCTCTCTTTATGTTGGTTTGCTTTTATATTTCAAAAAATTTATGCCGGCAAAGGTCGACAACTAGCGAATTTATTATAAACACTCATCTATAAAAATATGAAAAAATTATCAAAAACACTAATATCAGTTTTTGTTTTTATAACTATATTGTCTATATCAACTTCAAAAGCCCACGCTGACATGATAGTAACGGAGTCCTCTTTTGTGCCCGGTGCCCCGCCTATCGTTGACTCATTGATTGTCGGTGGGGTAATTATTGCAGCAATTGCTCTGCCTTCTTGGTTGATTATCTCTTCAATGCGCGCAATAAAAAGAAAGAAAAATGTCATTAATAAGTAGTTATCTATTCGCACTATTTTTGACAATAGCAATAGAGCTGGTGGTCGCTTTTTTGCTTGACTTTAAAAAAAAATTAGAAATAGTTACGATTGTTTTTATCAACTCTCTGACAAATCCCACTCTGAATTATTTACTATTGGTTAATGACTATTTTTCTTTCTTTGACACAAATTTATTAATAATTTTATTATTGGAGTTGATGGTTGTTTTGATAGAGTGGAGATTGTTATTTTGGGTCTTGCGGGAAAAAACCAAAAAATTATTATTATTATCATTAGTAATGAATTTTTGTTCATATATTGTTGGAGTGATTATGTTTAGATAATTTCGTGGCGAAGCATTTTGAAAAACAAAATTCAAAATTCGTTTTTGAAAAAAATGGTTCAGAAACCCGCCTGCATTCCTCCCCCAGACCCCTCCTACGGGCGGGAAATCAGCCGAGGCAGGGCGAATCCTTTCCCCCAGATAAATTGTTTCGCCTTGCCGAGTCCTCATTAGTATTTTAATCATTTGGATTTTGCTCGTAATAGTTTCGAACTTCGTCCAAAAAACACCGCCAACATAATTTATTATCGGAGTCAATCCGTTTGTCTATGACGAATGTGCGACCTGAGTGCCTAATAAATTGTAAATAAAAACAACGACTTTTGCGGTCGCTGTTTTTATTTTTGCAAAAATCAGTTCTTCAATAAAGTCAGTTTTTGAGATATAATATAAGCAAATGAACAACTCTAATATAAAAACCAAGATTTTATATTGGATCCCAAAAGTTTTAGCAATATTGTTGGGAGTATTTTTTATTGTTTTTGGCGGATATGATGACAGTCCTGGATTACAAGGAATCGGTCTTATCCTAATTATTGCCACTATCGTTATTGTGATCAGGGGCAAGAATAAAAAATAATCACTATGATTTTTGAACACCAGTCAAAAAATAAAAAAGTTCTGCTTATTGCTTCACTCGCTATTTTAGTGGTAGGTGTCTTTATAGTTTTTTACTCAAACGTTGTTTTTCAAGAAGGTAATCCTTGGCCTCAAATTAAAGGCATTGCTCAGTTAACTTTTGGCAATAAAGATGTTGTTAAATTAGATATCGGAGAAAATAAATATATTACCAAAAGTAATAATCCAGAGCTCATTAAGTCTTTTATGAAAGAAAAGGGTTATGTTTTTACGGAGCAAATGGGATCAGGATATCTTTTTAAATCAGACTCTGGAGCGAGCGCCGTTGCAACTCACAGATATTACAGCCGTTTTTATTCGCTTTGGAATATTACCGAAAACAACAACAATTCTGATAATAATCTGTGGGTTGCGATCACTAATGATCAAGGTATAACTTTTCAATATCCTAAAGAACTCTTGGCAAAATATGTGAGTGTTACGGAATGGCCACCTGTCATTAAAATAGAAACTGGAACATTTTCTTGTAAAACCACACCGCAGGAAGTAAGCAGTATGTCGGATATTACCTCACAGAGAATGGTTGATAATAGAACCTATTGCGTAAATGTAAAAAATGAGGGTGCGGCTGGCAGTGTTTATTCGTCATACACTTATACCACCGCCAAGAACGGCAAACTCGTAAAAGTTGGCTTTACTCTGCAATATCCTAATTGCAATAATTACGATGAAGATCAAAGAAAAGCATGCGCCAGCGAAAGAGAGGCTTTTGATATGGATAGCACGGTTGATCGTATTGTTCAAAGCATAGTTGCTAAACAAGAACAAAGAACTCTTGCTGAGGAACTGAAAGAATGTCTGCCTAAAAGCGATACAGCCAGCCATGAGAAGTGTAATGAACTTTTAGCTACAATTGGAAATTTTAATGATTGCGTTAATGCTGGCTTTTCCATTATGAAGTCCAATCCATCACAATGTACTACTCCAGATGGGCGAATCTTTATAGATGAAACCAATAGTGATTGGAGTGTGGCCTTGATGGCTCTTAACAATTGTGAAGTAGAAAGCGTTTTTCAAACTCATAGCAAATTGATTACTCTTAAACTTAAAAATGGTAATAAGGTTACTGCCTACGAACCCCAGATTGATGATGTTATGAAGGTCGTTGAAAACTTGAACGGTAAATGTGGGGATATTCGATTGGCCACCGAGTAGCGATAGGGTTGGTTGTGAAAAATGTAATAACAGGATAAAAAAGATTTTTGTTTGCAAAGTCGGGGGAAAGAGGGTATTGTGTTAGTACGCCGGAGGGGCTAATAAAATATTTTATGAAAAAAATATTGAAGAAAATAGTGCCAGAAAGGATGTGGCTATTTTATCATTATCTGGTGGCTCTGGTCGCGGCGGTGAGGCATGGATTTCCAGCTAAAAGAATGGTGGTGATTGGGATTACCGGCACCAAAGGCAAGACTTCCACGGCGAATTTTATTTGGGCGGTACTCATGGTGGGCGGGCACAAGACCGGCATTATTACGACGGCCAATATCAGGATTGGCGAGAAGGAAGCGATGAATAAATACCACATGACCATGCCGGGGCCAATGGTAATTCAAAAAAATATGAGCGAGATGGTCAAGGCAGGATGTGAGTATTGCGTCGTGGAGACAACTTCGGAAGGATTGAAGCAACATCGCAATGTCGGGGTGTATTATGACTTCGCAATATTTACCAATCTAACACCGGAACATCTGCCGTCGCATGGGGGGAGTTTTGAAAATTACAAAAAAGCCAAAGGTAAATTATTTACCAGTTTGGGTAAAAATAAAAAGATTATTAAGGGTAGAAAAATAGATAAGGTGATTATTGCCAACAGAGATAGTGAGCACGCTGATTACTATTTGAATTTTCCAGCGGATAAGAAAGTTACTTACAGCTTGAAAGGGGTAGCTGATTTAAAGGCGGAACAAATTCAGGAGACAGTCGGCGGAGTGACATTTGTACTAAGCGGACAGAAATTCCAGCTGGGAATAATTGGATCCTTTAATGTTTATAATGCTTTACCCGCGATTATCGTCGGCAGGTTGGCTGGGATGAATGATGAGGAGATAAATAAGGGTTTGAGCGGATTAAAATTGATTCCGGGTCGAATGGAAATAATTGACGAGGGACAAAATTTTACGGTGGTTGTAGATTACGCGCACGAGAAACAGAGTATCACCTATGTACTAGAAACGGCTAGGGCGATGAGAAAACCGGGGGCCAAAGTGATCATATTGCTTGGGGCCGAAGGCGGGGGCAGAGACAAAGCCAAGCGACCGATCATGGGCGAGCTCTCGGCCAAGATGGCAGATCAAGTCATCGTTTCTAACGTGGATCCTTATGAAGATGATCCAAAAGAAATTTTGGAAGACATCGCCACGGTGGCGGAAAAATTTGGCAAGACAAGGGGCGAGAATCTGTGGGTGATTGAGGATAGGCGAGAGGGGATTGCCAAAGCCTTGGAAATTGCCAAAAAAGATGATATCGTATTAATAACAGGTAAGGGCGCGGAACAATCAATCGTGATCGGTGGGGCTTCAAGACCATGGGATGACCGCGTGGTGGTTCGGGAGGAATTGAGAAAAAAATATGGTTGAATTTATAAAAAACGGAGTAGGACGGGGGTGATATCAATAAAGTGCGGGACGAACATGGAGGAGCTGTAAGCCCCATTGAGGGTATAAAGA
>DAOOPA010000010.1:0-23655 GCA_035388025.1 bacterium
GTCAGTCCAATCGTAAACCGGATTCAAATTATAATTGGTGGTCTTGATATCCTTCTCCTCAATGCCCAAATCCTTCAGCACCTTGATCACCTCGTTCATCTTGTCGGTATTCTCTTTCACTGCCGCAGCCGCGGTCGGCTTGGCTTCGATCTTCAATCCCACGGTCAAATTGGCAATATCCGGCTTGGCAAAAACCCGACCCGTGGCTGACACCGAAAACTGATTGTTAAAATCATCCTTGCGCAAAGCCATCACCACGGACACGATCACGATCGCGGTTACGCACAATAGGGCCAATATTTTATACCACAACACCCGGGGCTGATGCTCGCTATTCAAAATTTCCATATTTTTCCTCTTTAATCCGACCCATAAAATGGTCGAATTTTAATTAATTTTTCCTCTTTATAATACGATTATTATATCTTTTCTAGGGTTTTTAGTCAAAAAAAAGATGCCGCCAGTCGCCTGGGGCATCTCCGACTCGCTGTTCCCTATTTCCTAGCCAGTTTTCCGGAAAACAACAGTATATACACTGCCGACAAACCGACCAAGGTATAAACCACCCTCGCAAGCACGGACATGTCTCCAAAAATTGCCGCCACCAAATCAAAACTAAACAACCCCACCAACAGCCAGTTCAATCCGCCGACAATCACCAAAACTAAGGTTACCCAGTCCAATGTTTTCAATTTGTTCATATCTAATTAATTAAATTTATAAATAACTTTATCAATTTTCAACGACCTTTACATATTAATATTATAACACATTATTGATAAAATAAATAAATTCTCCTATAATAAATCCTATGCCCTTCAAATTAATTTCCCGCTATAAACCTAGTGGCGACCAACCTAAAGCGATTAAACAATTAACCGCTGGTCTTGAACGTGGACTAAAAAAACAAACTCTCCTTGGCGTCACTGGCTCTGGCAAAACTTTTACTATTGCCAATGTGATTGAGAAAGCGCAACTCCCCACTTTAGTTATTTCTCACAACAAAACTTTGGCCGCGCAACTCTGCCAAGAATTTCGTGAATTTTTTCCGCATAATGCTGTGGAATATTTTGTCTCCTATTATGACTATTATCAACCAGAGGCCTACTTACCCCACACTGATACTTATATTGAAAAAGAAGCGCAAATCAATGAAGAAATCGATCGCTTGCGCCACGCTTGCACTCAAGCTTTAATGACGCGTAAAGATGTAATTATTGTTGCTTCGGTCTCGGCTATTTATGGCTTGGGATCGCCTGAAGAATATGAGAGCATTGTTTTGCATCTTAAAAAAAATCAAAATTTAAATCGTGAAGAATTAACTAAACAGCTTATCTCCATGCAATTTGAACGCACTAATTCAGATTTACGCCGTGGCCAATTTCGCTTGCGCGGCCAAACCTTGGAAGTTGTGCCGGTCAATGAAGAAATTATCTATCGTTTTATTATTGGAGAAAAAATAGAATTAATTGAATCACTTGATCCCATTACCAGAAAAATAAAAAATGAACTGTTTGATATTTGGCTCTTTCCAGCCAAACATTATGTCGCCAATCCCGAAGCCAGGCAACGCGCTTTTAAATCCATCAATGTCGAACTCAAAGAACAATTAAATTATTTTAAAAAGAAAAATAAAATTTTGGAGTATGAGCGCCTAAAACGCCGCACGCGCTATGATTTAGAAATGATTAAAAATATTGGTTATTGTAATGGCATTGAAAATTATTCCAGACATTTTGAAAACCGCCAAGCTGGCGAACCGCCATTTACTTTGTTGGATTATTTTTTAAGAGGTAGTCATTATGAGGAGTCGAACAATAGTGAGACAACGAAGAATCCCGCGGATAATAATCACGCAAAATTTCTTACCATTATCGACGAATCCCATGTCACTCTGCCCCAAATCCGCGGCATGTACAACGGTGACAAAGCCAGAAAAGACACTTTGATTGAACATGGTTTTCGTTTGCCATCGTCTCGGGATAATCGCCCGCTCAAGGCCTACGAATTTGCCCAAAAAATCAATCAAATAATCTATATGTCAGCCACGCCAGCCGAAGATGAAATCCGTGAAAGCGAACAAATTGTCGAACAAATAGTCCGCCCGACTGGTCTGGTTGATCCGGAAGTTATAATGAAACCGATAGTTTCTTCAGCTAAAAACCAAAGCCAAATCGAAGATCTCCTTATCCGCATCGATGACCGTATAAAAAAACACGAGCGTGTGCTGGTCACCACCCTGACCAAACGTATGGCCGAAGATCTGACTGAATATTTGGAAAAGAAAAAAATTAAAGTTAAATATTTGCATAGCGATGTAGAAACCTTAGATCGTATCCAAACCATTACCGATTTAAGATTGGGAAAAATTGATGTTATTGTCGGCGTCAATTTACTTCGTGAAGGTCTTGATATTCCCGAAGTTTCCCTCGTGGCCATTTTAGACGCGGATAAAGAAGGATTTTTGCGCAACGAAACTTCTCTCATTCAAACCATTGGTCGCGCCGCTAGAAATGTTAATGGCCAAGTCATCCTCTATGCTGATAATATCACCAATTCCATCAAGCAAGCTATCAAAGAAACAGATCGTCGCCGCCAGATTCAAATTGAATATAACAAAAAACATGGTATTACTCCCAAAACTATTGAAAAAAATATCAAAAATATTTTAGAGGAATTTGGCATTACCGCCAAGGGTGAATCGCGCACTGCCAAAAAAATAAAAAGCAAATCCAAAACTGAAGCTATTCTTTCCTTAGATATCAAAGGTGACAATCGTCCTATTGCTGAAATTATCAAAGACAAAGAAGGGCAAATGAAAATGGCTGCTAAAAGTTTGGAGTTTGAACTAGCCACGATTCTCCGAGATGAGATTAGAGAATTGCGTCAAGAATTGACACGGCGTCATAAATAGAATATGATTAAGCGCAGTTAAATCATTTCACCTACCCCCTATATCTCACACTTAGGGCGGTGTTTACGTATTATTTTCTTTTTGTCATTCCCGCGGAAGCGGGAATCCAAACAAAAAAACAAAAAGAAAAGAATTGGATCCCCGGGTCTCGTCGCAATGCCTCCTCGCCCGAGGATGACAACTACTTTTACATTTTTATACTTTAATGAATTTCTATGCAAGACAAAATTATCATCAAAGGTGCGCGCGAGCATAATCTCAAAAATATTTCTCTGGAGCTCCCACGCAATAAAATGATTGTTTTCACAGGACTGTCTGGTTCGGGCAAATCCAGTCTGGCTTTTGATACCATTTTTGCCGAAGGACAAAGACGATACATTGAATCTCTGTCTGCTTATGCCAGACAATTTTTGGGTGGCATGCAAAAACCTGATGTTGATGAAATCGATGGCCTCTCGCCCGCCATTTCTATCGATCAAAAAGCCCACAGCTCCAATCCTCGTTCCACTGTGGCAACTATCACAGAAATTTATGATTATCTGCGCGTGCTCTATGCCCGCATTGGCGAACCGCATTGCCCGATTTGTGGCACCAAACTTTCCAAAATGACCACTGATGAAATGGCCGTGCAGGTTCACAAAAACATAAAAATATTAAATCAAGAAAACAAAAAATCAACCAAACAAAATGACAGCGAATTAGTCATCCTCTCCCCTGTTATTCGCGGTCGCAAAGGTGAATATTATCAAATGCTTTATGATTTCTATAACTCTGGTTTTTTGGAAGTTCGCGTTGACGGCAAAATAAAATCTCTGCGCAATCGCATAATTTTACAAAAAAATTTCAAACATACCATCGAGGTCATAATTGATCGCATTCCATTGCTAATGGAAAAATCAGAAATCAGAAATCCGAAATCAGAAATAAATTCAAAATTAAATAATAATTCCAATTACACATTACCCGTTACACATTACCCATTACCAAAAGAAGAATTCCATCGTCGCCTTAATGAAGCCATCGAAACCGCTGTGGATCTATCCAATGGTCTTTGTGCGATAATTTATCCAAACGCCGAGGAACAAATCTTTTCCACCGAGTTTTCCTGTCCTCATGATGGTTATTCTTTTCCCGAAATTGAACCACGCCTTTTTTCTTTCAATTCTCCTTATGGTTATTGCGACCATTGTACTGGCCTTGGCACTGATGGGCTCTTTTCCGAAAATCCTTGCCCCAAATGCGCTGGCAAAAGATTAAATAATAACGCTCTGTCAGTAAAAATCAATAATAAAAATATTTGGGATTTTACCAACGAAACCATTGGCGAAGCCAAAAATCTGCTAAACAAAATTGAAGAAAAAATATCTGACCGCGAGAAAGAAATTGCTGGCGTAGTTTTGAATGAAATCCGCAATCGTTTGCAATTTATGTTAGATGTTGGTTTGCACTATATTAGTTTAAACAGAAAAGCTGGCACGCTTTCTGGTGGCGAAGCTCAAAGAATCCGTCTGGCTTCGCAAGTAGGCACCAGGCTCGTCGGCGCGCTTTATGTGTTGGATGAACCAACCATCGGCTTGCATCAAAGAGATAATGAAAAATTAGTTAATACTCTTCGGAATTTAGCCGATGTCGGCAATACCATTATTGTGGTTGAACATGACGAAGACACAATTTTGATGAGCGATTGGATTGTGGATATTGGCCCAGGCGCTGGCGTCAACGGCGGTGAAATTATTTTTTCCGGCCCAACAGTTGATATATTAAAAAATCAGAAATCAGAAATCAGAAATCAGAAACAAATTACAAATTCAAAAACACAAAACCAAAATATTATTAATGATTACACATTACCCGTTACTCATTACTCATTACCAGATATTAAAACAATCGGCAATCCCCAAACCTCTCTGACTGGCCAATACCTTCGCCGTGAAATTACCATTCCTCTACCAACAAAAAGAAGAAAAATTGATTCTTCTACACCAAAAATAAAAATCACTGGTGCCAGTGAAAATAATTTAAAAAATATTAATGTAGAAATTCCTCTGCGTCGTTTTGTTTGTCTGACTGGCGTTTCTGGTTCTGGTAAATCTACTTTAATGGAATCGATTATTTATCGCGCCATTAACAATAAACTTAACCACACCAAATATAAAGTTGGCAAACACAAATCCCTTATCAACACCGAATATATTGATAAAATAATTGAAATTAATCAATCGCCGATTGGTCGCACTTCGCGCTCTAATCCTGCCACTTACACCAAAGCTTTTGACGAAATTAGAAATCTTTTTGCTATGACGCCCGAAGCCAAAATGAAGGGCTTCAGCCCCAGTCGTTTCAGCTTCAATGTACCCGGAGGCCGCTGTGAAAAATGCGAAGGTCATGGCACTCTCCAAATTGAAATGCACTTTTTGCCTAGCGTGGAAATTGTCTGCGATGCTTGCCGTGGTCAAAGATTTAATAAAGAAACCCTGAATATTCATTACAATAATAAAAATATTTCCGATATCCTCAATATGACAATCAGTGAAGCGGAAAAATTTTTTAAAGACATTCCTTTTATTTATGATAAACTAAAAATATTAAATGAAGTCGGCTTGGATTATTTAACGCTTGGTCAATCAGCCACCACACTGTCTGGCGGTGAAGCGCAAAGAATCAAATTATCCAAAGAATTGGCTAAAAGAAATACCACCAAAACTTTATATTTACTGGACGAACCCACCACTGGCTTGCATTATGATGATGTAAAAAAATTAATTTTAGTCTTGCAAAAACTCGTTGATCAGGGCAATACTGTTTTGGTGATTGAGCACAATCTGGATGTGATTAAATGCGCCGATTGGATTATTGATCTTGGCCCCGAAGGTGGCGATCAAGGCGGTGAACTAGTTTTTGCGGGCACTCCTGAGCAAATCGCGCAATACAAGTTTTCCTATACCGGACAATATTTAAGAAAAATTTTGTCATAACAAAATTTGAATTTCCAAATCCCAATTTCCAATTTTCAAATAAATTACAAACATCAAATTTCAAAAAATGCCGGGCTTAGATTTGGATATTGTAATTTGGGATTTATTTTGAATTTTGGATTTGGAGCTTGGAAATTTTAAAAATTATATTATGTCAAACATCGCCAAACAACTTAAATCACTCCCCTCCTCTTCTGGAATTTATTTATTCTATAACTCACTCCATGAGCTGATTTATGTTGGCAAAGCCACTTCTCTTAAAAGCCGAGTCAGGAGTTATTTTACTGGAATCGTCCCCTATTTAGGGGAGGTGGCGAGTCCCGCCAGGGCGAGCCAGAGGGGTATCGTGTCAATAAAAAACTGGCCTTCCCGCCCTATTGAAGCCATGATTGACGAAGTAAAAAATATCAAAACCATTAAAACCGATTCAGTTCTGGAAGCCATAATTTTGGAAGGTCAATACATCAAAAAATATCGCCCAGAGTATAATGTTGATTGGAAAGACGACAAGAGTTGGAATTATTTATATTTAACCAATGAACCTTTCCCAAAATTGAAAACTGTCCGCCAGCATGAATTTGGTAGTTTAAAAATTAAAAATTTAGATTTATTTAAAAATTATAAAATTAAAAATTCAAAATTTATCTTCGGTCCCTATCCATCCTTGAACACTCGTGAAACCCTCAAAATTTTGCACAAACTTTTTTATATTTCTCGTTGTGAGCCCAATCAAAAAAAACCCTGCTTTGATTATCAACTTGGATTTTGTCTTGGAGTCTGTACCGGCGAAATCACTGCCAAAGATTATAGAAACAAAGTTATTAAACCTTTGATTGACTTTCTGCAAGGCCACAAGAAAAGACTCCTCTACAATCTAAAAAAACAAATGCTCTTGGCTTCAAAGCAACAAAATTTTGAAGAAGCCGCGCGTCTGCGCAATCAAATAAAATCTCTAACCCATATTCAAGATGTCACATTGTTAAACAAAGACTTATTTAATAGTTCCTACCAACCTACCAACCTACCAACCTACCAACCTACCCGCCTTGAAGCCTATGATATTTCCAATCTCGGCGATACTGGCAAAGTAGGTTCCATGATCGTTTTTAATCAATCCGGTCCAATCAAATCAGAATATCGTAAATTTAAAATCAAAACCGTGGCTGGTCAAAGCGATGTTGATTGTCTTAAAGAAATAATCACACGCCGTTTTGAAAATAACTGGCCCTTACCTAATTTAATTCTCGTTGATGGTGGGATTCCGCAAAGAAACGCCGTTTTGAAAATCTTAAATCATAAATCTATATTCTTAAATCTTGGCGTTATTGGTATTGCCAAAGGCCCTACCCGCAAAAAAAATGAATTTATTTTTGATAAACACAATCAAAAAATCGCTGGCTTTATTCAAGCCAACGAAAATTTGCTGATCAATGCTCGAGACGAAGCCCATCGTTTTGCCATTTCGTATCAGAAAAAATTAAGGAAAATAAAATAACTATTCTTTAGTCAGAGAATTTAAAATCGCGCTCACTATTGTCAAAATAATACTGAATAACATCGCCCGCCAAAAACCATCAATCTCAAAACCCGGCACGAATTTCCCGACCAATAAAACCATCAGGGCGTTAATCACCAAAGTGAAAAGGCCGAGCGTCAAAATATTAATCGGCAAAGTCAAAATAATAAAAATCGGCTTAATCACCGCGTTGACCAAACCTAAAACTACCGCCGTAAAAAACGCCGCCCAAAAACCGTCCAACCTGACCCCTGGCATAATATAGGCCGCGATCGTCACGGCCACGGTATTAATGAGCCAATTAATAATAATCTTCATATTTTTTATTTAATCTAATAATCATTACCTCTTAATCATACAAAAATTATAAAAATAACACAAACCAAAAACTCCCGATTTTTTGAATTGATCTCTTTAGAGATCCTCTCAAGTAATAGGGAGTTTTGGAGATGGATATTTTTTGGAGATGGAGATTTTTGTTGATTTTTTTTGTTTTGTTTTTTGTGGGGCGGTGTTGTGTGATTTGAGAGTTGTGCTGTTAGGCGGGGTTGGGGGGAGATTAGAGGGGGATTGGATGATTTAACTATATCATAAATTTAAAACGATGAAAACCATCAACTGTGGATAACTTTATTTTATATCTATTATTAGCCAAAATAAAAATAAATTAAATAACAAAAAAATAACCCTCATCAGATTATTTTTTCCTTAAAATATTTCTGGAGCCGTTGCTCGGATTTGAACCGAGGACCTACTCCTTACCATGGAGTTGCTCTACCAACTGAGCTACAACGGCTTACAGCTTAAATTATATTCCCTTTTTGCGATTACCCTACTCCTTATCTGCTATTCCATCTTACTAAGACCGGAGCCACCAGGCGCTTCCGTGCCAATAATCTCTTAAACCAATTATGCCTTCGGACTTTGAGCAGTGAGCTACAAAAGCTTAAAATAGCAAAAAAATACCAACGACTAAAGTATGTCAATTTTGTCTTTATAGCCTTGGATCTTTATTGCGTTGGCCTCTATACCCGTTAGAGTATTAAAAGCTTTTAATGCCAGTAGCTTATTTTTATTTATTATAGCCGCCTCAATCAAATAGTCAAGCGCCGAAACATTCTTCGGCTCCATCTCCACCGCCCGCTCAAAATATTCTTCAGCCATGTCAGTATAGCCAGTCTTGCGATACCCCAAACCCAATTCAATATAAACCCAGGCCTCCTCGCAACCATTTTTAATAATATATTGAGTCAATTTTTTTAATTCTTCCCATTCTTTATTTGCCGCCAAAAGTTCAACCAAAGCCCTTTGGGCTGGCAAAAAATTCGGATCAATTCTCATAATATGCCGGTAAGTCTCTTCCGCTGTTTGATAATCTTTACGGCTGGCATAAATCCCTCCTAATGCCAAATAAACTTGAATATTCTTGGGATCATCTTTCAAAATTTCAATATATTTTTCCTCCGCCTCTTCCATCTTTTTCTTTTTTAGGAGCTCTTCAGCTAATCTAAATTTTTCCTGCCAAGCACTATCCGGCATTTTATTTTCCTCAACCTTTGGAATCTCTCTCTTTGCCCTCTTATTTAATTGCGCCGCTTTTCTACCTTTCACCACCTTAATTATTCTGCCAGTCAGGGTCAATACTCCCTTCCAAAAAACCCTCAATGTATCCCCAAATTTCTTCCATCCACCAATCAACTGTTTGCGCAACCGCGACTCCAGCAATTGTTTCTTTACTTCGTTTTGCTTTTCTTCCGGTATCTCGCTCACGGCGATTAATTTTAGCTTGCTAGCTTTTTTGCTAATCAAATAAATAATTACCCCGCCACAAAAAATAATTATAATTGTTAAAATAACATAAATCATAAATTTTTGATGTTTTCAACGATCTCAATTAATTTATCCGCCTCCAAACTATTATTCCCGACTATCACGCCGGTGGAAATATTGCCGACAATAAAATCTCTGACATTTTCTTCATCCACGCTTCCGCCATAAATTACTTCAAACTTGTCAGCTAATTCAGCCCCCATTTCTACCGCCGTATGTACAATTATCTGCACAATATGTTGGAATATTCCGTGATCGACTGCCTGGCCGCTACCAATCACCCACACCGGCTCATAAGCAATAATTATTTTTTGCCCTTCCCTCAATTTTATATCTTCCAAAGCCTTAGTCACCTGACTGATGATTACCAATTCTGTTTTTTTGCTCTCATATTCCTGGAAGGTCTCACCGACGCACACGACAGGTGTCAAATTATTCTTTAGTGCCGCCTCCACCTTGCGGTTCACGTCTTCATCAGTCTCCCCCAATTTGCGCCCTTCGGAATGCCCGATAATCGCATATTCACACCCCACCTCCCGTGCTATTCTCGGAGAAATCTGGCCGGTATAAGCCCCGCTATCATGATAGAAAATATTCTGCGTTCCTAGTTTTATCTTACTGCCAACCAAAATCTTACCCACTTCTGATAGTGCCGTAGCCGAGGGACAAATCACCAACTCTATCCGATCTCCATCTTTGTATTTACGTTTTAATTCTCTAGCCAAAGACAGACTCTCGGCCTGACCGAGTTTCATCTTCCAGTTGGCAATCACGTATCTTTGGCTTTGTACAGTCATATGATTATAATTAAAATAATAAAATTTAAAAATCCGCTTCTTGCACTGCTACGCTAGCCTCTCTTTTTCTATCTTTTTTACCACTGCCAATTATCAAAAACCCATTGTGACAAAAATTTATTCTGTTGAAATCTTTCTTCTTCCGATCTGGCCCCCAAAATCACCACCACAATATCACCGCCGTTTCCCTGCCCTCGAACCATGTTCGCCAGACAAAAACCAGCCTCTTCCGTATAGCCAGTCTTACCTCCGACAATCGTCAAATAGCTTTTCAAAAGCTTATTTGTATTGACAATCTTATGACTTTTCCCGCTTGTATTTTTAAAAATGTAATCGGTCATGGTCAAAGCTTCCTTTATCTCTTCGGCTTGCAAGGCGAATTTTATCAACTTCGCCACATCCGTCGCCGTCGCCCTATTGCCCTGGTCTAATCCCGTCGGCTCCGTAAAAAAACTATTTTTCAATCCCAGTTCTTTGGCCTTACTATTCATCCTAGCGACAAAATCATCATAGCTCAATTCCGTCGCCCTAGCCAACTCATAAGCCGCGCTGTTAACCGAACCGATCAAAGCCACTTTAAATAAGTCGCGCAACTCTACTTCTTCGCCCAATTGCCAAACAACTTTGCCGCCGTTGCTTTTATCATCTTGACCGATCTTTATCTTTCTATCCCAATTCTTGTTATTTTCCAAAAAAACCAAAGCGGTCATCAATTTGGTTATACTGGCTATTGGTCTGGCTTTGAATCCATTCTTTTGATAAAGAATTTTATCCGTCTTCACGTCCAAAACCAAAGCGCTCTCCGCCTCGATCACTGGCCCGAAACTGCCGGTTATCTTGCGCCTGGGAAAATTTTCCTGATTGTTGGTCATTCCGATAATTTCAGAAAACGGCAAAGCCAATTGGCTGGCAATCAATAAACTAATTAAGAAATTAAACATCACTTATTTCTTTATCGGCTAAAATTTCATTCAAAGATTCCGCGCCAGATAACTGTTGATAGTTTGGCAATTCTTTTACGGACATCACGCCTAAATGTTTCATAAAACTCGGTGTAATTTGATATTTTTTCTGCTCAATTATTTTGTCCTCCGTTGCCTGTACCAAACCTTTTATAATTAAATTTCTCAAAATCAAACTGCAATTCACGCCTCGAATTTGCTCTAGCTCCATCTTGGTAATTGGCCCGCGATAGGCGACCACCGTTAGTGCCTCCAACTGCGGCCGGGTCAATTCACCTTCCACTTCTTCTTTGACCAAACCCTCAATTAGGGCTCTATTTTTTGGGCAACTGACCATCTGGACTTGCTGATCCAATGCCAGAATATTTATCCCGCTTTCGTCATTGTTGTATCGAGCTTTTAAATTCTCTAATACCACCTCTATCTCCGCTTCTGAACGCTGGCAAAGCTTGGCTATTTTTTTTAACTCAATAGGTTTGTTTGAAACAAACAATATTGACTCCACTTGCGCTTGCAACATAAATTATTGATGACTTAAATTACTAATCTTTATTTCGCCGAAAATCTCTTCCTGCTCAATGGACAAATGTCTCTGCTTATTAAGTTCCAAAATTCCTAAAAAACTAACAATTATTTCCGTTTTGCTTTTTGCCCTGGCCGCCAACTCGTGCCAATGAAAAAATTCCCTCTCTGCCAAGAAACTTCTAATTTCTTCTATTTTTTCTTTGATGGAAACCGCTTGGGCTAAAGTTTTCTGAGGTAGTCTAGACAGGGCGTCTAGCTCTGAAACGATCGCCTCCATTACCGATTTAAGTTTGCTAATATTTAATGTTCTGGGCGGTCTGAATTCCAACCCCCTCATATTCACCAGATATTCTGGTCGGCTAAAGGCATAATATTCTCCTGTTGCCAGCTCTCCGATTAACACGCTTGCTTCCAGATATTTTTTATACATTTTCAATTGTTGTTCCAAATCTCCCGCCCACTCCTCTTCATCCAAGTTCAGTTCCGGCAAAAGAGTCCTAGACTTTATAACTAAAAGTTTGGCCGCTATTAACAAAAAATCAGCCAAGATATCAGGCTTCTTGTCAGGCAATGAATCAATATAGCTAATATATTGCTCAGTCACTGCCGCCAAAGAAACCTTGGTAATATCCAATTCTTCCTGCTCAATCAGCTTGAGCAACAAATCAAGCGGGCCTTCAAAATTATCCACTTTTATCTGCATAACTACTATTTATTTTTCTTACTCCGCTTCTTGGTCTTTGGGGTGGCAAAAGATCCGCTCATCGCTCCCTCTAGCTTTATAAAACTTGCTACCGTCAACCTCAAACTCTCTACGAAACTGCCTGAAGCAAAAATCGCCTTTTCTTTTTTGATTAGACCCTTGTCAATAAAAACTGGTAATTTATACAGAGAGCCAAAAGCTGACATCGGGCCAGCCCCCAGCTTAAATTTATCTTTCATATCTTTCTCTTTGGATAAAAAAATCTTCGTTGTTTTATTATAAACATCCACGGCCAACTTCTTGCCTTTTTCTGGTTTTTCCATTCTTAGTTCCTTATTCAACTTTATCGCCCAACCGCTTATCACCTTGGCCAATTTCTTCAAATCAATATTTTTATCCGCGCTAAGCAAAACTAAAGCATAGGGCTTCTTGCCATCTTCAAATGGTTTATTAAATTTTACCAAAAGACTCTTGGCAATCTCACCCAACTTGACATGCATTGTCGCCGCCGCGTCGTAGGCGGTATACACCGTCCGATGCTCCAGCACTTCATATTTGACTTTACCGTCGTCTAAATATTTTATCAGTTTTTTGTTCATATATTTTGTCTAATTTTTTAATTTGGAACTTGGAATTTATTTTGGATTTTGGATTTGGAGTTTGGAATTTCCCTACTCGCCTACTTCCCTACCCTACTACCAGACTTTAAGGGTATCCTCATCTGCTCACCCAATAATTTTCTGGCCAATTTTTTACCTCCGGATGTAATTCTAATTTCTCTAATAAATTGCCGCTCGCTAGTAATTTCCCCGAAACCCACGATTAAATCCCTCGCGATCAAACGTTCTATACTTTTAGTAATAATCTTGACCATCAATTTTTCTTGGGGTGATTTTTTACTACGACCATAAAAACCAACCAAATTACTTCTAAAAATCCTACCATTTTTGGCATTAAAACACTCCAATATAATATATTTCTGCAAAGCCGACAATTTCATAATCGCCTCATTTCTCCCCCTTTTTCGCTATTTTATTATATCACACCAGCCCCAAACGAGCAAAAAGGCAGGGTTATTCCCTGCCCTCATGTTTGGACCTTAAAATAATTTATCCCTATCACCTATCATTATTTTATTTCCTCTCTTCCAAAACTACTGTCAATATTTTTTCCTCACCCTTGTGATAAATTTTGAGCTGTAATCTGTCACCAATCTTTTTATTTAGAATCATTTTAGTCAAGGTGTTTTCGCTAGTTATTCTCTCGCCTTCAATCTCTAATATTATATCATTTTCTACTATGCCCGCTTTATCGGCTGGACCGCCCGGAACTACTGCCAAATCAGTCGCCGTTTCGCCTCTCACCACCAAAGCGCCATAATCCACCGGCAAATTATTTTTTTCTTTTAATTCTTGACTAATAATCACGTACCTTACCCCTATCCAGGGCCTGATAATACGCCCATATTGTTTTACTGAATCAATAACCCTTTTTACTTCATTAATCGGCAAAGAAAAAGCAATATTCTGTGAACCTTGAACAATCGCTACGTTCACACCAATCGCTTCACCCTTTAGATTTAATAATGGCCCGCCGGAATTGCCGGGATTAATAGCTGTATCGGTTTGTATAACGCCACTCAATTGCTCAGCCTGTCCCATAACTCCCCCAGCCACGATTTCTCTTTTTAATCCAGAGATCACGCCCTTACTCACCGTATTTCTATATTCCCCTAGAGCGTTACCAATAGCAATCACTGTCTGACCGGCTTTTAATTTATCAGAATCACCCAATTGAATGGTCGTCAGATTATCCTTATTAATCTTCAGAATCGCAATATCATTAACCGAGTCTCGAGCCAAAACCTGGGCTTCATATTTTTGACCATCATTCATTAGTACTGTATATTCGGCCGCTTGATCCTCTACCACGTGCTTATTGGTCACAATTAATCCATCACTGCCAACTATAAAGCCCGTCCCACCACCAATCTCTCTCTTTTCTGTTCCATTTTGACGATATTGCGGCACTTGAAAATTATAATCATTACCAAAAAACTGTTCAAAAAAACTATCACCACCAAATGGGTCATAGTCCTCATAATACTGTTCCATCTTTGGAATATCCTTGGTAACAATAATACTAACCACGGCCGGGCTTACTCTCTCCACCACGGCTTCAACCTGCGACTGTTCGTCGATTATTTGTATCTCTTTATTTCCTTCTTTTAAGACCCCCCCTAATTCTTTACCCATTGTAATCTCGGTGCCGTCATTATTTATACTTTGGTCTATTACTGCCGCTTCTTTGCCCAAAATATTTTTTTCAAACCATTTTCCCCACTGGGCATAAGTGCCAATGCCAATACCCAATACAGCCCCTGATAAAATCAAATTTACAACCAAAATTAATGCTACCAAAGTAACTAATTTTTTCTTTGTAAAAATAAATTCTTTCGCCTCATCCGGCTGATTAACCTCATCCGGTTTCCTGGCGAAAATGTTTTCTATTTTCTCCACATGTGTAAGGTTAATTAATAATTCATTTACATAATTTTTACTACGTCCCCATCTCCCAGGAACTCAGATATTTTTTCTGTTCTACTGTCAATTTATCAATTGTGATGTCCATAGCTTTGAGTTTTAAAAAAGCAATCTTTTTATCAATCTCTCTTGGCACATTATAAACCTTTTTTTCTAACTTTTTATAATTTTTTATTATATATTCAGCCGACAGCGCCTGATTGGCAAAACTCATGTCCATCACACTGGCCGGATGTCCCTCGGCCGCCGCCAAATTTATCAATCGACCTTCGGCCAAAAGATAAATCTTCTTTTTCCCAGCCAGTAGATATTCGTCCACGAGATATTTTACTCTTCTCTTTGAGCGACTCAAATTATCCAACGCCTTAATATTTATTTCCGCATTAAAATGCCCCGAGTTACAGACAATGGCACCATCTTTCATAATTTTAAAATGTTCTGTATCAATAACATTAATATCACCAGTCAATGTCACAAACAAGTCTCCATATCGAGCCGCCTTCTCCATTGGCATCACCAAAAAACCATCCATTACCGCTTCTAAGGCTTTTACTTCGTCTACCTCTGTCACGATCACTTTCGCTCCCATACCCTGTACCTTGGCCGCGAATCCCCGTCCGCACCAACCATAACCAGCCACCACTACAGTCTTACCAGCCAATAAAATATCTGTTGCCCGAATAATGCCATCAATCGTGCTTTGGCCCGTCCCATAACGATTGTCAAAAAAATGTTTGGTCTCCGCGTCGTTAACGGCGATTATTGGATAAAGCAATTTTCTTTGCTCAGCCAAGGCCTTCAATCGAACCACACCAGTCGTTGTCTCTTCTGTCCCACCCAATACCTTGCCAGCATCTTTCCTTCTGGCAGAATGTAACAAAGACACCAAATCAGCCCCGTCGTCCATGGTCATCACTGGCTGAAAATCTAAAGCTTGATTTAAGTGTTTATAATAAGTCTCCCGGTTCTCACCCTTAATTGCATAAACATTAATTCCAAAATCTTTCACCAATGACGCCGCCACATCATCTTGCGTGGACAAAGGATTAGAGGCCGCCAAGGCTATCTCGGCCCCACCAGCTTTTAGCGTGCGCATCAGATTGGCTGTTTCTGCTGTCACGTGGAGACAAGCTGCCAGTTGCACGCCTTTTAACGGTTTTTCTTTATTAAACCTTTCTCTGATTAATTTTAAAACAGGCATATCTTTATCTGCCCATTCAATTCTTTCCCTGCCTTCTTTGGCTAAACTCAAATCATTTATATCCGCTTTTTCTCTCGACATATTCTATTTAAATTAATTGCTTAATTGCTCTCTAATTTTTTGGGCCAACCCATCCCCCTCTCCAAGCTCATATTTTTTATTACTACCCCACAATTTATATCCATCATTTATGAATCTGGGGATAACATGAATATGCGTATGGAAAACTACCTGCCCTGCCCCAGCGCCGTTATTGATGCCAATATTAATCCCCTCCGCGTCCGTTGCTTTTTTTATTGCCAAGCCCAGCCTCTTCGCTATGATCATTATTTTGCTTATCAATTCATCCGGCGTTTCCAGCAAATTCTCAAAATGCTCTTTGGGCACTACCAAGACATGTCCCTTGTTTATCGGACTAATATCCAAAAAGGCTATTATTTTTTCGTCTTCGTAAACCTTGTCTGCCGGTATTTCTCCATTTATTATTTTACAAAAAATACAATCGGACATAAATCAACAATTTTAAATTATAAATAAATTTCCGCATTAGTTCCCCATCGCCCCAGATTCCGCCTTGACTCTGCGTATTTAATACTGAAATATTGTATCAGGTTTTTTCAACTCCTTCAACTCGCCATTGATGACCTTGTGGATATTGAATGTTCCATACTTTGGACCCTCAAAAAATCCCTGCATTGCCGCTTCAGCCAACCAACCAGAATTCAACCAATCTAGCAACCACTCATTAGCATAACGAATATTTTCTTGGTCCAAAGCCGCCCCGATCCCAATCAGCCATTTACGATTAAAGACTTCCTGACTGCCCAATGGTTCAGTAATGATAATCGGCAATCCCAAGGCTACATAAAAAGACAATTCCGATGGTTTGGTCCACAAGATATCCGTTGTCCTCAATAAAGCGTTAAATTTTCTAAAATATTCCTCCTTTTTATCTTCATGCAAAATATAAATACTCTTATTCAAACACTCTGTTAAATTTAAATTGTCTATCTCCCTCAAAAAATAATCACGAATATCGCTATGTACGCCAGCCACCAAGTTTATCCTGAACTCCTTCCGGCACAAATTATGTTGCATGCTCTTGATAAGGGCTATGCCCATTTCTCTTTGCGCCCCCGCACCGCCAACCGCGAAAGTGATTGTCAGCGGGTGGTCCGGCTCATCCGGTACCGGATAGTCAAACAACTGTTCCTGAACGGTTTTTTTATATTTGCTTAAATAAAAATTCTTGGGATCCAAATTGCGCAGTCGCGACGCCAAATTACAACGCAATATATCAAGATTTTCTCCACCAGTATTTTCTTGCGGCAATGGAAAACCGGTATAATAAATATTTTTTGACTTCACCCCATATAATTGCAATCTCTCATATACCCGTCTCGTCGGAGCGAAATATTTTATTTTACTGGTCGTTGGGTTGGCCGCCGCCCAAGCGCGCGATACGTCAGCATCACACACTACCAAATATATATCATTGCGATAATTAAACTCCTCAGCCATATAAGCCACACTAAAGAAAGTTGTCAAAAGCGGCAAGTTCTCCTTATCTAGTCTGTCAATCAAATCCTTGCCCCACTGTTTTTTCTTGATAATAGTCATGCTGGTCAATAATTGCCAACTCGGTCGGCTGATTGAACGCTTGGGATAAAAATCCCCAATCTTTTGTAGTTGATCCATCCCCCAGAATAGAGCATCGCCCACCACTGGAATGTGCTTGGCTCGAGAAATAAATTCATACGGCTTGCGCCCCTGATTCCAAATCTTCAAATCGCTCTCCGGCATGTTCGGATAATTATTGGCCAAAATCATTTCTTTTTTGCGATCCAAAAACCGAAGAGGAAAAGCCGCCCGCTGATGGCCATATCCCATGTCTACCGCCACTAGGCACGCTTTTTTATCCTTATTTTCTTCACTGTTCTCTTTTTTATTCTTTAGCATATAGTTGAATAATTATCAGCCCCTTCCAACACCCCGCCCTCTCCTCACAAAAAATAATCTCGGCGGAAAGTATTTTACACTATCTTTATTATACCACAAAAAATAAAAATGCCAGATGGTTTTTTACCATCGGCATTTTGTCCTGCCTGATCGCCTCATTGCTTCTCTTCTCGCCGGCGCTCTTCGGCTTTTCTTTTTTAACCCACTTTGAGCCTCAAATCAAAATAATCTTAATTTTTTACATTGTCAATTTGTTTTATTTGTCTTACTGACCGTCTACAAATTATCCTTCAAATTTCTAATCTGCACATCAGATTCCAAAATAAACTCTTTGGGTGCTTTCTCCGGAATCGCGTTTATCTTTAATCTGACATTCACCAAGCGCAAAGTCAGAGGATCCGCCGGTGTTGCCAACGGATTATGCGTCGTATCGCCGGGATAATCACCATTATAATAACTGAAAACAGGCTCATCTTGGCTGTTGCGCACATATCTGGAAATTACTGTTTGTACCTCATTTTCCGGCAAATAAGCCAAAGGCGAACCGCTCGGCTCGGTTACCGCCTTGATAAAATCAGAACCATCCAAAAAATATCTTACTCTTTCTACTGATACATCGCGATCGTAATCGCTGAAAAACACCAACTCAAATGCATCAGCGCTCTCGATCGGATATGCTCCAGTGTCGGCCGGCATCGCCTCGCGCACTTCCTTGACCAAAATTTCCACCCCTCGTTGGGCCTCATTGATGGACGTCGTCTGCTCCAAAGCAAAACTCTGGAAAAAATAACTTTGTTTCACAAACATCCAAATCATGGTTGTTACCAATAAAAAAATCCCCAGCGTAACCAAAATTTCCATCAAGCTCATCCCGCTGTGCTTATTTTTAATATTTTTCATCAACATAATTATTCTGTCTTATTGATTTAATTATATCACAATACCGCGATAATTAAATCACCCCTCCCACCGCCCACTCTCTTGGTCTCTTAATTCAATACCTTTTATTCTTAAACCATAGGCCAACTATCCCCTGCCAAAAAATTTTAATCATTTCTTACTTTCTTATTTTTTTGTTATAATGTTTTTATCCACAAATTTAATCTATTTTTATGACCCATACCCAAAAAATACTTGCTATTTTCAACCTTGTTTGCCTATTTTTTAGCTCGCTCTGGCCATTTTTTCCGGCTCGCGCCCAATTTAATCCCCATTTTATTATCTCTGATTCGGAACTTACAAATTCTGATAGTATGAGTCTGGACCAAATTCAAAATTTTTTAGAAGAACAAAATAGTACCCTAGCCAAATACGTCGATCCAACTGTTCGCATGACCGCCGCTCAAATCATCTATGACAATGCCCGACTCAACCGGATCAATCCTCGCTATATTCTGGTTCTGCTCCAAAAAGAACAGAGTCTGATTACCGATCCCCAACCTAGCCCGGATCAATACAACTGGGCCACTGGCTATGGTGTCTGTGATAGTTGTAGCAAAAGCGACCCGGGAGTTCAAAAATTTAAAGGCTTTGCCCTGCAGGTTGACCGCGGGGCTGGAGGTACGCGCTTCTATTTTGACAACCCGGATAAATTTCGTTTTCAAACTGGTAAAACCTACACCATAGATAACACCGAAGTTACCATTAAAAATGATGCTACTCGCGCCCTTTACACCTACACCCCCCATCTCCACGGCAATGAAATGTTGGCCGCCATCTGGGAAAAATGGTTTTCCGTCAATTATCTCGACGGCGCCCTATTGCAAGATAGTGAAAACGGCAGTATCTGGCTGATCCGCGATGGTGAAAAACACCTTTTTAAATCCAAATCGGTCTTCCTAAGCCGTTATTCCTCCTTTAACCGAGTCATTGCCGTCAATCCGTCTGAGCTAAACAAATATCTCCTTGGCTCCCCCATCGCTTATCCAAATTATTCGCTCCTGCAAATTCCCACCGGTGGCATTTATCTTTTAGACGATGACACACTCCGTCCGATCGATTCTCGAGACACTTTCAAACTAATCGGTTTTAATAAAGAAGAAATTATTAAAGTCGCTTTAGACGACATTACTTCTTATAAAATTGGCGAACCGGTAACCAAAAACGATCTCTACCCGACCGGAGCCCTCTTTCAAGATAACAAAACGGGCGGCGTTTACTTTGTCAAATCCGGCATCAAATATCCTGTGCCCACTCGCGATTTCCTGAAAATTTATTATAAAAATAAAAAAATAACACCCCTTGATCCCAAAGAATTAAACCATTACGAAACCGGGGCAGCCCTCAAACTAAATGACGGCGAATTGGTTTCTATCCAAGGCCAACCGACTGTCTATTTCATCTCCAATGGCATCCGCCGACCGTTTGACTCTTACGAAACATTTGAGAGTATGGGCTTCAAAACAGAAAATATTATCTCACTTGATCAAAAAACTCTCGATTTGCACCCCTTGGGCGAACCGCTAACATTAAAAAAATAAAAAACTTATGCTCAACCTTGCCACTCTTTGTCCTCATCCCCCTCTGTCTATTCCCGCCATTGGCCAAGCCAATTTGGCCAGTCTCTCTACCACCCTTAATTCTTTCCAAAAATTGAATAATAAATTGTTAGCGCATAAGCCTGATACCTTGATTTTAATTTCTCCTCACCACCTGCAAAAAAATGACCGCTTGATCATTAATGATTCTCCTCACTATCTAGGCTCCCTGGAAAACTTTGGCGACCTGGCCACTAAAATAAATTTTACCAGCGACTCCGAACTCTTATCAGTTCTCAAAAAGGCGAACGAGCAACCCGCAAATCAACTGAGGTTCGTCTTTGAATCAGAACAATCGGTGGACTACGGAGTAACCGTACCACTTTATCATCTCACTAAAAATCTTATCGGTACCAAATTGCTGATCATCTATCCGCCGACTGATGCTCCGACTTCTCAAAAATTTGAACTCGGGAAAATACTTCAAAAAATTCTTAAAACCAGCGAGAAAAAAATCGCCCTTGTAGCCTCCGGCGACCTCTCTCACAAGCTATCTGAAAATTCTCCTATCGGCACCTCGCCCCGCGCCAAAGAATTTGATCATACCTTGATTCAAATGTTAAAACACAAAAAAATTTCCGAGATTACCTCCCTTGATCCAGCCCTCTCGCTGGCCGCCGAAGAATGCGCCCTTGGCCCGATTGCTCTTCTTTTGGGCATCCTATATCGCATTCCCTACACACCCAAAGTCCTCTCCTACGAACATCCTTTTGGCATTGGTTATCTGACCATGGAGATGGAATTAAAATAATATCACCCAAGCAAAAACCACTCCGATATGCATCAAAGTGGTTTTCTAAAATTTATAATCAATCACCGCCCGTAGGGGTATACCATAATTTTACCTTTTTCCTTTTGCCTTTTTAATTTTTTACAATCCCACTTCTATCACGATCCGATTCCCGTTATCCGGTATCTTATTAGTGATACTATAATTAAATTTGAATCTCACATCTTTGATATTACCCTTATCCAAAAGAAAACGCCGCGCTTCTGTTTCACTCATCCCCTTTAATTCGTCTTTCAATTTTTCTTCCTCAATCGGCATAGATATTTGATTCTCGGCATGAATAGACAACTTGGCGGTTCTCTTTTCCAGACTGACCTCCTTGGTTTCTACCTGAAAAACATCCTGGGAACTCGTCACCAACTGCTTACCGCCCTGCTGATTATCTTCAAGCTTTTTCTCTAATATCTCCCTGATCTTGCTTTCATCCCACGCCAAAGCCTCGGCTTGACCTTTTAATTTGACCGTGAATTCATTCACTTCCTCTTGCAACTCCACGGTTTTTTCCAGACCAACCGCCTGATACTTTATCAACCGGTCATCCATCTTTTCGCCGGCATTCAATTTACTGGCCAACTGTTCTTTTAATTTTGGATTGAGCTCATCGTTCAATTTTTGCTCAGCCTTTTTTAAATCCTCTTCAGAAACAACCTTAATGGTTTTATTACTGCCACCGGTCAACTTTTCTTTCACTTCTCCGTAAATCTTGCTCTGTTTGCTAAAAGGCAAATCAATCAATGCCAGCCGCCCGGGCGCGATGTTACCAGCCTCCCCGCCTTCTTTGGCAATAATTTCCGCCGTCGCTGTCCCATAAACTATTGTTCCCTCCTCGGAGACCTCTGCTTTGGGAATTGTCACATTGCTTTGCAAATAAAAAATCTGACCACCTTCGCTGGACAAACTATTGCTCGGGCCAAGCGTTTGTTCTAATCCTGTTTGGTTATAAAAAACAACTCTGCCCTTGGCCTTTTCCCCGACATTCTTCTCTCCGGTTGCTGGAAAAATTTTTTCCAAAGCATCTTCCGCCGTGACGATTATCCCCGGCAATCTATAACGCTCCAAATCTGCCTCGCTCAATCCTCCATCAACCGTCACCTCAAAGTCGTTGCTGATCTTCTCGGTCTTTGGCACGATCGTCACCTCCACTTCTGGAAAAACATAAATAAAAAGAGCCACGACCAAAAGGAAAAAAATCAAAAAAGCAAAACTCCTAGCCAATCTATTTTTTTTCTTTGGCTTGGCTCCATAATAACTACCACCCAACTCTCTTTTGTGATAATCGTATTTGGAAATCATAAATAAACAACCCCTAAAATAGGTTCAACTTAGATTAGGTTATAATTACTTATATTTTACAAGATTGCGCCACTAGTGTCAAAAAAACAAGGCCCGGTTTGGATTTAACTTCCAACCGGGCTTAAAACCCTACCAGTACCAATAGTCCTCCTTCTCAGAGACCAAAACAAAGGGAATAAAAATAAAAATCATCCCGATTATAAATCCTAACATCCCCACAACAATAAAAGGCCACCCAAACACAGCCAAAAAAAATCCCAACGCCTTTCCCTGCGGCTCATATTTTATGAAAATTACGATCGGAATGATAATAAATATCCCCGCAACTATTAGACCGACCAACCCAGCCGCGCCAAAAGGAAGCCAAATTATGAATAATAAAAATTTGGCCAACCACGACAACATTTTGCGTACAGTCATATACCCTCCCGTTTAAAATCCACAGTTTATTTTTAAAAATTGATTTTAATTTTTATCTTTCCATCCTATCCCCATTCTCTTCACAAGTCAAATCAATCATACAGTCTCAAAATAATTCATATTATGATTTTTAAAACTGTCTAGTATGCCTTTTGAGAATCTATACTCCATCTAATCTGCCCCCATCACAGCATATAAAACCCGACCGGTTTTACTCACGGTCGGGCTCAATCACTCTTGTCGCCCATCATAAAAAACAACATGATAAGCTCAAGAAGGAAACAACCGATTATGGTTAACAGAAACAAAAAAGCTAACCATATCAATTGCATCAAAAAAAATATCTTTTTCACAGTGTCCTCCTTTTCTTTTTAGTTTTTCATTTTTTATTTCTCCACCATACTCCCATCCTCCTTTTCTGTCAAACCTTTTATCAAAACAACCAAACCTCGGCTCTGAGGAAACCAACCTTTAAGCTGTTCATTGGGGAATGTCAAACGCAGTGAAACGAAGTTTGGCTCTACTCGCCGCATTTCGCTCCGCTACGTGCGACACTCCTTAAAAACTTTACCCAAAATAAAAAGCCTGGAAGTCTCCACTTTCCAGGCTCAATTTCTTCACGGCTTTTTTAAAACTTTAGGAGCTTGCATAGAACAGCATAAACATTTATGCTGAAAATATGGCAGGCAA
>DAOOPA010000011.1:0-21667 GCA_035388025.1 bacterium
CATTAAAAAATATCAAATTGTGTAGAGCTGTTCTATGCAAGCACCTAAAATTATTATAAATCCAAAATATTTTATTAGTTGCTAGTATAGAAGGGCTCTATACAAAATTGATAATAAACTTATGAATAAAGCCGTTACTAGAGGATTTAGTTTTGGTTTGGTGTCTGGTATTATTACGACTCTGGGTTTGGTTATTGGTTTGCACTCTGGGACGCATTCACGAAGCGTGGTTTTGAGCGGGATTTTGGTCATCGCCGTAGCTGACGCCATGTCGGACGCTTTCGGGGTGCATATGGCTGAAGAAACACAGGGTTTAGGCAAAAAAGAGGTGTGGATCGCCACCCTATCGACCTTTGGAGCCAAGTTTTTATTTGGTTTGACTTTTGTCGTGCCGATCATCGTTTTTGCTTTATCGACGGCTATTTATATTAGCGTGGCGTGGGGTTTTGGCTTGATAATTTTATTTAGTGTCTGGATAGCAGTCAAGAAGAAAGAGAATGTTTGGCAGGTGGTCGCTGAACATTTGTTAATAGCGGTGGCAGTAATCGCGGCAACGAATTTTGTGGGCGATTTGATAGCTAAATTTTAGACAAAATTATTTAGAGCTTATATATAACAGCATAAATGTTTATGCTGTTATATATAAGCTACTTTATTAATTGTTTTGTTATTTATGTCCAGACAAAAACAAAGGATTTTATTTCTCGGAGTGTTACTGGCTCTATTTGTTGGCCCTGCCGTTTCCGCTTCAAGTGAGGCGACCGGAGCAGTCCATCTTAATTTTGCTTTGACTTTCTTTTGGCTGGCCGTTATTTTGATCATGGCGAAAGTTTCCAGTCTAGTAGAAAAATTCGGCCAGCCATCAGTCTTAGGTGAATTGGTTATCGGCGTTCTTCTTGGCAATCTGACCCTGGTCGGTATTCATCTTCTCGAACCCTTGCGTCAAGATATTATCATCAAATTTTTATCCGAACTCGGCGTGGTTATTCTCCTTTTTCAGATCGGCCTTGAATCAAATATTAATCAAATGAAGAGTGTTGGCGCGCGCGCCCTTTTGGTAGCCACCGTCGGTGTTATTGCCCCTTTTGTCATCGGGACATATATCGTTGGACCCTGGCTTTTGCCTGGCTTGAGCTTCAACGCTTATCTATTTCTTGGCGCGACTCTGACCGCCACTTCGGTCGGTATCACCGCCCGCGTTTTCAAAGACTTGGGCAAACTGCAAACGCCAGAAGCGCAAATCGTTTTGGGAGCGGCCGTGATTGACGATGTGATGGGTCTGATCATCTTGGCGGTTGTTTCCGCGATTGTCACCGTGGGGGCAGTTAGTTTCGGCGGCATCGTCTGGATTACCGCCAAAGCCATCCTATTTTTGGTCGGGGCTATTATCATCGGTCAGCTTTTAGCTCCTTGGCTCGGACGATTATTTTCCAAAATTCACTCTGGCTCTGGCATGAAATTTACCATGGCCATTTCCTTCGGCTTGGTTTTTGCTTTTCTGGCCCACAAAATTGGTCTGGCTCCGATCGTAGGCGCTTTCGCCGCTGGCTTAGTCTTGGATGCTGTTCATTTCGGTGGCTTTAGCGGGCCACAAATTATTTCCGATCTCAAAGAAATTACCGCCACTGCTCAGCCTGTGCAGGAGAAAATAAATCATATTATCGAACATCACACCCATCGTCATATTGAAGATCTGCTCGAGCCGCTAGGTTATTTCTTGGTGCCGATTTTTTTTGTGATGACCGGTTTTGATGTCAAATTGGCTACTCTGGCCGATCTCCCAGTTTTGCTTTTGGCCCTCGGGATTACTCTGGCCGCCTTTGTCGGCAAGATTGTTTCCGGTCTGGTCGCTGGCAAGGTTGACAAAAAAATTGTTGGCTTTGGCATGATCCCTCGCGGTGAGGTTGGTTTGATTTTCGCCATGATGGGCAAAAGCCTTGGAGTCGTCTCTGACCAGGTTTTTTCGGCCATTGTTATTATGGTTATCCTGACCACGCTTTTGACTCCGCCGATTCTCACTTGGTTGCTTCGCCGCAAAAAAGAATCTTAATTTTATTTTTTATTGTCAACAATTTTGTTTTTATGGTATAATTGATTTATAAAGTTATCAACACTTTTTCTTTTTTGTAAAATATGAAAAAGAACTCACAAGGTTTTACGCTAATTGAACTTTTGGTGGTCATTGCTATTTTTGCTCTAATGGCCAATATCACCATGGTCTCTTTGAATAAGGCCAAGCGTGAATCTCGCGACACCAAAAGACTCTCTGATATCAATCAGCTTCGTGCCGCTCTGCAATTATATAGCACCGAGAAACTTACTTATCCGATTGGCGACAGCGTGGCTCTTGGCGTTACTTCTCGTTCTACCCTGGATGGCCGCGGTTGGGCCGCTAGCCCGCCCACTTCTCCTATTTTTATGCCGACTGTTCCTCGTGATCCGCGCATGGTCAATTCACCCGAAAATGCCTGTACTGATACCTCAAACGATCCCTGCGACTACGGCTACACTTTTCTCTCAGATGACAGTTATGTGATTTATTTTTACCTGGAAGACAGTGTTAGCAATATGGCCGGCGGTATCCATAGCGCTACCAAAAATAACATCTATTAATTCTTTCCTCGCCAAATCCCTCTTACCAAAAGAGGGGTTTTTGCTATAATAAATAAGCAATAGACCATCTAAACACATGGGACTTGCCCGATTGGGTGGAGAGCCATTGTGTTTAAATGTTTAAACGCTTAAGTGCTTAAATATTATGACCAAATCCGAAGCCAAAATTCGTATTCAAAAGCTCAAAGACCAGATGGCAGATATTGATTACCGTTATTATGTTTTGGATGCCCCAATCGTTTCCGACGCCGTGCGCGATTCGCTCAAACGGGAATTAAAAGTATTGGAAAACCAATATCCAGATCTGATTACACCCGACTCTCCCACTCAGCGCATCGGTGGGCGCGCCCTTGGCAAATTTGCCAAAATCAAACATTCTATCCCCAAATATTCTCTGGATGATGTTTTTTCTTTTGATGAAGTTTTGGAATTTGACGCTCGGGCCAAACGTTTTCTGGAGCTAGATGCCAATGCTGATATTGCCTATACCTGCGAATTAAAAATTGACGGCCTCAATATGACCTTTGTTTATACCAAAGGTTTGTTTCAAAAAGCGGTCACCCGAGGCGACGGCGTGGTCGGCGAAGACGTTACTCATACTATCAAAACCATTGACAGCGTGCCTCTGAAATTAAAGCAACCGATTGATATAGAGGTCGGCGGTGAAGTCTATATGCCAGTCAAAAGCTTTGAGTCTTTAAACAAAGCCGCTGTTAAATCTGGCGAAGCTCCTTTTGCCAATCCGCGCAATGCCGCCGCTGGCACCGTGCGTCAACTAGATCCGGAGATTGCCGCTAGCCGTGATCTGCAGGCTTTTTTCTACGCTATTTATACTTCGACTCCTGAAAAAATTGCCACCCAAAAAGACACCTTGGAATATTTGCGTCACTTGGGTTTTCGCGTGGAACGGCATTTTTCTTTATTCAAAAACATTGCCGCGGTCAAAAAATTCTTGGGTGAAGTGGAAACCATGCGCGAGAAATTGGATTATCAGATTGATGGTGTCGTAGTCAAAGTCAATGATCTAAATTACCAACAGCGTCTGGGCCGCACTGCCAAATGCGTGCGTTGGGCCGCCGCTTATAAATTCGCGGCCGAGGAAGCCACCACTATCGTTGAAGATATCCAAGTTCAGGTGGGTCGCACTGGCGTTTTGACTCCGGTCGCTCACTTGAAACCGGTTTCCGTGGCCGGCTCCACTGTTTCCCGCGCCACCCTGCACAACGAAGATGAGATTAGACGGTTAAATCTCAAAATAGGGGACACTGTTGTCATCCAAAAAGCCGGCGATGTTATCCCCGATATTGTCAAGGTGCTGGAAAAAATGCGCGCTGGCCGCGAGCGCGATTTTCATATGCCCAAAAGTTGTCCGGTCTGCGGTTCGGCCGTTGCTCGGGTCGGAGCCGAGGTCGCCTATCGTTGTACCAATAAAAATTGCTATGCCCAGCAACGGGAAAAACTTTATCATTTTGTTTCCCGTCAAGCTTTTGATATTGATGGTCTTGGCCCGAAAATTATTAACCAGCTTCTCGATACTGATCTGATCAAAGATGCCGCTGATATTTTTTCTTTGTCCAAAAATGATTTAGAACCTTTAGAGCATTTTGCTGAAAAGTCCGCTGACAATCTGGTGGCCGCCATTGACCAGGCCCGGCAAGTCACTCTGCCCAAGTTTATTTTTGCTTTGGGTATCAGAAATATTGGCGAGAAAACCGCTCTGGATCTGGCCACGCATTTTCATACCTTGGAAAAAATAAAATCTGCCAAGCTTGAAGATTTACTCTCTGTGCACGAGATTGGTCCGATTGTGGCCGAGAGTATTTATCAGTGGTTTCAGGATCATAAAAATCTCCAACTACTAGATCAACTATTCGCCAATGGCGTTAAAATAACCAAAAGCCCGGGCGGTCCCCAGGGCCGGTTTTCTGGTCAGGTATTTGTTTTGACTGGCACCCTATCCGCGCTTGATCGCGAGACAGCCAAAGACAAAATCCGCGCTCTCGGCGGCCAGATTTCTGAATCAGTGTCTAAAAAAATCAGCTATGTTGTGGTTGGCGACAATCCTGGTTCCAAACTGGCCAAAGCTGAAAAGCTGGGGATAAAGATTTTAGATGAGCAGGAGTTTTTGAGGTTAGTTAAATAGAATAAAAAACATAAACAACAGATACAAACAGATTAGCAACGGATTAAAACAGATATCCGTTGTTTTCTGTTCAACTCTATTTAATCTGTTTTCGTGGCTAAATTTTTCAGTCAACAATAAAAGCCCTATTCACTTTCGGAAAGGGCTTTTTAAAATTTGGGTGTGATACCCATTCAGGCCAGCCAGACTCTGGCTGTTAGGCACTTCCATGGGAACAGGAGTATCACATCACTTTTGAATGGGCGGCAGGACTCGAACCTGCGACTAGAGACTTGGCAAGTCTCACTTCTAGCCGCTGAATTACGCCCACTTTTTTGTGTTTGTTTTTTGTGAGGGCGGATAGACAATGTGTAAGATTTTCTACTAAGAACCTTTACGCCCCCGGTTTGTTACTTTTCCTATCTTATAAATTTCGCTAGTTTTTGTCAATGTTTTTAAAACCCTGCGGATTAAATTCTGAAACCAAATTAAACTAATTAGCCGACTATTATCAGTCCTCGCCTCGCCGTAACTTTGGTGTCGGCGGATCAATCTTTGCCAAAACACCAAAAAATGCTAAAATCAAATTATTATTGTTTGCTAATTATTACTAATCGTTTATTGCTAATTGTTGATTAACTGCTAATCTATGTCCCTCGATATCCAACAAATTGACCACTTGGCCAAACTAGCCAGACTTGCTCTTAGTGACGAAGAGAAAAAACTCTTTGCCAGCCAGCTCGCCAGTATTTTTGGTTATTTCCAAAAATTACAGTCAATTGACACTACTGACATTGAACCGGCCAGTCAAATTCTTCCTCTAAAAAACGTCTTTCGTCTCGATGAAATTTCTGCCAGCGGCGAAGAAGCCCGCCAAAAAATTATTGCCAACGCCCCGAATAAAAGCAACCGTCATTTTGTGGTTAAAAAAATATTATGAGTGCCTTAAATCAGTTGACAATTGAACAAGCTAGCAATGGCTTGACCAATAAAAAATTTAGTTCTGTTGAATTGACCAGAGCCTGTCTGGATCAGATCGCCAGCACCGAGCATCGATTGCGGGCTTTTCTTAATATTTTTCCAGAACACGCCCTGTCTCAAGCAGAAAAATTTGATCTCGCCTTGCGTCGGGGGGAAATCCTATCGCCGCTCGCCGGCATTCCCTACGCCGCCAAAGATAATTTTTGTACCGAGGGTCTTCCCACCACTGCCGGCTCCAAAATTTTGGAAAAATATCTGCCGCCATTTGAATCTACTACTACCGCGAGATTAAAAGCGGCCGGTGCGGTTCTCGTCGGAAAAACAAATTTAGATGAATTTGCCATGGGCGGCTCCACAGAAAATTCTGCTTTTTATTCCACCAAAAATCCCCATGACGAATCCCGCGTGCCTGGTGGCTCCTCTGGTGGTTCGGCCGCGGCTGTGGCTAGTGGCGAAGTTATTTATTCCCTAGGTACGGACACTGGCGGTTCGGTCCGCCAGCCAGCTTCTTTTTGCGGCGTTGTCGGACTCAAGCCGACCTATGGTCGCACTTCGCGTTATGGCGTTATAGCCATGGCTTCTTCTTTGGATACTATTAGCCATTTGACCAAAACCGTAGCCGATGCGGCCATTGTCCTCCAATCAATCGCCGGCCGAGACCCCTATGACTCCACTTCTTCCAATCTACCCCTAGACAATTACTCCGAAGAAATAAAAAAACCGGTTGAGGGACTTAAAATTGGTTTACCCCAAGAATATTTTGCCGTTGACGGCATGGATCCTCAAGTCAAGGACGCTGTTTTATCTGCGGTCAAAAAAATAGAAGAACTTATCGGCGCGTCGGCTATGCCCGTTAGTTTGTCAGCGCCTGATTATGCCCTGGCTTGTTATTATCTGATTATGCCCTCGGAGGTTTCTTCCAATCTCGCCCGCTATGATGGCGTCAAATATGGCTTATCTGTTCCTGGTTTGGATTTATTTGATACCTATTTGCAAAGTCGAGGCCAGGGACTGGGTAGCGAGGTCAAGCGCCGCATTATCCTCGGCACCTATGCTTTGTCGCACGGCTATTATGATGCTTATTACAAAAAAGCATGTTCTGTTCGCGCCTTAATCAAAAAAGATTTTGAGCGCGCCTTTGAATCAGTTGATCTTATTCTTGCTCCCGTGGCGCCGACCGCCGCCTTTGGGTTGGGCGAAAAAATTGATGATCCGTTGCAAATGTATTTGGCTGATTTGTTTACCATTCCCATGAGCTTGGCTGGCGTACCGGCTATTTCTGTACCTTGTGGCGCGGTTGGCGGCTTGCCGGTTGGTCTGCAGATTATCGGCAAGTGGTTTGATGAAAAAACCGTTCTGCGCCTGGCCCACCATTTTGAACAGGCCAGTTAATGACCATTTCCAGGCCATCCGCTGTCATTCTCTGGCGACCGAGTATTGAGTTTTATTGGCGAGAGACTCGAGTATTCGACAAAAATTACTTGGGATAATATCATTTATTATTAATTAGAAATTAAAAATTATTTTTATGCAAGTAAAAATCTACTCCACCCCAGTCTGTCCTTATTGCCATATGCTCAAGGACTATCTCAAAGGTAAAAATGTTTCTTTTGAGGATATCAACGTGGCCGAAGACGAAGCCGCCGCCAATGAGATGGTAGAGAAAAGCGGCCAGATGGGCGTGCCAGTTGCTATTATCACCACCGATTCGGGCCAGGAAAAAGTTATTATCGGTTTTGACAAGAGTCAAATCAATCAAATTTTAGGGATTAAGTAAAAAATTATGAATAACTCCACACCTTCTCGCCCTTCATCTCCGGCAACAAAAAAATTGATCAGCCGTCAGGCGGTTTTTATATTTTTATTCGGTTTGGTTTTAGGTATCGCCATTTTTTCCAGCTACCATTATTATTATCTGGCCAAGAACAATAGCGCCAACCCAAGTAGCGATATCCCCGCCAATGAACCGGCGACCTTTGCTATCACTGATGCCGATCATATCTGGGGTGCCAAAGACGCCGCCGTTACGTTGGTGGTTTTTAGCGATCTCTCTTGCCCCTACTGCCGGGAATATCATGCCGCCCTGGAGGAATTTATGAAAAATAGATCGGACAAAGTGCGCATTGTTTGGCGGCATTTGCCCCTCAGTCTCAATAGCGTCGCTTCAGTTTCTTCAGCCATTGCCGCTGAGTGCGCCGGCGAACAAGATAAATTTTTTGAATACCTTTCCGCCCTTTATCCGTATCAAGACGAATATGGACCCGATTTTTATCTCTCTGTCGGCGCCGATCTTGGCCTGGATAAAGATCAATTTTCCGCCTGTGCGGAAAGCGGCCGTTTTGATGATAAAATCCAAGCCAATTATAGTGAAGCGATCTCTTTAGGCGTCGAGGGGACGCCAGCCAGCTTTCTCAATGGCCGCTATTTAGCTGGCGCTTTGACCCGGAGCCAGTTGGAAGCCCTGATTGATCCACTCATTGATTAATTTTTAATTTTTAAAAATTTAGATTTGAAACCAAGTTATCAAATTAAAAATTATTTTTGATTAGAATGCCCTCTCCTGTTTTATATGACTTTGGCCCCGTCTCTCTTCACTGGTACGGTTTTTTGATTTCGCTTTCTATCGCCATTAGCTACCTCATTGGCCAAAAATTATTCCGCCGTTATCAACTGCCAGGTCAATTATTTTTTGACCTGGTTTTTTACCTGATTATTTTTGGCCTGTTTGGCGGCCGGTTGTGGCATGTTTTCTCCGAGCTCTCTTATTACGCCGAGCGCCCCTTGGACATTTTGAAAATCTGGCAAGGTGGCCTGGCGATTCATGGCACCATTGTCGCTGGCATTATCGTTTTATATTTTTATTACCGCCGTCATCGCCAGGCGCTGAAAGATATTACTTGGCTACTCTTGCTTGATATCTTTTCTCCGCTCATCGTACTCGGCCAAGCCATTGGCCGTTTTGGCAATTACTTTAATCAAGAACTTTATGGTCGCCCTACTGATTTACCCTGGGGCATTCCCATCGACTTGGCTCATCGTTTGCCCGGTTGGGAAAATTTTTCTTATTTCCACCCGATTTTTTTGTATGAAAGTCTCTGGTGTCTGGTTATTTTTTTTATTTTGATGTCTTGCCACCGTCGTCGATCCCCCAATTCCTACCAACCTACCAACCTACCAACCTACCAACCTGGTTCCATTTTCTTTTCTTATTTAATTCTCTATTCTCTCGGCCGATTTCTCATCGGCTTTCTGCGTATTGATCCCCAAGTTGGATTATTAGGATTAAGACTGGATCAGTGGGTGAGTGTCATTTTTATATTGGTAGGGATTATTTATTTTGTTCGCGTTTTATATTGCCGTCGGAAATAAACCAACGGGAAAATTTCCAATTTCCAATTTTCAAATAAATCCCAAATTCCAAAACAGTCGGTTATTGGTTTAAATTCATTGTGTTTTGTTTGGAAATTGGTTCTTGTTTCTTGAAGATTGCTCCCATTATATTTCCCCACCCAAAATGCTATAATAAATCCATAATACACGATTCATTATTCATAATTAAATGCCTATGAAAAACCCTCTTCGCCCGACTCTCAAGACCGAAATCCTACCTATTATTTTTGTGGTCATCTCCGTGGTTTTGAGTTTTTATTTCTACGCCCATTTTCCCGAGCGGGTGGCCACCCACTGGAATATTCAGGGTCAAGTTGACGGCTGGTCTGGTCGCGGTTTTGCCGCCTTCTTTTTTCCAGCTCTGAATCTTGCTATTTATCTTTTGGTGCTCTTTATCCCTTGCCTTGACCCCAAAAAATCTAACTATGAAAAGTTTCGGACTGCCTATCATGGGGTCAAGAGCGTTTTGGTCATTTTCCTCACCCTTATCTACTTCGTGGTCAGCCTCAATGCTCTTGGCCAGTCAGTACCGGTCAATATAGCCGTCCCCTTGGGCATTGGAGCCATGTTTGTCGTCATTGGTTATTATCTGGACCAGGTCAAACAAAATTGGTTTATGGGCATCCGTACGCCTTGGACATTGAGTTCGGAAATTGTTTGGCAAAAGACCCATCATTTTGGCAGTCGGGTTTTTATGGCGAGCGGAGTTTTGTTGATCATTGTCAGTTTTTTACCCCAGTGGTTTTGGGCTTTTCTGATTATTATATTTCTGCTTATCCTCTCTACTTTTCTGTATTCTTACCTTATTTACCGGCAAGAACGCAAAAATTGATTTTGGGCTAAAATCATATTATTTACAGCCGGTTGGTCAACTAACCGGCTCTTTTTGACTAAATAAACTTTCTTTGTTATATTTAAACCAGTAATCTGTCCCTGTAAACAGGGGATAATTTAACCAAAATTCAAAATACTTTTGACTTTTGAATTTTGACTTTTTGAAAGGGGGTGTTTTTATGGCCGTGGAAGTAAAAAGAAAACAGAATGAATCGGTTGAAGGTTTGCTTCGCCGTTTTTCCCAGCGTGTTTTACAAAGCCGGGTTGTTTTTCGCGCCAAAGCTGGTCGCTATCGCACTAAAGCGAAAACCAAACGCCAAATCAAAGAATCAGCTCTGCGCCGCAAATATTTGCGTGAGAAAAGAGACTATTTGCAAAAAATTGGTCAACTACCGGAAGAAACGCAAGGCTCCAAATTTGGCAGTCGTTCTTTTGTCAAAAAATAAACTTTCAATAATAATAAAATTATTATGAGTCTTTCTACTGAGATTGACGCTGACCTCAAATCAGCCATGCTTGCTCACCGACAAGAGCTGGTTGATTTGTTGCGTCTTTTGAAATCCGCTCTGAAAAATGAAATGATCAGCCTTATTAAATCAGATTTGACTGACGAGGAAGCGCTGAAAGTCATTAGGCGCGAAGCCAAGAAACGTGAAGACTCCATTGCTATTTTTACCACCGGCAACCGCGCTGACTTGGCCGCAAAAGAGCAAGCTGAATTAAATCTTATCAAAAAATATTTACCGGCCGAAATGAGCGAGAACGAAGTGCGTTCTCTCGTGGAAGCTGTTCTTGCCGAAAGCGCCGACCGTCAATTTGGTGTTATTATGAAGTCCGTTATGGCCAAAGCTGGTGGTCGGGCTGATGGCACCTTGGTCAGTAAAATCGTCAAAGAACTCTTAGCATAAATTTTCTTAATCTTGTTTTGTTGCTGGTCTCGCTCTTGTTTTTATTTATTGATTATTGTTAATTGATAATTGTTAATTGTTCTTCCCCATGCTCAAAAAATATCCAAAATCTCATTTCCTCTGGACAATGATTTTGTCCATCTTTGTTTTAGCAATCGTTGTTTTTTTGTTACCCCATGGCGCCCTAGCTGACGATCTCTACGGGGTCAATTACGGGGCCGGCACTGGGTTGGCCTCTGAAGATTTGCGCATCACGGTGGTCAAAGTTATCCGCGCTATTTTGGGGGCGCTTGGCGTGATTGCGCTGGTGCTTGTTCTCTATGCCGGATTTATTTGGATGACCTCTGGCGGCAGTGCGGAAAAAATTGCTCAAGCAAAAAAAATTATGGTTAATGCTGCCATTGGCCTCATCATTATCATGATGGCCTTTGCGATCGTCCAGTACGTTTTCAAAGTTCTAAGCGGAGAGGGCGGTTCTGGCGGGCCTGGCAGTGGTGGTTATTGTGTTACTGGCACCTGCTCTGGTTGCTTGCGCTGTGTAGACGGGCAAAATTATCAATGCCAGGAATCCTGTGGCAATACTTGTGTTTGCGGCGGCGGTTCGGGTGGCGGGAACACTATTTTCAGTATCAATGAAGTACAGACCTCTCATGGTGCGTCTTTAAATAATAATTTGTCCGCGCAGAAGAGCAATGTCTATTGGTGCAGTAAAATCCAGACTGTTTTTAACCATGACATTGATTCTGCTTCCGTCGATAGCGCCTCTTCTGATCCTGTTTTACTTTCAGATGCCCTGCGTATCAACACGCTGGCTACGCCCGCAGAGGTTGCCGGCGGCACCTGGAATACTTATGGCAACACCCTGGTTTTCACGCCACTCAATAATGTTTTTCAATTCAAAAGCGCCCTGCATACTTCACATTTTCCAACCAGTCTGAAAGATTCTTCCAATCGCAGTCTTTCCGCGTGCGCCTTGGGTGCCGACTGTAATAGTTCACCGCCGCCAGATTTTACTTGGAATTTTTATGTTGGCTCCGAAGGTGACTCTGTCAGACCGCGAGTTGCTAGCGCTAGTCCCAAACTCGATATTCCCTATGATGAAAATGTTTCTCGCGATCCCATAATCAGTATCAATTTTTCTGAAAATGTTGATGCCTCTACTCTCTTCAGCGTCAATTCCGATATCCCTAACCCGGCCCACTTTACCCTTGAAGAAATAGATGCCAACGGTAATGTGGTGGCTACCCTTAATAATAATACTCTCTCTGGTAAAATTGATGGTCAGAGTTTTATCATCCATCTTGTTTCCCCCAATCTTTTGAAATCCTTTACCTCTTATCGCATTAGCGTGCGGGATATTTCTGATCTTTGTGGTAATGCTATTGAACCTAACCCGGTTCAATGGGAATTCACTACCAATGATCGGGTCCCAGGCGTAGAAAGCAACTATCCTTCGAACAACTCTGGCGATATTTGTCCTGATATTCATCCGGCTATCAACTTCAACACTTCCATGTATGAACAGGTCGTTGAGTTGACCATGACCAACAGCGGCGGCTATCAGGCCAACTTTCGTCTTTCTCCCCACCAATCTTCGGTTGTTAATAGTTATGGTACTTTTCGGGTGGTTGACGCTGGCGATCCTGCTTCTCCCGGCTACAATTTAAATGATCATTTCCGTGCCTATGAATTTATTCCAGCTAGGGATCTAGCGGTCAACACCAGCTACCATGTCAGTGTTGTCACTGATAAAATTCTTGACGCCGATCGCAATGTTTTGACTAAATCATGGGACTTTACCACCTCTGATTTGCAAAATTGCGTTTGTTCTCCTTATCTCTCTAGTCTCAGCAAGGAAACAGGCCCAGTCGGTGAATGTCTGACTATTTATGGCCAGTGTTTCCAGGGCACCACAGAGAAATCAGCTGCTATTAATACTATAAATTTTGGTTCGGCCACCCTTATTCCCAATATTGCTGATTATGCAAGTGATTATGTGGCCATGGCTGTTCCAACTGGTTTGAGTGTCGGCGCCCAGTCAGTTACCATAAATATAAATTATACTTATCCTGGCGCAAATAATGATATTCTTTCTAGTAATGCTGTAAATTTTTCAATTACGGCCGGCCCAGAAGCCACTGGCCCTTGTCTTTGGTCAGTCCGGCCGAATAGTGGTGACCGTGGCTCTAAAGTAGAATTATCCGGTATTCGTTTTAAGGAATTTGGCACGACGCATGAAGCGCATTTCACGCCGAGCGCTACCGCTATTTATCAGGTTACTTCAGCTAGCGACTGGACCGATACCTCAGTCAGAAACGTGGTTGTGCCCGCGTCCGCCATTGATGGGCAAGTAAATTTAAAAAACAACCAGGGAGAGAGTAACCCGGTTCCTTTTAACGTCAATTTTTGCGGTGATGGCGGATTAGACAGTGGCGAAGAATGTGATGGCGCCAATCTCAATGGCAAGGCTTGCTCTGATTTTAGTTTTGCCGGTGGTAGTCTTAGCTGTGATAATAGTTGTCGCCTTATTACCACTGGCTGTTCCAATGCTCCCAGTGTTGTAGAAAATGGTGTTTGTCGTTTGGTTTGTCAAGGTGGTGATCATCCAAATGCTTCTTGTTCTTCCAGTGCCGATTGTCTTGGTACCGACCCCCTGCCTGATGGTGCCTGCGTTAACGCCACCGGCGGCTTACCGAGTCCCAATCCGCGCCCCGGTGTCACCAACGTTTGTCTCAACGCTGCTATTAGTGCTGAATTCAACACAGATATTCGATCATCTAGCCTCTCTTCTGCCAATATTTATCTTCAGAAATGTAATAATGAAAATTGCGCTGACGATAATTCTGATCCGTCCAACGTCCAGTCTGGCGTTATTGATAATCATATTCCTGCCTCTCTTTTCATTTCGGGCACGCGTAGTTTTCTTTTGACTCCGACCAACAACCTTGAGCCCAATGCCACCTACCAGGTGACCTTGAGTCGTAATATCACTGGTGTCAACAACCAATCTATGCTCAATGATTATCTTTGGCACTTTACTACTAAAAGTTCCAATGCCCCTTGTCCTTTGGACAGTGTCCGCGTTAATCCGAGCGACTTGACGGTTGGTAGCAATATCTCGGTTTCTTACACCGGAGAGGCCGTTGCACCCCTAGCTTCAACCAACTGTTCTCTTATTAATGGTAGCGGTTATACCTGGAACTGGCAGTTGGTTGATAATAATAATCCGTCAATCGGCGTGAGTCTCACTGGTAGTGGCCAAAATGTTACTGTGACTTCCGGCCGCACGCCCGGATCAGTCAGGGTTGAAGCATCGGCCGAAGGTAAGAAAGGTTCCGGCAATTTAAATATAGTAATTGATGGTTGCGAATCTGATCCGACCATTTGTGGACGCGAATGTCCCGGTAGCGTCTGCGATACAGCCACCAAGCGTTGTACGCCCGTTATCAATTCTTTGAGTCCAAGTACTGGCCCCAAAGGCCGCTGGGTCACCCTTCAGGGTTGTTATTTTAAATCCGATCCCGGCCAGGTTGAATTTGGTTCAGCTGTTGTCACTACCTATCCTTGTGATGGCAAGTGGACTGACAAAGAAATAATTATTGAAGTGCCTGATTCCAGCTATACCATTCCTTCCAGTCTCCCGGTTTTTGTCACCGATAAATACAATTTAAGGAATGCAAGTCCACGATTTTATTCCCTGATCAGTTCCTGTTCTCCTGGCGTGGCCGTACCCTCAACCGGCTTGCCCGGCGTTTGTTCTCTTGACCCCAATATGGGCAAATGGGGTGATGGGACGATTCTCAACGGAGAAAATTTTAGTGCCACTGCCGTGGTTAATTTCAGTGGTTCTAGCGGTTTGCTCCCCGGTACTATCAATAGCTGGACCGCTACTGCCATTGGCACCAAAGTTCCAGCCAATACCATCACTGGTCCGGTCTCTGTTTCAGTTGGTGGTTGCGCTAGTAATGCCGTGAATTTTGCTTTATCATCTGGTAGTGTTGGCTCGCCTTGCGACAAAGATACTGTCGCCGCCAGTTGTCAGTCGGACAACTCTCTCTGTTGGCCTGGCCTGGTCTGTGATCGCTTGACCTGCCAGTGTGCCACCCCGTCCAGGGTCAATATTATCGCCGGTTCGCTTTCCCCGGCCACTAACTCAACTCCTTGCCGCAATGCTGTTATCCGCGCTACCTTTGATCAGCTTATGGATCATGGCACCCTCAATTCCAACAATATCAAAGTTTGGTCTGAAACAGTCTCTTCTTGTTCCGACCCAATCAACGTTAGTCAAGCTAACCAGAATTTTTTGGCCCGGCTTTGGTCTAAAATAAAAAATATTTTCCGTCCGTCTCAAGTCAAGGCGGCTGATGGCTGTCCCATTCAGGGTACAATTTCTGTTTATGACGTTGACTCTGGGTCTGAAAATTGCTCTACCGCTGATGGTTGTACGGTCATCACTTTTTCTCCGCGTTTGCTCATGGCTGGCAATAGCGATTATGCCGTGACGATCAAGGGCGGTACCGATGGTGTCAAGAGCGCTTTGGGTGGCGAATTAAACACCAATACCACCCTTAGCGGCAATCTTGGGTCGGCTTATCAGTGGAAATTTGGCGCTGGCAATGAAATCTGTCAGATTCACCATGTTGATGTGGATATTACCTACCATTCCGGCAATCGCGACATCACTAGAGCCAAGGCCAATAATGATTATTTTGTTTGCGCTGGCCGCAATAATTGCCCGGACGATATCGATCCTAATGCTAGCGGCAATCAGCATCGCTATCTGGCTACCGCCAAATCCAGCGACGGTCAGGTGGTGCAGGCCGCTTACGCTTGGAGCAAAGATGATCCTGAGGAATTGGTGATGATTGCCAGTTTGAGTACCGTCGCCACCAGTATCACCCCGGCCAAAAAAAATGGGCAATCAACCGTCAGTGTCGTAGCTTCAGATTTTGATACTAATGACGAAATTCATTATGGCACCTCTACGGCCTCGATCGCTATCACCAACTTTATTTGTGATAATCCCTGGCCTTCTTATCACACTGGTTTCCCTTTTACTGATTCTGATTCCAATTGCCGTTCTCGCAATTGCTTGGATATGACTTTCTCCACTTATTACTGCCGCGATGCCGGTCAAGATAAAGATTTTTGTCTTGGCGGAATCAATGCCGGTAAAAATTGTAACGCTGGTTCTGACTGTCCACTCAGCCGCTGTGTTGCGCCGACCGAAGATGATTTGCCAGCCTTAGACTATGTGATCAATGGACAAAGCGATGGTTATTGCATTGGCGGCCCAAGAGACGGCAACACCTGCAATTCTAATAGCCAGTGCGGAAACAATAGTTATTGTTATCACACTCTAAAAGATTATCTTTTTGTGGTCTCGGAAAATGACAAGAAAAAATGTGTTATTAGCAATATCAACTGCGCGACCGATGCCGACTGCCCGGCGGTTGGCGACAAATGCGTCGCCAATACTGATTCCCTCGGTATTCGTATTTATGACAATGGCGAGCATCTTTCACCTGTGGCCTGGGTCAGTAAATATGAAAAAAATCCAGCCGTCGGCTCGCTGTCTACGGTCAGTGGCTATGAGTCAATGAGTGCTGGTCGAACCACCTACGTCAATATGGCCGTTGATACCAACCCCAATGGTAGCCACAATATTTTCACCAATCTATTTTTGCTTTCACACACTGATAATCCCAAACCAGCCACGACCGTCATTTATGATCAACTTCTGAAAAATTTGGTTTTCAACAGCAATGGTATTTATGACAATAAGGTTTGTTTAAATTCTGGCCAACCGACCATGACCTACTGCACCAAAGACAGTGATTGCAAAACAGGGGAGACTTGTGATGCCGATCAAACCAAATTGGCCCGCGACACCATTCGTTTGGGACACCTCAACCAGATGGTTTATTTTCTGGAAAAGTATCGAGGCGTTTGCAGTCTACACGGCAATTTGTCCTGTCACGTTGATTCTGATTGCCCCGATTATTCAGCCACTACCAATCCAGAAAAGTGCGTCATCGCCCATAGTACCTATCCGCTTTTGCCATCCGGCACCTATCTAGTTGGCCAGAGTGTTTCTGTCTGGGACTCTTGGCAACAAACCTTTGCTCAGACTTTGGGCAACAGCCCGCTTCTTGATCCTCTCAATGCCCCAGCTTCTTGCCCGGAAGATTATAATGATGAATGTTGGAACCAGAATACCAAAGATTTTCAGTGCAACCCTGGGTCCCATATGTATCATTACCAAGTTCTTTCTGGTGGTGCCTCCTACCGTTTATTTACCAACATGGAATACAGCACCACCGGCTGGAATCCGAGCAATAGCAGTTTTGGCTCCGCTAGCAATAGCCCCTGTCAGCCCGGCGCTTACAATTTTATGTTTACTAGATAATTAAATTTATTTTATGTTTGATAATCAATCGGCCACGCCCAATCAGTCTCCCAATAATGTCCGCAACGACTTGTCTGCTAATAAAGTTACGCCGCCGGCGTATCAAGCCAAGTCAGAGGCTGGTGAACCAGAGGATATTTTCAAAAATGTTGATCCTGCCCCAGTTTCGCCGCCAGCCGGCCAGATTAATTATATTCCCAACGAACATCACGAAGCCAGTGAGCCAGTTATTAAAAATACACCTTCAATTTTTTCCCAGACCGCTTCCAAGCCTCTGCCTCCGGTTTCTCCCAATATTCCCGAATTGACAGCTTCAAAAAATTTGGATCGCAAAAGCATTATTTTGCTTATTCTTATTGCTTTAATTATCGTCGGCACGGTGGCCGCGACTATTTGGTGGTTTATTGGCTATCGGCAAAAGAAGGACAGCGCTACCAACTCTTTGGCCGTCAACCTCTTTAATGAAATTAATAATTCCAATCAACCGCCCGCCACCAATAACCTCAATGCTGATACTGGTGCCAATGCCAACCAAGCCGACTTGTCCGTCAATCAAAATACCAACACCGCCAACCTCCCGGTTGCCAATTCTGATGCTGACGGTGATGGTTTGACCGACGAAGAAGAAGCTTCCTTGGGTACCAGTTCTGACAGCGCTGATACCGATAATGATGGCCTCTTTGATCGAGAAGAATTCAAAGTTTATAAAACCGACCCGCTCAAAAGCGATACCGACGGCGATGGCTCGACCGACGGCGAAGAGGTTCAAGCCCAAAAAGATCCTCTCAAGGCAGATGTTATTATTGAAAATAATCTCTATCAAGATAGCAATCACAAGTTTTCTTTTTCCCTCCTTCCTGGCATGGTCAAGGGTGAGGAGTCTAGCAACGTATTGGTTTTCAATGATGATATTAACCAGATAAAATTTTATATTTATTTTGACTTCATTCCACCGGCTGATTTGCCGGCTCCTGATATCCGTTATTTAGTTTCTATCGATCCTGCTGGTTTCCTTACTATAAAAAACCAAGAGCGACTGTCGGACCAGACGCCTTACTCTACCGATTTGCAGACCGTTCTTTATGAGTCTTCTGGTGGCAACTTTTATCTCCTGCGTTATGTGGCTACCAAAAAAGCGGAAAATCACCAGAATAATTTTGAAGCCCTGATCCGCTCTTTCAAGCCATTACCCTAATTAAACAATAATTGATTTCAAAAACATGCCAGTTCTACCATTTTCATCAGAAAAAAGTAAAACCGCGCCCTCTCCTGCGCCGCGCGAATTTGATGTCCGGACGCTACCCTCAAAATTTTTAAACATGCGCTCATCGATTGGTTTGGGCAGTCATTCATCTAGGCTCAAAAAAAATATTTTTTTTGGCCTCGTTTTAGTTATTGTTTTGGGCGGAGCCATGGCTTTGGCGGCTTGGCTTTTTTTAAAGAGTGTCAAAAAGGAAGCCCCAGTCATTGATTATCAACCTGTTAACACTCAATCAACCACCCTTGATCAACAGCCGATTGCTGTCACTCCAACGAGTACTGCCGAGGAACTCAATTTGGATTATCTGCTTGATACCAATCAATGGCAATCTTATATTGATTCGGTTTATAATTATACTCTCAAATACCCGGCTGAATGGACGTTTAGACCATCCTCTCTACCCTCCGTTGCCTATGCCCTTTCCTCCTTCTCTCTTCAGGGCAAAGATGGTTTGGGCGACGTTTCCCTTAGCCTTTTTGATAACCCCAAAGGTTTATCCCTCTTTGATTGGTTGAGTCAGGAATATGGTTTGGACTCGATTGATTGTGAGCCTTATAAATTAGACAGCCAAGACACTTGTCGTTATTCCGAGGCGACGGGTAAATCTTTTGTTATCTACGCCGCCCACAATCAGCACCTTTATATCTTTAAATTTATTATTTCTGAAAAAATGGTCGTCAATCAGGTTTATAATCAAATTTTAGCCAATTGGCATTTCCCGCCATTATCAACTCCGAGTGAAGAGGACGAGGATTTGGAAGGCCTGGACCCCGCGCCAGCCACCGACAGCGATTCTGACGGCCTGACCGACAGGGAGGAAATTATTTACCGCACCAATAAAGATAATTTCGATACTGATGGAGACAGTTACCAGGATGGTCTGGAGGTTGCCAATTTATACAATCCTGTGATTGCCGGTAGCGCCAAGCTACTTGACTCTGATATGGTCAAAACCCACGTTGACGAATCCCATCATTACAATCTGATTTATCCCGCCAGCTGGAAAATAATAGAAAGACCTGGCTACGTTATGTTTCAGGATTTAGAGAGTGAGGAATTTATCCAGATCATCATTGAAGACAATTCTCGGGGTTATAAAAACGTTAGAGAATGGTATGAAAATTATTTAAAACAGGATCCTAATATTTTGAGTGATGTAAGTGTGAATGGATCCATCCCCGCCGTTATGACCGATGACAAAATGAAAATATATTTCTTCTTTGGCGATAATGTTTATGGTTTTATTTATAACCCCAACCTGCGCCAGTATGGCAATTTTTTTACCACCTTCAATATGATGGTCAAAAGCTTTCATCTGATGACCAATAATTAGTCTTTATGTTTTCTTTGGCTATCAACAATCAAATCTCCATTTCTTTACCGCGTACTCGAATTCTCGCCCTTTGTCGTTTAGTTCTTTCTTCTCAAAAAATTAAAAATGCCGATCTTTCTCTAGCCTTTGTTTCTAAACCAGTCATGCGCCGCCTTAACCTTTCTTATCGTGGTCAAAACAGGGCTACTGATGTTTTGAGCTTTGTCTTTGACCAATCAAAAAATAATTTGGTCGGCGAGATCATTATTTGTCTGCCAGTAGCCAAAAGCCAAGCACGGGCGCTAGGCCATTCACTACAACAGGAAGTTTATCGCCTCTTGATCCATGGCTTGGTTCATCTTTGTGGTTATGATCACCTGAAAGCTAGAGAGGCCGTAGTCATGGAGAACATCGAAAAAAAATTATTAAGTTTATATCTTGCTCCAGCGCTCTAACATATAAAATTTTTTTATATTTTTTCAGAGCACCAAAATTATTTTTGTCTTATTGTTTCCGACAAAATTTTTTATTTAATATTTATTTTTTATGTTCAGTTTCCGTGATTTTTTTCATAGCTTACGTTATGCCCTGGCTGGTTTCCGCTTCGTCTGGCGAGGCAACAATTTCAAGATTCAAACATATATTGGTTTAGTGGTGATTATTTTAATGTTTGTTTATCCTTTGGCCCGTTTGGAAAAAGTCGCTCTTTTGATTACCATTGTCGCCATTCTGGTCCTAGAGTCATTGAATACAATTTTTGAACACTTATCTGATATTTTAAAACCGCGCCTTCACGATTATGTCAAAATTATAAAAGACATTATGGCCGCCACTGTTCTGATTTCTTCACTGGGTGCCGTTATTATTGGTTTGATTATCTTTTGGCCCTATGTTTTTAATCGTTAAAAGTTGCCAATTTTGACTGTATAACAAAATTGAACAGCCAGTGGATAAGTGAATATTTGTCTTATTTGACTTTTTATTTTATAATAAAGGTAATAAAAATTGTTTGCCCGCTTTATTTTTTCTAGTCTCATAATTTAAATTTATGAAAGAAAGATTCATCACCGGCCTGGATATCGGGACTTCTTATGTCCGGGTAGTTACTGGCCAATTCAATCCCCAAGATGATAATTTTTATATCATTGGTTGCGGCGAAGCGCCCTCCAGTGGTATTAGCAAAGGGATGATTGTTAGTATTGAAGATGCTGTTTCGGCCATCACTAATTGTCTCGAACAGTCAGAGCGTATGATCGGTTCGCCGATTGAACGTGTTTTTGTGGGTATCTCTGGAGCGCAAATTATCACCCAAGAATCAAAGGGTGTTGTTACTGTTTCGCGAGCCAATGGAGAAATCAGAGAGGATGATGTAGAGCGCGCTCTCCAGGCCGCTCAAGCCGTAGCCACTCCGCCAAACTATGAGATCCTCCATGTTATTCCCAAGAGTTTTACGATTGACAATCAGGCTGGCATCAAAGACCCGCTTGGCATGACCGGTATTCGTCTAGAGGTTTCTACGCAAATTATTCTCGGTCTTTCTTCGCAAATAAAAAATTTAACCAAAGCCGTTTATCGTACTGGCGTAGAGATTGACGATCTTGTTCTTTCTGTCTTGGCCAACGCTGAGGGTGTTTTGACCAAGCGCCAGAAAGAATTGGGTGTTGCCCTGATAAACATCGGTGAAGCTTCTACTTCCGTGGCGGTTTTTGAAGAAGGGGATCTGCTCAATACCTTTGTCGTTCCGCTTGGATCTAATCATCTGACCGCCGACATTGCCATTGGCCTGCGTACTTCTCTCGATGTTGCCGAGAGCATCAAATTGGAATATGGGCAGGCT
>DAOOPA010000012.1:0-21507 GCA_035388025.1 bacterium
ATCAGACAACAAGGGAGTGGGGAAAAATCAACCGGTTGGTGGCCGCCGACCGAAAATGAAAAAAATGCCCTTTTAAAAAATGGCATGATTGTGGAAATATGCGCGATAAATAACCTAGGAGATATTAAAACTCCGGAAGGCATCGTCTTTGTCGCAAAAAAAATTAAAAAAATTACCTCGTAAGAGTGTAAAAAATACCCTGGCCTCAGCCCGGGTATTTTTATCATAATAAACTATTTTTTCTATTCTTCAAATCCTTTACTCTTGATTGGCAACTTAAAATAAAAAGTTGTTCCTTCGCCCTCTTGAGAGACAAACCACATCGTCCCCTTATGCGATTCTACGATCGCCTTGGCGATAAAAAGCCCCAAGCCAGTGCCGCTGGTTTGCAATTTCATGGTATTTTCTGCTCGGAAAAATTTCTTGAATATCTTCTTTTTATCCTTGTCTGGAATGCCGACGCCATTATCAGAGATACTGAAAATCACCTTGCCATCTTCTTGAAAAATCTCTACAGAGATTGTCCCTCCGCTTTCCTCTTTTATATATTTCACCGCGTTGGAAAAAAGATTTTCCATCACCATGGAAATCCTTTTGGGGTCTACAAAAATAAGAGGGATGTCATCATCGCTTTTTATGCTAACCTTGATATTCTTTTTATCAGCCAAGGGTTGATTTTCCTGAATAATATTCTTGCTTAATTCCACCAAATCCACCTTCTCCGGATGGATTTGAATGCGTTTGCCCTCGATTCTGGAAATATCCAATAAATCATTGACCAACCTGATCATCCGCTGATTGGAGTCGCTGATAATCTTTAAATAATTAATCTGCTCTGGCGTCAGGTTGGCTTGCTTCTTTTTCTGAGACAAAAATTCCACATACCACTTGATAATAGACAAAGGCGTCCGCAACTGATGCGAAGCGATTGACACGAACTCAGTCTTCATCCGGTTGGCCGCTGACAGCTGTTCTACTGTCTTTATGGCCATGCCGCCGATCAAAATAGTGATACCGGCCACCAGAGCCACACTGCCAATAACAATAATCGGATCATTGTATTCTTGAGCCACGAAATAGGTGCCGATCATGGCAGTCATGGTCAAAATGCCCATTGCCACAAACAAAAAAGACGGATTCTCCCAGAATTTTGTCTTTTCTACTTCGGCCGACAAGCGTTCCGGCGACGGCAGACGGCTGACATTTTCAAATTTATTTTTTTCTTTATCCGATTGTGACATAATTATTATTAGTATAACATATCTTTTGTTTTTAGCAAAAAAATGCTATACTCAAATTGTCAACTAAAACAAACCAATCATATGAAGCGTAAAAAGATACTCATTATTGAAGATGAGGCCTCGCTTTTATATGCCCTGCAATCGCAATTAAGCGTTAACGGGATGGAAACCTTGGTTGCCGCCGACGGCGAAAAAGCCCTGTCTCTAATCTTCAAAGAAAAACCAGATATTATCGTCTTGGATATTATCCTGCCCAAAATCAATGGCTGGGAGCTACTCAAAAAAATCAAGGCTAACAAGACGACCAAGAACATCCCTGTTGTCATTATTTCCAATCTGTCCGACGACGACAGCCGGCTGAAAGGCCTGGAATTGGGCGCCAAGGATTATTTGACCAAAATTGATTATAGTATTGCTGATTTGGTGGAAAAAATAAAATCATTTTCCTGATTATGAAAGTTCTCATGCTCTCCAATGATCTGGCTCTTCTGGGCGCCCAGACCAGCACCGGTGATACCATCTCTCGTCATTGCGCCTATGGGCAATTGGTGGAACAATTGTCCATTATTGTTTTGACCAAAAAAGACCGTTTCCAGCCCCTGGCTCTCTCGCCTCAAGTTTCCAGCTATCCCACCGCCCCCGCTACCTGGCCAGGCTCTTATGTCAAAAACATTCTGGCCGTCGCCACTGCTCTTTTCCGAGACAACTATTATGATCTTATCGTCTGTCAGGATCCCTTCTTTACCGGTCTCTCCGGCTGTCGCCTCAAGAAAAAATATGGCTCCAAACTGCTTATTGATTTTCATGGAGATTTCTGGGCCAATCCTTACTGGACGCGAGAAAATCCCTTGCGCCTCGGGCTTCTGGCTTTGAGTAAATTGACTGTCAAAAAAGCCGATGCCCTGCGCGTGGTTTCTTCCGGCCTCAAAAAAAAATTAGTTCGCGCCGGACTCCGTCTGCCCATTGCCGTCATCCCCACGCCAGTCAACCTGGAAAACTTCAAAACCCCTGACGGTCAAGCGGTCTTGAGTATCAAAAATCAATTTTCCGGCCAGAAAATCCTGCTTTTTGTCGGCCGGCTGACCGCGGAAAAAAATCTGCCTTTCCTTCTAAAATGTTTCGCCAATATTGTCCGCCGCCAGCCAAGAACCACTCTTTTGATTATCGGTGACGGACCGGAAAAAGACCGGCTTCAAAAAGTTATCAACACCCGCCAATTATCCAATCAGGTCAAACTGCTTGGACAAATAAATTATCAAAGTTTGCTAAATTATTTCCACGCCGCCGATATCTTTGTCTTGGCCTCGCGCCATGAAAGCTTTGGCAAGGTCATCTTGGAAGCCGCGGCGGCTGGCAAGCCCACTGTCGCTTCAGCCACCACCGGCGCCAAAGAAATCATTCTGGACGGACAAACCGGTTTTCTCGTTCCTGTCAACAACGCCAAGAAGTTCACCGACAAAATAACACTTTTACTTTCCGAGAGCGACCTCGCCCATCAAATGGGCGCGAATGCCTATCAACATGTTTGGCAAAAATATGACTGGCTTGCCAGCATCAAAAATGTTGTCAACTATTGGCAAACAATCATCAGTGCCAAAAAATAATCCAACCTTTAAAACACTATTTTATGCGCTTTCAAGTATCCAACTTACTATATCAAGGTGGCAACAGGCCACCAGGCAATTTCCGAACCGGCAAAAGTGCCACCCCTGGTCAACAGTCAAATTCAGGACTGTCTGGCAAACCCCCGCGTGATTTTGTCAAAGAACTTCTCACAAGTCCGCGGCCCAGAAACAATTTCACCTCCGAAATTATGGGAATTATCAATCCCAAAAATAATAAATCCACTAATCCCCCAGCTATTAAGCAACCAAAACCAGAAAAAATAACCAAGAAAACTTTTAAAAAATCTCTCAATAAATATAAGTATAAATGTCTGCCGACAGCCAAACGTGAAGAAATTATAAAAATGGTCAATCATGGTTCCTATGAAATAAAATCCTGGCAAGCAGAAAAATTGGCCAAAGAAATTATCAATAAAAATGAACTCCCCGAATTCGGCAAAAAAGCAGTAAAAGAATCGCTCGGCCTAAAAACCCAAAAATAACCCTGCTATTTTATTGTTCTCATCAAAATGCCCTCCCGGGCATTTTTGTTTTGTGCTTTTATATTCCCGTATTTTGTCTTTCCGCGTTCTAGCGCCTTCTTTGATTCTTGCCTTTTTACTTTCTTGTGTTAAGATGAGGCCATGTCTATTGCGCTCGTCCATGATTACCTCACTCAATTAGGCGGAGCTGAAAAGGTGCTCGCCAGTTTGGAACGGGTTTATGCCAACAGCCCGATTTTTGTTTTGCTCTATAATAAAAATAAAGTCGGCGATCTTTTCCCTGAACACAAAATTCGCTCTACCTGGCTCGAATATCTGCCCCTTGCCCACCGCAACTATCAATGGTATTTGACCCTGATGCCCTGGGCCGCCAGCCGTCACTGCCTAAAAAAATATGATATTATCATCAGCTCCGCTTCTTCTTTCGCCAAAAATATTCGCGTACCTGAAGACTGTGTGCATATCTGTTATTGCCACACGCCGACTCGCTTTCTCTGGCATGACGCCGGCTCCTACGTTGAAGAGCTCAACTATCCCCGCTTGATCAAAAAAATCATTCCCCTGTTTCTGCCGCGCCTGCGCCATCTCGATTTCCTGGCCGCCCAAAAGGTTGATTCTTTTATCGCCAATTCCCGAGTTGTCCAAGAGCGCATCAAAAAATATTACCAGCGCGACAGCATGGTCATCTATCCGCCGGTCAATACCGACTTCTTTTCTATCTCCAACCAGCCAGGCAATTATTATCTCGCTGGCGGGCGCCTAGTCGCCTACAAAAAGTATGATCTGGCTATCCGCGCTTTTAACAAATTGGGATTGCCCCTCAAAATATTTGGTGTCGGACCAGAACAACGCCGGCTTCAAAAAATGGCCTCCAAAAATATTGAATTCCTCGGTCCCGTCAGCGATCCGGTCAAAAAAGAACTTTACGCCAACTGTCTCGCCTATATCAATCCGCAAATTGAAGACTTTGGCATCACCACTATTGAAGCCATGGCCGCTGGCCGACCGGTTATTGCTTTTGCCGGCGGCGGCGCCCTGGAAACAATCATCCCGGGTCAAACCGGTGAATTTTTTGAAGAGCAAAACTGGGAATCGTTGGCCCATCGCTTGCTCCATTTCCAGCCGGAAAAATATCAACCCAGTCTGATCAAAGAACACGCTTCCCAATTTTCCACTGCGCGTTTTGAGCAACAAATAAAAAACCACATTGCCAGCCTGACTCAAAATATAAAACAACAAAAAATCTTTTCCCCGAAAAGCCCCGTCGTCGAATAGCCACCGTTCTTTTGTTTTTTTGCTTTTTGTGTTATAATAAAGCCAACCAACTAACCCTCTTTTCTTGTGTCAGTAAATTTTTTGAGTCAACCCAAAAAAAGAGTCAGGCATTACTTCATTCCCTGCGAGGCCAATGGCCACAAGCCGCACCTTGTCCGCCACCAAAGCCTCAATTTTTTAAGTGCCTTGATTTTATTTGGCAAAATTTTTACCACCGTACTGCTCTTTATTACTTTTCCCAGTCCGGCCGAATTCTCCACCGTTACTGCCAACCGCCTGATCGAGCTCACCAATAAAGAACGAGCGGCCGCCGGCTTTCCGGTCTTAATGCACAATAGCGCGCTTGATAATTCCGCCGCACTCAAAGCCGAAGATATGCTGGCTCGCGATTATTTCGCTCATGATTCTCCCCTTGGCACCACCCCTTGGGAGTGGTTCAAGCAAGCAGGCTACAACTATACCTATGCCGGCGAAAATCTCGCTATGAATTTTTCCGAAGCCGAAGAAGCGATGACGGCCTGGATGAACAGCCCGACCCATAAGGCCAATATCTTGAATGGCAACTATGATGAAATCGGCATCGCTGTCGCTGTCGGCCAAATCAATGGCCGAAAAACAACCATTGTCGTTCAACACTTTGGCAAAAGCTATGTTGGCTCTGGCCAAGAACAATTTGCCAAGGGTTCTTCCACCGTTGCTCCAGCCATAGCTGGCGTCACCGAAGTCAGCGGCGGCAAAACAGTGGAAGTCGCCTTTCAAGATACCGAGCATAGTCTGACCGCCAATATTGTTTTCTATGCTGAAAAAGTCTTTTTCCTTCTTTTGATTTTTGTCGCCATCAATCTGCTCCTGACCATTTTCATCCGACTGAAAATCCAGCATAAACCAGTTATTCTCCACTGTCTCTTTGTCATCGGGCTCGGACTCCTAGCCATCTTTTATCATTTTCATTTTCTTGAATCAATCGCCGGCGAGGCTATTCAGATCATCTGATCTTGCACCAAATCTTTACCCTGGCTCATCCAGGGATTTTTGGCTTTTATCAGACAAAATACCACCCTTGGCCGAGGATATCGCCCAAGTTCAATTGCCTTGGCCATTACCTACTTTTCCTTGACTTTTTCACCAAAAAATAGTAACTTTCACAGTTATACCAAAACAAAAAACTGAAACGAACATCACCCATAATGGGAGGGCACTTAATTGGGAAAAAAAATTACAATCGCAGTAGTGGTGATTGTCATGGCCGCCGTTAACGCCGAGGCCACTAGAGTCACCCGTGGCCAGTGGGGAATAGATTACCCCTCGTCGAGCTTTTGGTTCGACATCGGGGACTCCACAATGTTCCTATTCTCGGGCATTGGTGACTCGGACAATCACTACTTGTCTCTCTGGAGACGATTGCCAAATAGCTTGGCCAAGGGCGATATGGTCACTGTCACCATCACCGCCCCCGAAGATCAATTCTACCGCCTGAACGTGGGCGGATTCGACAAAACGCCATCAAGCTGGACTACTTTCAATGACTATAGTCCGCCTTATAATGGCGCGAAAAAAATTTCTATACCGGTCACGGCTGACTGCCAAGGCGGAATTCTTATCTTCCTCTCGGTTTCAGCCACTCCCCCATGGCGCTTGGGGGAAAAATTTAACATCGCCATCTCTGAAATCAGAGTTGGCAAATATTTAATTGACGGCTTCAGCCGCATCTCAACTGGGGTCGCATCATCCCCGCTCCACCAACCCACCGAATTCATTTTACGGCAAAACTATCCCAATCCCTTCAATTCCAGCACCACGATTCGCTTCGATCTGCCCGAAGCAAGCGAAGCAACATTGGCCATCTACAACATCAATGGCCAACTAATCCGCACGCTAGCCTCCGGATTCTATTCTGCCGGCGAGCACGAAGTGGTCTGGGATGGTCGAGACGAATTCAGCCAGCCGGTTCCGAGCGGTGTTTATCTGTACCGACTTGTCACCGCCGGCCAGACAACAACCAAAAAAATGAACCTTTTAAAGTGAGGTAACAACCATGACAGACATCGATGAGATAAAAAAATGGACAAACGCCGAGTTCACTAAGAAGAAAATACAAAAAATAACTTCCAAAAAAGCCTTTGTATTTTCCGCCATTGTAGATATCAACTTTGATATTAACACCGACCCAAAACACTTCGTCGATATGACAGCTGACGAGGTCGCCATTTTAATCTCGGACGAATTAGCCAAAAAGGAGAACCCATGAGACGGGAAACCTTAAGCTTGGTGGAAATCATATTCCGTCAAGAAGGTATCACCACAAAAAGAGTACCGAGCGACAAGGCGACGTTAGTGGTCATCCGGTTAAATATGGCCGGTTATCCACTCATCAAGGAAAAAGATATTACTAGAAAAACCGCGCGTGATATCGCAAAAAAAATCAACCCCAACTGGTTAACCAGAATATTCCATTCTCTTCTAAACAAAATCGGGAGGACTCCTTGAAAAAAATTGGCTGGCAAAAAAATAAAATCCGTCTAGTCTTGAATCAATACCAAATCTGCGCTGGAGAGTCGGTCCCTGCCAATAAAGCGGTAAAAATTGCAAAAATGCTCAGCCAGAGGTTTGGGACGGGAATAAAACACCAACAGATAACTGGCAAAACCTGCACCGGCATATATAAAACTTTATTTCCACCAGAATAACCCCCGCCCCCACTTTCCAAGTGGAGCTATGCCCCTCACACCACCAAACAAAATCTCCCCTCAAAAAAATCTCTTCCACCGCCGATTTGCATCCAAAGCAATCGGCGGTATTTTTTTTACCCTCTCTCACAGCTCGGCTGAAGGAGGATTTTATTTAACAAAAATCTTCAACCCGAGTCAGCGCTAAAGGCCGCATTATAAAAATTCAGGTTAAAATTCAAGTAAAGCCAAGCTGGGTTTTGCCACCCAACTGTCTGACCCCGCTCTGGGCCTTGCGGGGGAGTTTTGGGCGGCCAGCTTGGCCGAACGTAGAATTTTACTGAATTTTTATACCGCGGCGATTTTTCTTTCCGTCCGCTTTCTTTTTCTAAAAAAGAAAGCGGACATCAAAAAAATCTCTTCCACCGCCGATTTGCATCCAAAGCAGTCGGCGGTATTTTTTTACCTCTCCCCTCTCCTTAACTATTATAAGAGTCGAGGATGAGGATTGAATCATCAGGCTCCAAGTTTAACTTGGAGCCAACTGTATTTCTGTGTTTCAATTTTCCTGTTTTCATGTTAAAATATAATCATCTTATTACTAAACAAAAAATTATGTCCAAACATCCAATCGGCCGCAAAACAGCCGTCTTTGTCTTAATAGCGTTACTTTTCTCTTTACTGCCAATCAGCCGGCCGGCTCTGGCTGACGCTACTCTGACCAGCGTTGATAAATCAATCGTCAAAATATACAACTACGATCTGGGTGAGGACAACTGGCTCGAAGCCAAAGGTTCTGGCTCGGGCGTGATCTTGAGCCCTGACGGGCTCGTACTGACCAATGCCCACGTGGTTGCGGGCGATGATTCTATCAAGATATCCGATCCCTACTTCGCCATCTGCGTCACCGAACAAATCAACATGGCACCAGTCTGCCGTTATACCGCGCGCCTGATCGCCCAAGATGAAAATATGGATATTGCCATTTTGAAAATGCGCTCGCTTGATGGTGCTGGCGTTTCCGGCCTGAATTATCTGGAATTAGCTTCTAGCGCCGCCGTCAACGGCGCCGCTCTCACCCTTTATGGTTTTCCCGACATTGGCGGGGAAACCCTGACTACCACCACCGGCACTGTGGTCGGACAAGAACAGAGTGGCGGGGTCAACTGGCTCAAGACCGACGCCGTCATCTCTTTTGGTTCCTCTGGCGGCGCCGCGGTCAATGCCGATAATAAAATCGCTGGTCTGGTCAGCCAGGCCTCATCTTCTTCTCTCAATTCTCTGTCTTATATCATTGATATCAATTCCGTCTCCAGCTGGATCAGTCAAAACAGAAACAATAGCGGCCGGCCAAGTATTTTGGAATCCCGGCTCAATACGCTCCTCTCCCGCACCCTGTCCGCCAAGGCCAGCCATGTCTTTTTCCTGTCTTATCCGAAAATCAGTCTCACCTGCCCGAGCGACTTTATCACTGTAATTACTGAAAGTTCTATAGCATGCTTAAACATTGCCGATGATAATTTCTTTGGTTTTGGCGTATATATCGTCAAAGAAGCTTATGAAAAAACTTTTGATGATTTAAAAAATTTAAGTCTAGAATCACTCGTGAGTAGCCTAGGCAGTTTCTCCAATATTACCCAAGAAGAAAGTACTTTTGCCGGCCGGCCAGCCATGAAATATACAGTCACTGATTTCGGTACCCTCTACTCTTTTCCTTTCCGTCAATTCACCGTCTCTGTCATCTCTTTTTACGGCACCGGCGATATCAACAAAGAAGCTATTGACTCCGGCCTGAAAACTTTTACTTTTGATCCAAACTATACCGAACCATTCACGGAACAAACCAGCTACTCCCAGACTGATCCGCTCCTTATCTTCAGTCCCACCGCCAACTGGGTTTTCCTGGAAAAAAATTCTCTTGACGAGCCAGCCGATATCGTCCTCAAACACCAGCCAAACGCCATAGTCACTCTTAGCACCGAGCCGACTCTGCCTGGAGACGACAATCTGGACAACCAAAAATATTATGAACAGAACAACGCCCTGTCCGATTTTGACAGTTACTTTAGCGAAGCCCTGACTGGCCTAAAGCAGGAAACCTTGGACCTCAACTACAATTATACCCTCAACAGCACGATCCAAGATGCTATCAAGATAGATAGAAAAATGATCAACTCCTCTACCGGTCTAGCCAAAATGTACCGCCGCGATATTTTTATCCGGCGCGAAGGCTATGTTATCGAGTTATCCTTTACCTACAATGGCAGTGATGAGGTTGGTTTCAATAATCTCAAAACCGCCAGCGACCAATTGCTCTCTCACCTGACTGTCTCGAGCGAGGGCGTACCGCCAGTCGCGACCAGTGAAAATAAAAATACGCCACCCGTCGTGGCCAGTGAACCCGTAATCATAGAAAATCCCGAGCGCTACACGGCTGAAGAATTGGAATTTTTACAGATGTACGGTCTGACCAAACTGCCCTGGGAAAAAGATATGCCTGAAGTCGTTGAACCCACTCCGCCTGCCACCAGTCAAAACAATATCATCTCCCCTCTGCCTGCCACCGAGCACGATGAAGCCCTGGCCAGCAGACTTTCCGGCCGTTTGCTTTTGTCTGTCGAAGATCACGGTAAAATCTATTATGTCAACCCAAGCGACCATCGTCGCTATCAAGTCACCTTTGGCAATGCGCTCGCGCTCTTCCGCCATTTTGCCATGGGCATCACCACGAGCGATCTCAATAAAATTCCGATCAACCAAAATTCTGTCAGCGCCAATGTGGACACCGACTCGGACGGCTTTAATGATAAAAGTGAAGTCGCGAACGGCTACAATCCGGAAATCGCTTCCAACCCATCTGCCCGCGGCAATGACAAAATGAAATTTGATCAGAGTCTAGCCCAACGCTTCAAAGGTAGATTTTTATTGCAAGTTGAGGATCGCGGCCGCATCTGGTATGTGGATCAAGCCGGCACCCGATGGGAAGTCACTTGGAGCAATCTCATGATGCTTTTCCAATCACTCGCCCTGGGCATCAATAATGACGACCTTGGCAGAATTGATGACCGTACGACAGAGCTGGGTACATTTTAATCTCCCTCTCTCCAACCCCTCATAATTTCTAAAGGCGGCACTTCAAAGTGTCGCCTTTTGTTATTTTAGGACTGCCACACGAAATGAAGTGAAGTGTGGCTAATATCTAGCCAAACTCCGCTCTGCTACTTTTGGCACTCCATGTTTTTTCTCTCGGACTGCCACACGAAATGAAGTGGAGTGTGGCGTTATGTGGCCAACCAAGTTTATTCACCCGCCGTAAAATCAATAATCGGATATTCAGTAAAAAAACTATCCATCCATTCTTTACCTTTTCTGCTCACCCATTGATGATAACTACAATACTGATAATCAAAAACATTATCTTGGCACCCAACATAATGATGCTTGACCGGATTATGATGAATATAATTAAAATGTTTAATAAAATCCTTCTTATCACGAATACCATGATCCCAATATTGATACCACATTGATCTCCCTTTCATTCCATCATTTTTATTAATAGCCCTAGCCGAATCAGCATGAAGATCTTGAATAAATTTTGCTATTTGACTATCCTCTCCAGTTTTTATTAATATATGATAATGATTATCTAAAATCACCCAAGCATAACACTTATACCCGCATTTCAATAATTTACTTTTTAATATAGCCAAAAAAATTTTCTTCCTTGCTCCAGCCAATAGATTTTGGCCCCCTAAAATTCTACCAGTTATAAAATAATTATAACCAGCGACAAAAATATGAGGCGGGCGATGAGCATGGTAAGAAAATCTTGCTTCCATACTTTTATTTTAACATATACTCCCCGGACTGCCACACGTAACGAAGTGGAGTGTGGCTAATATCTAGCAACTAGCCAAACTCCGCTCTGCTACGTTTGGCACTCCCTGTTTTTTCTCTCGGACTGCCACACGCAACGAAGTGGAGTGTGGCTAACAACTCCAATAAAAAAACGACCGCCGGACTTTGAATTTATTCCTTTGGTCGTTTCGTCGTTTCGTTGGGTCTCACTTCGTTGACGCCGGTGGCTCCACTGGTTTGCTAGTGGGATCAATCACCACGACTTTGGGTGGCTTGGGTTTCACCTCTGATTTTTTTTTCAGCAAAAGCACACCGAAAGCGACAGCCAGCACAACCACCACTACCACTAAGATCATGACCAAACCTTTTAATACCTCTTTCACGGCCCTCTCCTTTCTTTTACCTTCGTTCCTTCCCCCTTAACTCTCTTCTGCGCCTTCAGTCTCTCAATATCTCGCTGAAGACGCACTGAGAGACTATCCAGCTTTTTAAGATACTCTTCCGTTCTGCGTAGCTCGACATAAATGCTATCGAGCTGTGCAAGAACCTGAGCCCTGTCCAACAAGGACAGGCTGAGCTGAAGGTTCTCCCTTTCAGCCGCAATCAGTTCCTGCTGCTGTAAAGACTGCCCCTGATCTCCCCCAGCCCCAAAAATCAGGGCCAGCGCTAAAAACAATGCGGCTCCTCCCAATTCACTCACCTCCTTTCGTCATTTTTTTAAAAGATTTTTGTCTTTACCGCCACTCTAACACAAACCCTCAAAAAATTCAACTTTTTTGAGGGTCGCCGTCATTTTACTAGTACTGCCCGCCCACAATGCCAACAAAAGTTCTCTCCTACTTATGCACACCCTCCTCTTGCGCAAAAATATTTTTGGGCTAAGATAAAAATATCGCTGGGAAAAGCTACACCTCAGTCAGCCGGAGGGCTACGGCAAAAAGGTGTAGCATTCCCACTTTTGCTCCTTGCCGATTATAAGGATGCATTGCCAACCAAAAGAACCATCGGCAAGGGGCCGAAAAAAAAGGACGCCGGCACAAATAGTGCTGGCAAGTATGCCACAACCGCTGTTCGGCATTTGTCGGCCACCATCGCCGGCGTCCTTTCTCTGTAAAGGGGAAATCAATAAAACTGATTCTCCCCTATTTTTTTAAAATATGAGCAGGCACTCCCTGTTTTTTCTCTCGGACTGCCACACGAAATGAAGTGGAGTGTGGCTAATATCTAGCAACTAGCCAAACTCCGCTCTACTGCGTTTGGCACTCCATGTTTTTTCTCTCGGACTGCCACACACAATGAAGTGGAGTGTGGCTTTACCCTAGCCAAACTCCGCTCTGCTACGTTTGGCACTCCCTGTTTTTTCTCTCGGACTACCACACAAAATGAAGTGGAGTGTGGCTTTCTCCCAGCCAAATTCCGCTCTACTGCGTTTGGCATTCCAAAACATGTTCCTTTCCTCTATTCTTAGCCCAAAAATTATCCACACCCTGTCCCCTATTTGACTATTGTAAAAAAAACGATTTAGACTTAAGATTAACTAATCAAATAATAAAAAAGGCTATGGATTTTATATTGTCCAACGCGTGGCAATCTAAATATTCTTTTTGCTTCCTTAGTTTTTAACTTTGTCTTTTTGACGAAGTTTTTTATTTGTCCCTTTCCCTAGCCAAAATGTCCAGACTATCCTAGCCGCATTACAAATACTTAAACGCCCAAGTATGTTGGATCAACAACCTTTTTATACTTTCCGGTGCGCCAAATGTTCCTGCCATTTTTCCAACATCCTGGAATTCAACGGCCTGATTAAAGCGGAAAAAAAGTGTCCCAAATGCAAAGCTATGAATATCATTACTATTACCAATAAAGAAATTGACATTCAGTGCAAATTGATTGAAGATCCAACAGCGCCCCCAGCGGCCAATTATAATGAGAGTGATTACTGGGATAATAAATAGCCAAAAATTTACAACCGCATATTGTTATAGGCATCATCGCTTTAATTTTACAAAGCACCAACGCCTTCTCTTCATACCAAACAAACTTTGTTTTTGTTATGTATGAAAAGAAGGTGTTTTTTATTTCCAAAACAGCACCAGCTACACTCCAATTTGTTGTGTGCTCGGAATGCCAGACATAGCGAAGCGGCGTCTGGCTCCAAAAATGTCCTTTATCAATCAAACCATCCCCCCCATCAAAATGGGATTGGCAAGTAAAAGGTCGATCTGTGTCACAAGACATAGACAAAAGAAAATTTATTAAATAAAAAAATAATATGAAAAAAGCACTAATTTTCACTTTAGTATTCATGCTCACTGTGGTGAACAGTAGTGTCGCATGGGCGATTGACACCAGCTTGCAGGCCGACGTATCCGGTGGCAATGCTCCTTTTGTCCAAGCCAAGTGGGAAGCCAACATTGACAAGTGGTCTGATGATGATGCAGAATCCGCAGGCGCTCAATTTAATCCAACTGGCGTCAAAGATTCAAACAGAACAATTTCTATCTGCACCATTGTAGCTGATCCAGATGGTGTGGCTGATATTAACAATGTTTATGCTGATGTATTTTGGCCAGAAGGCATTGCTGTTGGTCCAGATCATGAAAAATTACCTAGCCAAACAGGTTCCACTGGCGCTGGTTGCGGTTTGTTAATGCAAGAAGATGAACTCTCTGTTTTGTCAAAAACAGATGGTATTGATCTATTTTGCAATAAGGTTCGCCATAACAACAACGGGTTACCAACTTTTGGCAATGGTTATACCTATGATATGATCTGCAAAGCTGACGGCACCTTGCAAAAAGAAACAGCTAAAGTTTATTGTGTAGAAAAAGATCTTTCTTATGAAGATCCAGCCGGTATGTATACTGTCTGGGCTGTGGCTCAAGACAAAAACGGCAAACAAGGCACTTTGTCCAACCAGTTTGAATATTTGCCTTTGGCCGCTATTGAAACTGATTTCTCCAATGTCAATTATGGCAGTGTCAGATTGAACACCGAGAAAATCATCAATGGCAACTTGGAATTTTTGGCTGGTGATGGCCTCGCCACCATCAGAAACGTTGGTAACACCAGAGTCCAGGTTTCTGTCGAACAAGATGACATGAAACTCGGTATGACTGGTAGCGTCTACAATGTTTCCTACAAAGCCAGAATCGGCAATATGGAATCTGATTGGAAACCATATGCTCCTTATGAAGAGACTCCTTTAATGGATTTATTGAACCTATCAGAAACCGATGAAATTGACTTCGGTATCACTGTTCACAAGTTCCCACCAAACTATGCTGGTCCATACACTGGTAGCATGACTTTGAGTGCTGCGTCAGTAGATCATTTGACCTGTCCAGGCTTCGTAAAAACACAAGACTCTGGTCAAAATACAATCAATCAGGGACTAAGCCGCCCTTATATCACCTATGCAATTGATGGCCTATGTATTGATTTAACTTTTGTAAACCCTACTTATGCTCATTTTGAATTTGATTATCGTATAGATGGAGAGGACGGAACAACACATGAATATTCAGATGTGCTTATTGGTGAAGGCGAGTTGAATGGTGAATATATAGGGCTAGAATATAATCCGACTTATGTCGCGCCATATACAGAAAGAACAGTACATGTTTGCGGACAAAGTGAAATTTGGGCCGGACTAAGAGTCGGAGGTGAGCAAAATTGGTATTTGAATTGGATAAAGTTTACAGCTCAATAATCTTTGATTGTTAACACAATCCCCTTCACTAAAATTCTAGTGGGGGGGAGAAGTTAGCCATTAAACATCTCTTTCTCCCTCCTTATTTATTCTAAAAACATTTAGGCTAAATAAGGGAGGAAAAAGGTCGACCTGTGTCCCTTTTGGGGCATAGGCAACTAACTTTATTCTAACCCGGTAGTACTGGCTCCCCATGTCCAGAATAACCTCGCGAGGTAGAATAAACAGAATTATTATTAACCTAATTCAAAAATAATATGAAGAAAGTATTAATCGCTTCATTGGTGTTCGCTATGACTTTCGTAACGAGCGGTGTAGCTACAGCTGCTACCGTCCAAACGGATCTCACTGCCGATACATCCGGTGGCAATGCTCCTTTTGTCCAAGCCAAGTGGGAAGCCAACATTGACAAGTGGTCTGATGATGATGCAGAATCCGCAGGCGCTCAATTTAATCCAACTGGCGTCAAAGATTCAAACAGAACAATTTCTATCTGCACCATTGTAGCTGATCCAGATGGTGTGGCTGATATTAACAATGTTTATGCTGATGTATTTTGGCCAGAAGGCATTGCTGTTGGTCCAGATCATGAAAAATTACCTAGCCAAACAGGTTCCACTGGCGCTGGTTGCGGTTTGTTAATGCAAGAAGATGAACTCTCTGTTTTGTCAAAAACAGATGGTATTGATCTATTTTGCAATAAGGTTCGCCATAACAACAACGGGTTACCAACTTTTGGCAATGGTTATACCTATGATATGATCTGCAAAGCTGACGGCACCTTGCAAAAAGAAACAGCTAAAGTTTATTGTGTAGAAAAAGATCTTTCTTATGAAGATCCAGCCGGTATGTATACTGTCTGGGCTGTGGCTCAAGACAAAAACGGCAAACAAGGCACTTTGTCCAACCAGTTTGAATATTTGCCTTTGGCCGCTATTGAAACTGATTTCTCCAATGTCAATTATGGCAGTGTCAGATTGAACACCGAGAAAATCATCAATGGCAACTTGGAATTTTTGGCTGGTGATGGCCTCGCCACCATCAGAAACGTTGGTAACACCAGAGTCCAGGTTTCTGTCGAACAAGATGACATGAAACTCGGTATGACTGGTAGCGTCTACAATGTTTCCTACAAAGCCAGAATCGGCAATATGGAATCTGATTGGAAACCATATGCTCCTTATGAAGAGACTCCTTTAATGGATTTATTGAACCTATCAGAAACCGATGAAATTGACTTCGGTATCACTGTTCACAAGTTCCCACCAAACTATGCTGGTCCATACACTGGTAGCATGACTTTGAGTGCGACAAGTGTGGAACATTTGACCTGCAATCCTCAAGACTAATTACCTTTCAGTCACGGGACGAGTTCATCTCGTCCCCGGAGACCAGCCACGGAAACCTTTTCCGCGGTTGATCCCTGCCCGACTGCACAGCAGTTGGCTCCAAGTTATACTTGGAGCCCGATGAATTGACCCACTGAAGCAACTTTGACAAAACAAAAAACCGACTTCTAGGAAGACGATTAGTGAGATGCGGATGGACCCGACCGGAATCGAACCGGCATAGCACATGTGTCAACTATGGCATGTTACCATTACATCACGGGCCCGAGGCCATCCACCATTTCATTATAAATCAAAAAGAACCCCTTTTCAAGGATTCTTTCTGTTTGACACATGTGCGGTACCCGTAATGTGGGTATGCCATATATGATATTAATATAGCACACTAAAATTATTTGTCAAGGAACCTGATTATATTCAGCCTAAAGGCTAGCCCGCCTAGACTCGCTAGGCGAGGCTGGATTCCTACCCTGGTGGAGTCTCTTGAAAAGGGCTCCGCCACCTAGAGATTGAACCAAGCAATTGACCGAGCAAAGGAATGCCACACTTAGCCTTAGCAGTGTGTGGCTAATAGTCAGGTTCTCACAACCAAACTCCATTTCATTGCGTTTGGCAGTCCTCGTTCCGACAATTTTGAATTTTTGATTTGAAATTTTACATTTAACAATCTACTCCTTACTTGTTAAAATAAATCATATGTCCAACACTTCAAAAAAAATCTTCACCCCTTTATCTATTATGTTGATCTTCTGCCAGCTCTTTTTGCTTGGCAATTTTGCGCTTCAAGCCCTGCCCGCTGGCGCCGAAGAAGAAACCACTCCGCCCCTGACTGAAGAAACCAGAGAGCCAGCCGCGCCGGAAACAATCAATCCAGAGCCAACAGCGCCCGAACCGACTAGCGAAGAACAACCCGCCGGCGAAACTCAAACTGTAAATCCAGCCGAAACAGAAACTCCGGCACCCTCTGACATAGAAACCCCAAATACAGAAACACCTGTTTTGCCAGAGCAAAGCGAAAATGAACCAGCTGACGAAACCCCGACTGTCTCGCCGGAAACAAACACCGGCGGACCAGCCTCTACCTCTCTCTCTTTGGAGAGTGATCCGCCGGCCAATCAAAATCCCGAACCCCTAGTCTGTACCGAAGAAAGCCCTGTCTTTGTCATCGGCGGCCAAACCAGCGCCCCGACCGAACCCATCAGCCTGAATATGGAGAGCCTGCCCCTCAGCGGTCCACGCGTCCTCTCTCTCTGGGCTATGGAAGCCGATAAAAATGAAAACCATGAATACTTGGGCACCGACAATGATACGGCCAGCGGCGCCCAATTCCTGCCCTCCAGCCAATATCAAGTCAACAAAACCGTGGCCATCTGCGCGCTCGTTTTGAGTGAAAATACTACCGCCACTGTCAGCGCCAGCTTGTCATATCCGGTCAATATCGCCACCTCCACCGCTCCGCTCGCCTGTGATCAAAAATTAAATCCGGCCCTGCCCCTTTCCGCGCTGGAATCATCAACTGCCCGGGAACTTTTTTGCGGCCAAATAAAAAACAGCAATAATAATCTGCCGACCTTTTATGACACGCTCAACTTTGATACCCTTTGCGCCCCGGACAGCGCGCTTATGGCTGGCAAAGCCCAAATTTATTGCGCCGAGCAAAACCTGGCTTACAATGATCCAGCCGGAGAATATTCTTTGGACGTCTCAGCTACTGATTCGGCCGGCCGCTTGAGTCCGATTCTCTCCGGCAGTTTGAAATATCTAGAATTGACCGCCTATGCCGTTGACTTTAATAATATCAGCTATGGTCCAGTTCAGGTTCACACCCCCAAAGTGATTGAGGGCGATACCACTTGGGATACGCCTCTGGCCGAAAACCCAGCCACTGTCAGTAATGTCGGCAATACTCGCCTCCGGCTCGTAGTCAAACAAAATGATTTTGGTCTGGGCAAAACCGGCGCCAATTGGAATGTCAATTATTCAGCCAAGATCGGTGATTCCCCCTTTGTCACCTATTCGCCCGATACCCCGACTGCCCTAGCCAAAATCATGGAACTCGGCGAAACCAACTCCCTTACTTTCAGTATTTATGTTTTTGACTTCCCGACCGACAGCACTGCTTCCTATGCCGGCGAAATGTTTCTCACCGCGGAAAAAGCCGATTTTCTAACCTGCCAATAACCATAGACCTAGCGTTGGTTCAATCGTCCCAAGCGTTGGTTCCCAAGGTTCAACCCTCTGGGTTGAACTAAGGATTTGAAGATTCCACCGACCCCAGCGTTGGTTCAATCGTCCTTCGATTGAACCAAGTAATTGAAGATTCCACCGTCATTGCCCAACTTGATCGGGTAATCCAGACAAAAAATAACCAGAAAAATTTGAAAATTGAAATTTGAGATTTATTTTAAAATTTAAAATTTGGAATTTGTAAATTAATAACTAACCCCATGCCTATGAATCTCTCCAAAAAATGGCAACGTGCTTTTACGCTTTGCTATATTTTTGTATTTCTTCTGCAGATGACTCTGTCCGGAGCGATCTCTGCTATCCCCATTGCTCTGGCCGAAGAAATAGAAACCTCGGCTGAAAATCCCAGCTCCCCTCCGCCGATTTTTGATCCGACTGATCTCTGGGACAAATCCTCGCTGGAATTTATGCCTGCCTGTACAGTCACCTGCGAGCAAGCCGTTTCCCAAATTTGTAACCATGGCGATGAGCCCATGGCCGGCCATGTAAATTACGAACTTTGGTATAACGAATCAGGCGGCGGCAAAAAAGGCACTCTAACCACCACAGGTGAAGTCCCGGCCCTTGGCGTGAATGAATGTTATGATTTGATTTTTGTACCCACCGCTCTTGGCAATTATCAATTCAAAGTTTCCCAGCGCCCCGGCCATCCTGGCAAGGGAGAACTCTGGAGCAATGAATGCGGAGTCGCCGATATCGCTTCCTGTCTCAAACCGATCTACGGCGACAGCCAGCTGGATGACCCTGAACAGTGCGATGATGGCAATACGGTTGACGGTGATGGTTGTTCTGCCGCTTGCGCGCTTGAACCTGCTTGCGGCGATGGCATAGTCAATCAATCTTCAGAACAATGTGATGATGGCAATACGGTTGACGCTGATGATTGCAGTAATAGCTGTCTTACCCCAGTCTGCGGCGATGGCGTAGTCAATGGCGCTGAACAGTGCGATGATGGCAATACGGTTGCCGATGATGGTTGTTCTGCCGCTTGTCTTTTGGAACACCATTTGGAATCCCTGCCCTTTAGTCCGCTTGGCGACGCCCAGCTCAATTGTCTGCCCACCCCAATCTGCGGCGATGGCCTGGTCAATCAGATTTCTGAACAGTGCGATGATGGCAACTCACTCCCTAACGATGGTTGCTATAAGTGCAAAAAAACTACTTTTGACTTTACCTGCGCCCGTCAAGAATTGGTCACAAATGGTACCGGCCTGACTACCAGCCAACCCCAAAGTTTTACCCTGAATTTGACCAATAATCCAATTTTTGCGGAACTGCTCTGGACAGCCAGACTTTCCTCTGATAATACCGCTACCATCAATAGTGTTGAATACACTGGTTATTTGACCGGTCCCAGCCTGGAAGTTAATAATAATGTCGTCTTTGTGAGAGATATCACCAGCCTCCTCTCTTCTGGCTCCAATACCTTGAGTATCGGCGGACTCGCCACCAGCCAGACCTCTGGCCGTATTGATGGCGCCGTTGCCCTGGCCGTAGTGCCAGGCTCCGTTGAAAAGACAATCAAGATTATCAATACCAATGAATTCGTTTATTCCCAACGCGAATCCGGCATCCGCGCTTTTTCCAGCGTCTATGTTTTTGATATCGCTCCCCGACCCGTACCGCAAACCGTCACCCTGACTCTGGTTGTCGGCGATACCGAAGGCGGACTTGATACTGATAAAGTCTGGTACGCCACCGGTTCCGGTTCTGTTCCGAGCAAAGTCGCCGGCACCGGTACGCTCTTGGCCCAAAATGAGCTCATCGGCAACAAAGGCGCCCAGATTGATATCATGACCAAAAATATCACCGTTCCGGCTAACCACACCTTCCTCGCTGTCCAATTGGAATCCCCGCTCGCTGATCATGAGGCTGACAGTATGATCCTAGCTTCTCTCGCTTTGGAGACTCCCTGCCAGACAACCCCAATCTGCGGCGATGGCGTGAAAAATGGTACGGAGCAATGCGATGATGGCAACCAGATCAATACTGATGGCTGTACCAATAGCTGTCTCACCCCGGTCTGCGGCGATGGCTTTATCTGGACTGGCCATGAGACTTGCGATAATAATGGTCAAAATGGCCAGGTATGCACTCCGCCCTATGGCGGCGAATGTAGCTATTGTTCTGAACTGTGCGAACCAATCCGTCTCTTTGGACCCTATTGCGGTGATGGAATAAAAAATGGCGCTGAACAATGCGACGGTACCAGCGGCCTCGGGCCCAATCAAACTTGTACTCCCAATTGTACTTTAGAAAATGAACCTTATTGCGGCGATGGCCTCGTCAACCAAACCAGCGAAGTCTGCGATGATGGCAATACCATTGACAACGACCAATGCCGCAACAATTGCACCCTGACTGAATGCGAATTTGATCTTGACATGATGCTGGTTATGGATCGCTCCGGCTCGATGGCCTATGACAGTCCGACCCGCCTCTCCTTGGCGCAAACCTCGGCCAATAATTTTCTCTCTTATCTCAATACTACCGATCAATCAGGTCTTGTGTCTTTTGCCACTACCGCGACCTTGGACAAAAATCTGTCCAACAATCATGGAGCGACCCAAACAGCGGTCAATAGTTTATCGCCTCTTGGCGCTACCAATATAGGCGACGCTATCAAATTGGCCAATGGCGAATTGCTTTCCTCTCGCCACAACCCCCAAGCTGTTTCTATAGAAATTTTGATCACTGATGGCATGGCCAATAAGCCTTCTGGTCCCGGCTATGGCGAATATCAACCTGATGTCAATTATGCCCTGAGCAAAGCGGCTGAGGCCGCCGCCTCTGGCATCAAAATCTTCACCATCGGTCTGGGCACTGATATCAATACCGCCATGTTGCAAGCAATCGCTGATTCAACCGGCGGTAAATATTATTCTTCGCCGACCGCCCAAGAGCTGGAAGATATTTTTTCAGAAATCGCTTTTGATGTCTGTCAATATGGCACCATCGCCGGTTGCAAATACAACGATCTGAACCGCAATGGCCAGATTGATTTTGGCGAACCGCCCATCTCCGGCTGGGAGATCATTCTGGAAAACGA
>DAOOPA010000013.1:0-20407 GCA_035388025.1 bacterium
CTTTTCAGCGCTCGGGCTCAAGCTGAAAAATCCCCTCCATGTTTATGTTTGATTGCCCGCCACCAAGCGGTAAATATAAGTAACGCTTTGGATTTGAGTCGGCCGCCAACGCACCGAATGGTGACCAGCTGTCTCGAAAATAATCAACCAAACGGTCAACTCCCCTGCTCCAAAGATTGTAGATAATCAACGTGACCGGCGATCGTTCTGAGGAAGGTCTTTATTCCCCCACAAAAAATCCACTCTACTGTCAAAATCAGCGACAATAGCCGTGACTAAAAGCATCAGTAAGGCCAGGGCGACGAGAATGATGGGCGTGGGCAGGTGGTTGGTGGGCATATTGGGTTGGATTTAATTAGTTAATCTCCTACTTTAAACTTATTTTAAAATAGAGAATTAAACGAATAACATAGTTCAATCTAATCCCCGCCACTCACGTATGGTTGGTGGAGACAATTGAACCAACAAAGTATAAAAAACGACAGGATGACTGCCGTTTTGAGAAATTAGACCAGATAGACTGCCGAAATAATTGCTGGGGCGAAAAATTTTTGTCCTCAAAGTCTAATAGTTGCATATAATTAAGCTCATTGGCTTTGAGCCAGAAGAAATACCGGCGAAAAATTTTATCTCAATGTCCAGCCGCCATCAACCACCAAAACTTGTCCGGTAATATAAGATGATTTTTCAGAGGCCAAAAAAACTACGGCATTAGCGATATCTTGTGGTTCTCCCATACGAGCCAGAGGAATTTGCGTCAAGGTTTGTTTGACCATATCCTCATTATCTGGCTGACTAGCGCCAGGCGTGGAAATAGAACCGGGCGCCACCGCATTAACAGTTATTTTTCTCGGAGCCAACTCCAAAGCCAGAGCTCTGACAAAAGCGTTAATACCACCCTTGGAGGCGCAATAATGGGTCAGGCCTTCAAAGCCGACCAAGGAAGCTATTGACGAAATATTAATAATTCTGCCGCCATCGGGCATTGTTTTCAAGGCCGTTTGGCAACACAAAAAAATACTTTTTAGATTAATATTCATCACCTTGTCCCAGTCTGTTTCGCTCATTTGCGCAAAGAGCCTAAATGGATAAACTCCGGCGTTATTAACTAAGATATCGACCTGGCCGAATTCTTTTACGGCCGAAGCGAATAACTGTTCTATGTCGGCCTTGCTAGAAACGTCACACTTGATAGCTAGAACGTCAAAGCCAGCTGTCTTTAGCTCCGACGCTGTTTTGGCGGCTTCATTTTCATCAATATCAGCAACGACTACTTTATGGCCAGCTTCAGCTAAAGCCTTAGCAATCCCCTGGCCAATCCCTCGACCGGCGCCGGTCACGATCGCTGTTTTGTTTATGGTTGACATGTTTTTTAAATTTAATTTTTCCTGTACTCATTATAACAAAATTTATAACAAAAGAAAACCGCGCTATCAGCCGACAAAATCGAAGACACTGATTTTTTAGTTTTTCTTTCGACGTTTCAAATAATAACACATAAACCGGCAGGTGAGCGCCCAGCCGACGATAAGTAAAAACAGTTCCCGCCAAAGCACTATCTGACAAATTAAAAACAGATAAGTAAAAATCAGTATCCCGGAAAAAAACGCCCAGATGATCATCCGGCGCACCAAAGACCAACAGTGCATTTCTAATTCCCGAGTTTCTCTATCAGCTTCAAAAATTAATCTAACAGCGGTCAAGGCTGTTTCAACCTGATAACCGTTTGATCTCAGCTCCAATAATAACCTTTCTATTTTCTCTTTGTCCCCAAAAACGTGGGGTAAAAAAACACCCGAGGTTAGAAGGGCGATTAATTTATGCCACCAATAGACTAGCCGACCAACAAAAAAACGGAAAACAATTTTTATTTTTTCCGCTCTTATTTCCAGTTTGACCGCGCGTCCAAAACCAATCTGTTTCTCGCTCACCCGAAAACCAGTGACTGTTTCTTTGGAAACAACAAAGTCGTAAAATCGGCTTTTAAAAAGGATATTTTCTCTGGTGATTATGACATTTTCGCCCATAATTTTATCTTACACCTTTGCTTTTTTTTGGCAATAGTTCGGGGTTCGTCAGGACTTTTTACAGCGCAACCATGCGCGAACTAATTTCAAGGTATCATAACTATAAGATTCCCCCAAGGATTCATATAGGGGCGCGAGATAATCATCGCCCCGCTCCCGCAAAGCAGAAATAATCTCCTCCCGCTCCCAGCGGGGTGGTAATAAATACTCAATATCAATATCATCTCCTTGGGTCAATAGCTTTTCTATGTGTCCAATAATCGTACTTTCAACCAGGCCCAATTTTTTGGCGATTTCCGACACTTTCATTTTTTGAGTTAATAATTTCTTGGTCTTTTCTTTATTATTTTCTTTCTTGCATCCTTTCTTCGGCCGGATGTCAGATTTGTGAAAAAATATTTCCTGGCTTCTTTGCCGCTCATCCGCGGATAGATTTGACCACCATCTTTCTGTTTCCGATGACCAACATTTGAACTGGTCATCCCACTCCAAAATATCCTCGGCCACCCGCAGAGCCAGCTCATTGAAGCCAAGGAGGCGCAAACCAGCCAAAGACCGGACGCGCGACAGGGCCACATAACCCATACCGGGAGTAAATGCTTTGGACAAATCAATCTCGGCCGCGTCCAAGCTCAAACCCTGGCTTTTGTGGACCGTAATGGCCCAGGCTAGACGCAGGGGTATTTGTTTTATTTCCGCTCTGATTTTACCTTCTTCCTCAATTATCCAAACATCGGGCCGCGCCACGACCACCTCGTTTTTGTTGGTCGCCACTACCGGATAATTGTCCTCATCAAAATCCACCACTTCCCCGATTGTGCCATTAACCACGCCCAATTCAAAATTGTTTTTTACAAACATCACCTTGGCCCCTGGCTTCAAAAGCAACCTTGCCGGCGCCAGGCACCCTTTTTGGAGAATCGCCGCCAAAGTTTGATTGCCCTGGCTCTGCATGCGGTAGGCTTTGGCAGTGCTGGCCAGTTTCTCGAGCTCCTGATTGTTGATCGCGTCGACGTCAACATTGTGGGTATAAAGTTTGGTCGGGAAAGTGTTTTCGCTAAATTCAAAGTTTAGCCGCCCCAAAAGAGCGGCTCGCCCTCGAGCGCTCAAATAATTACCCCGGATCTCATTCAAAATATCCACCAACAGTTGATCATCTTGGCGATACTGTTCGTCTAAATAACAAGTCCGCATGGCCAAAAGCGGCCAAACATCAGCATTGAGGGCCCAGACTGCCCGCTCCTCGCCTTTAACGACTGGCGGTAACTGAAAAAAATCACCAGTAAGTATGACCTGCAAGCCGCCAAAAGGTTTTAGGTTTTGGCGAAAAGCCTGACAAATTTGATTTACTAAATCCAACTGCCCAGCCAAGAGCATAGAAATCTCATCAATAACCAAAATATCGGTTTCAATAATATTGCGCCTCAGATACTTCTTTTTCAATAAGGCATCAAAATCGCTCGGAAAAAGTTTTTCTTTGACCCCAAGCCCGGACCAGGAGTGGATTGTCAGGCCGTTCAAATGCGTGGCCGCGATGCCGGTCGTAGCCGTCACACTCACCTTTTTCCCTTGCTCGCGGGCATAAGTCACGTACTGATTCAAAATATGCGTCTTGCCACTACCGGCCTGACCGGTCAAAAAAACATTCGTTCCGGTTTTTAGAATTTCCAAAGCCTGTGCTTGCTTCATGAATTTATTATTTTATTTATCTTGCCTTCAGTTGCCAATCAGCCATAATGCTGATTATTTTTAAGTCTTCTTACCCGGTAAAAATTACTTGTTATTTTTCAATATGTCTCTAATTTCTGTCAAAAGTTTTTCCTGGGCCGGCGGCTCGACTGTCTCGACTGGTTGCTCTTTGCGCTTCAACCCATTGATGATTTTGACCATCATGAATATCACCCAGGCGATAATCAGAAAATCCACTAACGCCTGAATAAAAGAGCCATAATTCAGCGTGACCGCTTCCGCTATTTTGGCGCCGGCCGCGTTAAATTTGGCGCCCTTGAGGGTCAATGACAAGTGGGTAAAATTCACACCACCCAAAATCACACCCACGATCGGCATAATGAGATCGTTGACAAGGGAACTGACAATCTTGCCAAAGGCACCGCCGATAACCACGGCCACGGCCAGATCCATGGCATTGCCCTTGACAGCGAATTCCTTGAACTCTTGTAATGTTTTTTTAAACATATACTTATGATTAATTGCTAAATTTATTCATTATTATAATTTTCAATATTCGAGTAAATTATACCATTTCTGTATATTTTAGTTAAACAAGGACAGTCCTTTAGCCGCTCTTGGCGAATAATTCTAATTTTTTATCTAGGGCTTGCCGGGGTTGGCAAATTATGATTTAAAATTATGCCCTCGGCGGCCGCAAATCCAGTACTCCAACATATTTGCAAATTAAATCCGCCGGTCGGTCCATCAATATCCAATATCTCTCCGGCAAAATACAGGTTCTCAATAATCTTTGAGTGCATCGTTTTGGGATCAACCTCTCTCAAGTCTACTCCGCCAGCTGTGATAATGGCTGTTTCCCAACCGCCAACCGCTTTGACTGTCAAAGGAAAACTTTTTAATAGTTTGGATAATTTTTGACGCTCAATCCGAGTGATCGCATTGACTTTTTTGTTGCCACTGATTCCAGACAAGCGAATTATGACTGGAATCATTTTTTGGGGCAATAACCAAGTCAAGCTATTTTTAAACATTTTATTGATCTGGGCCGCAAAATCTTTTCGCAATCTTTCGTCTAAAATTTTTTCATTTAGGGCCGGTTTGAAATCAATCATTAGCTCAACAGGGCCAGAGGCCAAGGCCAGCAATTCTCCGATTTTTTTGCTCATATCCAAAATTATTGGCCCACTCATGCCATGGCGGGTGAACAATGCTTCACCAAAACGGTTGTCAATTTTTTTCTTGTTTTGCCAAACACTTATGGCCACGTTTTTCAAACTCAAACCCTCCAACTCCTGTATCCAATTTTCCCGCAAAACAATCGGCGCCAAAGCCGGCCGCGGTTCCACGATCTTATGACCCAGCCGCTTGAGCCAATCGTAGCCATCACCATTGGAGCCGGTACCGGGATAAGACTGGCCGCCGGTGGCGATTAAATAATTTTTAGCCGCCAATTCTTCTTGCCCAAGCAAAACCACTTTCTCGATTCTTTTATTTCTTATTGCGAGCTCCTTAACGGCGGCTTTGGTTCTGACTGCCACTTTGTTGTCTCGCAAATACTCCAGGAGCGCTTCATTCACGTCTCTCGATTGGTCGCTCTCCGGGAAAACTCGCTGTCCCCTTTCCACCTTGGTTTTCACGCCGCGTTGCTCAAAAAAATCTATCACATCAAAATTATCAAATCGGCTCATAGCCGAAAACAAAAATTTGCCGTTAACCCCATAATTGGCAATGAATTTTTTTATCTCCGGTTCAGCATTCGTGAGGTTGCAACGGCCTTTGCCAGTGATGGCGAGTTTGACACCCAACCGGGGATTTTTCTCCAGCAATAAAACTCTCCCTCCCCTCTCTCCTGTTCGTCCCGCCGCCATCATGCCGGCCGGACCCCCGCCGATGACAATCAAATCATAAACCATAATTTTGATACTTATGTGTTCAAATACTTAAATATTTAGATGTCTTTATTCTCCCATCTTTCTTTGTCGGAGTCAAAAAATCCGCCTTCTGATTCAGTCGACGGATTTTATTAGGCGCTAGGCTTCTTGATCAGCCGATTCCAGATTCATCGGTTGGCCGCAACACACCAGCGTCCCGCCGCCAGCCGAAACGACCTCGACTACATTGCCGCAAATTTCACACTTATAGATTTGTTCTTTGGCTATCATAAAATAAATTTAATTTATAATAATAATCACCTTTAATTCAAAGCTAAAAAATACCTAGGGCAAAATAAACAAAGATAGTATCGTCAAAAACTTTCATTAACCAATAATTCCGCAGTAGCAAAAACAAAATAAAAAAGCAACAGCAACCAAGCTTCTCTTTTGGTCAGCACCTTGCCGGTTTTCATAAAATGGAACAAGAGCACCGTGGCAAAGACCATACAAACCCCGGAGATATAGATAAGTCTTTGGTTAAAAGCAAAGGGCCGAATACTGACTATGATGCCGACCACGATTGTCGCGTCAGCCACGACGGTCCCCAGAATATCTCCCAGAGCCAAGCCATCATAAGCCCGTTTGGCCGCCCGGATAGAAAATAATAATTCCGGCAGGGTAGTGCCGAGCGCAACGACAAACATCCCGATGATTACCGGGCTGACACTCAATTCCCGAGCCAAATCAACCCCGTATCTCACCGTAAAATGAGCCCCCAAAAGCAAGCCGGCCATGCTCAAAAGCAATTTAAAAACGTTGCCAGCTTTAATTTCTTTTTTGCCGGTAACGCTTTCGCGTTTGTTTTTCTTGAAAATTAAATAATAGAAACCCAAACCTACGGCTATTAAAACAACGCCCTCTGACCGACTATAATACCCATCCAGACCCAGAATAATCGGAACCGCCATCGCGCCTATGTGCAAAAAACGGTTTTTGATAATTCGACTCTCCACTTTCAAACTACGGCCGCTAATCAAAACCACCAAGACAAAAACCAAGGTCAAATCAGCTATGTTGGATCCAAAGAGCGTTCCTAAGCCAAAAGCCGGTATGCCCTCAAGCGCCGAAGTGATGGCCACAAAGGTTTCCGGCAGAATAGAAATCACGGCTACGATCAAAAATCCCACCAAGTATCTCGATAATTTGAAACCCTCGGCCAAGCGACTGGAATAAAGTATGGCCAGATCAGCGCTTTTGATGATAACCGCCAAGGAAACTATTAATAATACAAAGTCTAAAAACATGAGTAAGTGTTTTCCTTTCGTTCTTTAACCAGTACCAGTGGTTGAAACGGGTAGTAAATAGTAAAAATTTATAAAATAATTAGCTTTGATTTTTGGTTCTAAATAAGTTTTTGGTGGTCGCAATCAGCCATGGCCAGTGCAGGAAGAAATGGATCACTATAAGAAAAAGCAAAATTATCCCCGACCAGTTGTGCCAATCAACCAAAATTCTCTTGGGAATACCGAGAAACTCTTGCCAACCACCGCGCCATTGACCAGTTGGCAAAAAGAAAAAAATTATTAAACCGGTCGTGGCTACCACTAAGGCCGCCACGGCCATCAATATATCTAGGGTATAATTAATTCTATTTTTATCCATAAAGTCTGTATGGTTAATAATAACATATTTTTACATGCTAGCCAAACATCAGCCACTCGGGTTTGAAAATCAAAAGCAAACCGATAGATAACATCAAGAGGCCTCCAATTAATTTTGAGAGGCGGGTATATTTAGTGGTGATGCCCGTCATTTGCAGGGTAATCATGGCCACAAAAAATACAAATAAATCATCTAGCATAAAAACCAAGATATACAAAGCAAGATAAAAATAATACTGCCAAGTCACTAAGTCACTCAAGGTTAAAATCTGAGTATAGACGGCCGGCAAACCAGCCGAGCAAATCAGCTCCACCAAGTTAACGGCAAAAGCCAAAGCTATCATGCCGCCAAGCGCCAGCCAAAAACTACGCGCTTGGGTTATGGCTTTTATTTTATCAAAAACTCTTTGTCTTTTCTGATTGTTGGTAATTTTACAGCCGCTATCTTTATTGGTAAAAAATTCTTTTAAATTGTAGCTACCGCCCAAAAGAGCCACCAAGCCAATAATAATTCTCACCCATAAAACAAAGCCCAAAAACAAGATCAAGTTTAACCAAGCGGACATAAAAAGAAAATAAACCAAAGCCGAAGTGATAATAAAAATCGTACCCAAAATCCACATTCTTCTCCGGTCTTTCATATTCAAAAGCAGGCTGATCAAAAATAAAAGCGCCCACATAGCGCAAGGATTAAACCCGTCTAGGGCGCCCATCAAAATAGTCAAAGCAGGCAAAGACAAATCCTGGATTTCAATCGCACCCAAAATCGGTAAATTGATTTGTCGGGGCGAAGGCGCGGACATATTTTTCGTCGGGCTGGAATTATCACTGTCAGAATTGAACGAGGTTTTACCATTTTGTATCTCTTGCACCACATCACGCGAATAACCGATGATGGCCAAATCAGCAGCTTGCTGTAAGCTCGCTCCGGTGGTTTCTTGGTCATACCAACCGATAAAGTAATTTTCGCCAACTAGAGTGAAAGGAACGCCCTGAATATTGATATTCAATTTTTTGCCAATCTCGATTAAGAGGTCTAAGTTTTCCCGGCGAGCGCTAATATCAAAAGAATGAAGCTCCAGCGATGAATTTTTTTCCACTAGATTTTCTAAAAATGGTTTTTCGGCGGCACAGTGGGGGCAGTCCGATTGCCAGAAAAAGTAAATATTAATTTTGTTTTGCTCCTGAGCGCCGGCCTCGCCCCAAGGCAATAAAGCTAAAAAAAATAAAATCAGGAGAAAAAATATAAGTCTTTTCATAATTATCGATCGCGATTTTGGCTGATAATTTCCAATAATTTTTCTTTTTCTGCCTCGCCGCTCAAGCGTAAAAATTCTTTGTTCTGATGGTCCAAAAAAATAAAAACGGGCAAATTTTGATCAATTTTATATTTTTCCACCAGCTCCTTGTCAACGTCAAAATCATAATATTCTGTTTTAAGCCAAGGATTTTCTGCTTCAATTTCCTGCCATCTAGGCTTCATGACCAAACAACCGGAGCACCACACTGCCCCAAATTTTAAGACTTTCATATGGTTATAAATTAATTTTTAATTATCTTTTTATTGATAAATTGTACGGCCAAAAAAGTCGCAATCGGCACAGCCAATATCAAACCGATACTGCCAGTCAAAGTTCTGACAATTTCCGTGGCAATCATCTCATTGTCTAAAACTTGGTTAAAAGTCAGAAACGGAGGTTGCTTGACACTAAATAAAATAAGAAGCGGCAAGGAGGCGCCAGCATAAGCCAAAAATAAAGTATTAACCATAGAGCTAAGGTGTGAAATGCCGACCTTCATGGCCCGTTTATAAAGTTGGCCTTTCGATAATTCGGGATTGGAAATTTTCAGTTCCTGCACCAAAGATATCTGGGAGATAACAACATCATCAAGCACGCCCAAAGCGCCAATAATTATACCAGCCAATAATAATCCCTTAATATTAATATCAGACCCAGCCAAGCCAATCAAAAACATGGTTTCTTCGTTGGCAAAACCAGTCAGCTTGGCCATGGCCGAAAAACAAACAGATAAAAAGCTGGTAATAATTAAAGAAATTAAAACAGAAAATACAGCGAGTGTAGCGGTCCTTTTGAAACCCTCGGTGAGATAAACAGCCAAGACCAAAATAAACAGAGAACCGATGGCACTAATGATGAGCGGATCGCTCCCTGATAATATTTTGGGGATAATAAATTCTAAAATAACCAAAAAGGTCAAAGCTAAGACAAGCAACGCCCGAAAACCCTTGAAGCGGCCGACAGCCACAACGATCAGGGCAAATAAAAAAGCTAACCAATAGATAGGCCTGGTGCGAGAATAACCAATAATATAAAAGTTATCCTCGCCAGCCGGTCCAGAACTACGATTAACTAAAATATCATCGCCGACCCGATATGTGCCACCGGACAAAAGGTCAAATTCCATGCCGTCAAAAATTATTTCTTTGTTCTTCCACGCGCCAGCCAAACCATTGAGTTTTAATTTCTGCCGCACGGAAGTTGAGCCGTCTTCGCGCACATAGCTTTTTTGCTCCAAGATCTCAATAACCTTGGCTTTAAAAATTTCTTCAATCGGCTCACTGGCATCACTTTGAGCTAGCACCAATTGGGGCGATAAGAGCAAAATTGATAAAATAAATATGAAAATTTTAATATTTATTCCTATTTTCATTTTTTGATTATTTTTTGTTCAATTTCTTCCTGACTTATTTTTTTGGTGCAGAAAAACCAGTCATAGCAATGCATATTTTCTTGGTTAGTCATGCGATCTTTGGCTACGCCGCAAGAACCGGCAGTGGGGACGATAACATCATCGCCCGGCCGCCAATCAGCTGGCAAGGCCACAGAAAATTCATCGGCAGTTTGCATGGCAATCAGGGCGCGATAAAGTTCATCAAAGTTTCTACCCAAACTCAAAGGGTAATAGATAATCGCCCTAATAATACCCTTGGGGTCGATAAAAAATACCGCTCGGACAGCTTTGGTATTGCTCTCGCCAGGTTGAATCATGCCATATTTTTGGGCCACTTCCATAGTAATATCCTCGATCAGGGGAAATTTGACCTCCACATCCTTCATACCCTTATATTCGACTTTTTCTTTAATGGTCCTCAGCCAAGCGATATGGCTGTATAAACCATCAACTGACAAGCCCACTAATTTACAATTTGCTTGAGCAAATTTTTCTTCCATGCTGGCAAAAGTCATGAATTCCGAAGTGCAGACTGGAGTAAAATCGGCCGGATGAGAGAAAAGAATCACCCAGCTACCCTCATATTGCTTGGGGAAGTCTATTTCTCCTTGAGTGGTGACCGCTTTAAAAGTCGGAGCTTTATCGCCAATGCGCGGCATAGCTACGCCAAAGTTTTGGTTTGTTTGCATGTTTGTTTCCATGAATTTGTATTCAGTTAATAATAAATTAATTCTTAATGATTTTTATTGCCTTGCCATTGATCAAGGCCTCAGCAATTTTTTTGTAAGCGGAGCATAAAATTCTTTGATAAGTGCTCTGCGAGGTGCGCATTTTTTCAGCCGCTTCTTTTTGATCCAAGTCGTTGATGTGCCTCAATCTATAAGCTTCCATCTCCTCAGTGGTTAGCTCAATAATTTCAAGCTCCCTCATAGGCACGCCTTGGGGCTTAAAATAAGTGATATTGGGATTAAATTTTACTCGCCGACACAGTCTAGGTCTGGGCATAGATATTGATATTTTCTTATTAACATGATAAATTAATTTTTAAAGAAGGCTACACCCGCCCTTAGTTATAAGGGCGGGGTCTCAAAGCCTTCTTTTATTTTTGGGTTTTCAGGACAGTAATTTCCTCTTGCACGGCGGCCAATTCTTCCTCCAAGAGAGCTTTTTCTTCCTCAAGAGCAACCAATTGATTTTTGGGAGAAGCGAATCTTCTGGCACCGAAACCATAGCCGCCAAAACAGCCCCAACCATGCCGCATGCCGCCGCCGCAAGGTCCCAACCCTCTGCCGGTCAGAGGTCCTTGGCCCAAGGGGCCAGTTTTGTCTAATTTAGGCATATATTTTTATTTAGATGATTAATTATAACAGATAGCTCGACCTTTGACTACTATCTATTATGAATATATACCCAAAACTAATTTTTGTCAAATAAACAAATTTAGATTTTTTGATATAGCTCATTACTGATTAGTTATTCTTTTTTTAAACCTAACTAATCTCATCACGCCGAAGACAAAAAACACCAAGCCTAAAAGTTGCGCGCCCGGGCTGTCATCATAACCGCGATAGATAAACGCAAACAACCAAAAGACCTCAAATTATAATATATAAGATTATTTTAAGATATTTAAAAAAATAAAAACAGCTCTCCTGACACCGGAGGGAAGTAATGCGGCCAAACTAGCAAATGGCATCTAATTTTTATTTATTATTAACAAATTTTCTGGTCACTGGTCCAAAATAGCCAACGGCTGGTGAAATATCATTGGCTTGTTGAAATTTGATTAGAGCGTTTCGGGTTAGACTGCCAAACTTGTCTGTTTCCTTGTCGGGCGAGCCAGAACCATCTGCGGCTAAAACAAAACCATTGGCGTTTAAATATTTCTGTAGTTCTTTAACGTCTTCGCCCATCAGGCCAATTTTCAAATCACGAGTAAATTGATAATTATTTTTAAGACTTTCTTTGACATAAATTATTTCACCATCAGATATTTCTGATAAATCTTCAACAACTTTTATATCTTTCCAATTGTAACCATGACTCAAAAAAGCTTGCGCATTGTAAAAAGGACATTTTTTACCGTCTTGGATAACAAAAACAACAGGGCGATCTTTTGTTTTGATAAGAGTATTTTCCAGATACGGAACTTTGCTTTGGGAATGTAAATCCAACTGCTCAATAGTCAAATCCACCCGATTAATAAGCAATTCATTGTAAGTCAAGGCGATATCGCTGACTTGATCGTTGTCCAGATCGATATTTTTTGTTTCACCCACACCCAATTCCAAAGTGAGCGGATCCGATTGGATCAAGACCTTGATTTTCTTGGTCAGCGTGTCTAGGCTGATAATTTTCAAGCTATGCTCTGTTATGATTTTATTTTGACTGGTAAGGGCGCTGAAATTCGCGACAGAATCAAGATAGCCGAGAATGTTAAAACCAGCGCCATCAATTAAACCAAGGTTTTTTGATTCATGCATGGGGATAGCGCTATCAGCTTGGCCGTTGCCGATTGAAGACGGAACAATATAACCACCGCCGGTTGGTGTTCGGCCGCAAGCACCATTGGATAAAGTATAGCCCGATTCGCAAGCGGCAACACCGCAAGTCGGATAATGATTGTAGGTAGCGGCATGCTCAACAGTTGGACAAGGTGGCGGGTTTTCAATGGTAAAATTCCAAGTCGTGGTGTCAGTGATACCAGCATAACTATTGCCAGAAGTATCATCAAAAGCGCTGGCATCTATTTTGACATAATAGCTGGTTTCATAATCAAAATCAAAAGTCGGGTTGATCATTAGGCTAGCTGTGCCAGAACCGGTGACATTACCAGAAGTAACAGCAATAGTTTCAAATACACTGTCATCACTAGATTTGTAAATCACGAGGTTGCCAGTCTTGACATCAACTGCTTCGTCAAAAGTTAAAATGAGATTAGCGGTCGTAGTGGCGGTAATAGCGCCATCGGCAGGAAAAAAATTGGAGACGCTGGGATTGGTGCAATCACTGGTGGTAAAATTCCAAGTCGTGGTGTCAGTGATACCAGCATAACTATTGCCAGAAGTATCTTCAAAAGCAGCGGTATCAATTTTGACATAATAGCTGGTTAGATCAGCTAAAGTCGAAGTGGCGTTAATAGCTATTGAAGCTGTGCCAGAACCAGTGATATTGGTACTGGCCGTGACGGGAATTTGTTCAAAAATTGAATCATCGCTGGCTTTGTAAATAGTAATATTGCCAGTCTTGGCATCAACCGCTTCGTCAAAAGTCAAAATGAGATCCGCTGTGGTGGTAACACCACTGGCATTGTCAGATGGAAAATATGCAGAGACGGAAGGCGTGAGTTTGGTATAGGCAAAGCGAACGACCGCTCCGCCAGAATTTTCGTAATACTCAACTTTAATTGTATGATTGCCGGCAGAAATATTTTGAGTGGCGTGATAAGCAGTAGTTCCCTGATCAATCCAATTATTTAAATCGTCAATAATAACATTATCAAGATAGACACGAATGCCGTCGTCGGATTCTGTTTCAAGATAATAAGTGCCGGCTTGAAAATTAATAGTTTGCGTATAGCGAGCGACAAAACCATTGGCGTTAATCGTGCCAGTTGCTGGCGAAGATTCGCCCCAACTAAAATCAATATTCTCAATGCTAGTAGTGTAGTCGGCTGAACCTTCAGGAAAAGATGGCGCTTCACCCAAATCCACATTCCAATATTCGGCCGTGTAGGCGGCGCTGGCGCCATGAGTAAAAAATAAAAAATAAAAAATAAAACAACAAAAAAATACAACCAAACAATAATAATTATTCGGTTTGCAAATTAATTTATTGTTGGGACTAATCCACATATTAATAAATTTATTATAGCAAAAATAAATAATTTATAAAATCGACGGCAGTTTAATTGAGCATTTAAGATTCTTGGCCGTAAATAAAATGTTTTGACTGAATTATTTTTTTAATAATTTTTCAGCTTCGGCCCAGTCTTTGGCAAAAACAATTTGACCGCTTTGGTTGGCTTCGTAAATTAAATCTTTAAAACTTTGACTGGCGATGGCGGAAAAATCACCCAGGATAATCAGACGCTTGCGATAGTTGGCTATTTTCTGGAACATTTCGCCGGCGATTAAAGTTTTTAAATCAAAAAAATTAGGGTCCAAACATGCCTTATGTATAGCCACGGTGTCGGTGCCGGCATTGGCTAGCAAATCCAAAAAATTGCCCAGATTAATTTCTAAGGTAGCCGAGTCATAATGAGCTACGGGTTGATTGCTGAGCTGAATGATTTCTTTAGCCATAAAATTATTTTTTAATTCTTTTGTGTTCTTGCATTTTTTTAAAATTGAGCCGACTGATCACTGACTGGCCGGTTTTGACTTCAATTTGTTTTCTGGCATTGCCGGCAATACTGCCGCCCTCATGGGCCACTTGCCTATTTTCCGGCCAGGTTTTCGGCTCGCGCTTTTTGGATATCTCGGTCGTCGCGGTTTCCGCCAACATATTTAAAACCAATTCTAAATTGGTCATATTATCGCGCAGATTCTCTTTTTTTAAAGCCTTGTGTTTTTTATAATCCTTGGTCTTCAAGCCAGCCCAAGCAAAAGAAATGTCGTCAGTCAAAATAGCAAATTCGTCATTGTTTTTTACACCCCGCTCTTGCCATTCATTAGTCAGATCTTTTCTGATTTCTATACTCTTCAGGCGCAAATCCACCCAATTTTTAGAATAACCTTTTTTGAGATAAGTAGCCAGTGCTCGTTGAATGGCTTTTTCCGGGTCTTCGGTTTCCTCTACTCGCTCATAGCCCACCCTGGCCAGCCACAGCTTGAATGGTTCGGCCTTGGGACTGGGAATTGATTGGATAATACGAAATATGCCTTCTGTATTTGCGCAATCGGTGGCATACTTTTTGCCATCAGATGACTCCAATTTCAGTTGCCTACAAATTGTAGACAACTGAATTCCACCCTCAATATTTACCCTGGCTTTCATGGCTGTCCAATATTTACTAGGCTGGGTGCTATCCGTAAGCACTTCAATTACGTCAATAACCGAAAAATACCACAGTTCTTTTTCCTCATCCCACACTCGACGGATTTTTTTACCTTCGAAAATGGCGATTTTTTTGCTGAGCATAAGATTATTTGTTAAAATTATTTTTTATTTATTTTAATTAAACCGACTACGCCCAAAACAAAAAACACCACGCCCAAAAGTTGCGCGCCTGGGCTATCATCATAACCACCATAGATAAACATAAAAATACCAAACAGCATGGCGAGGATGTATAAAATTATTTTCAGATATTTTTTCATAATTTTTTATCCGACTCAATTTAATTATTGTAAATATTTGTCATAAAATTGCGGTAGTTGGCACTGTACAAAACCAACACAGTCATTGGGTGTTTTAATATCCGTGGCATTGATACATCTGACCATCTCCTTTGGCCAAGTGGGGCATTCTTCCATACAAGCATTATAGGCATCAGCCAAATCAGTTGCCGTCACGTCCTCGGTATAGGCGGCGCAATCTTTGTGCCTCTTGCAAGCATCAGTGCATTTATCAGAAATAATTTTTGGGGTTGGCTCTGCTTCTTGGCACAAATCTCTCAAGGCTTGCAAAATATCTTTTATATTTTGGGCATTGTCGTCCATTTGAAAAATATTTTCATTGGGGTCAATAATATTGATTTCATTTATTTCTGGCAAAGGTGGTGCATCTGAACCGAGCTCGGGCACTTCTGAGCCGGGTCGACCGGGATTTATTTCGGGCATTTCAGGAATATATTCAGTTGATTCTATATCAATTTCTGGTAAGGGTGGTACATCAGGGGTCAATTCAGGCACTTCTGAGCCGGGTACTCCCCTATTTTCAGGATTAATATCCGGCAATGGCGGCACATCAGAGCCTAAATCTGGCACTTCGGATCCGGGGCGACCCAGTGGATTATCACCATTTAATACTTCCGGCTCTACATCTGGCAACTTGGGCACACTGTCCAGCCATTGCTTTTTACGCTCGGCCAAATCCGCCAACTTTTTTTCCAAAGCGTCTATTTTTTTATTAGTCTCTTTTTTATCACCGCAATTCACCCCAGCAGAGTTTTGCAACTCTTCCGCTTCGGTCAAAAGATCTTTGTAGTCAGCCACGATTTTTTCTGGCGTGTCCAATTCTTTTTGATCAGAATCAATCAAAGTATTTTTTAAAAAAAAGCCAGCCGCGACCAAAACAACGACCGTGACCGCGCCAATGATTATTTTGGGGATAGTGTTCATAAGGTATTAAATTATTTTTAAATATTTTTTATAATTTTTATTCCACCTTACCAATAATTACTGTGTAATTCTTCCCATATTTTTTGGCACATTTGGGGCAAGTTGTGTACCACATATACCATTTTTTGACCTTCATGCCTTTATCTTTGACAATATTCTCATAATCCTGACACCATTTTCCAGTTTGTTTAAAATCACCTTCATAAACCTTGCTGAAAAATTTACCGCTTAAAGTAATATTTTCAGCGCCCGGTACTTCTTTGTCAACTGCCAGATACAAATCCATATTCCATTTGGAGGTATGATCGGAAAGACTCATCCAATCCTCAGCCTTGGCCCCGGCTTTATCAATTTTGGCCATCAATTTGACAATTACTTTGCCAAAATTGATGGGCATAAAAAACAGGGTGAAAACTTTGCCTTTGATAAATCTTTTTTTGTCCCAGTCCAAAATCTTCCCATCCCAGGGCGCGGGATCAAATTTCGGACAACACTCTTGGTTTTGATTATTCATATTTTTGTAAATTAATTTATAATTTTAACACCCAACACACTTGGATTTTTTATTGACTAGCTTGATCAGTTTTTTTAGTTTCAATTCGTCTATACTTTTTAAATCAGGGATTTTAAGATGTTTCATTGTTTTGCCTCCTCCTTCAAAAAACTTAATCTCATCCTTGTTTAAACCAATGATAGAAAAACCAACATGCACCCTGCTTTTCATGGCACCAATATAAAACTTGCCTCCGCACAAGACGATTACACCCCAGCCGAATTTTTCCTCGCAATTCTTTAAGGTTTCAAAAAATATTTTTCGGACAGCGAGAATTATCTCTTTTTGCGGAGATGGTTGCTTGGCTATATATTGTTTTATTTTTTCGTCCATATTATTTTGCCATTGCTTTTATTTTTAAATCTTTAGGCATTTTTTCTATGGCATAGCGGAGTGCTGTGCGAGGCATTCTGGTTTTATTTTTCATTATATAATCAAAGACCTCTTTTTGATGTGATTCGCTCGCCACCTTAAGCATCCAGCCGTAGCCTTTCTGAACCAAATCGTCATTATCCAAAAGCAAAATATCCGCAATCTCAAAAATATCTTTTAAAAATTTTCCCTGTCTGGCCGGAATGATCAAAGAAACCGCGGAGGCACGGCGCATCCAGCGGTTTTTGGATTTGGCCCAGGATTTTAAATTCTTTAAAAATTTCGGATACATTTCCACAAACGCACCAATAGTGTGATTACACAGCGTGTCACACGAAGCCCAGTTGGCCACATATTTTTTCACCCACTTTTCAAAAATCGCGAAATCTTTTTCCTCGTATTGCTCCCGGACATAGTACGACCAGTTGCAAGCGATAAAAGATTCTTCCATATAGCCTGATTGCCACAACTCTTCGCACATGGCAAAAATTTCTTGTTTACTATTTTCTTTAATTGCTTGCCAATATTTTTTGCCAATTTGAAGACCCAAGGCGGTTTTCATACCGTACATTTTGACTGGTTCCTTAAAAAATCTTTGGCCGCTCTTTTTTAGTTTTTCATCCGCGTTTTGCCGAAGTTCTTTGCGGATTTTATTGATAACATTATCCATATTTACATAAACATTAAAAAACAAACAAACTGAACTCCGCCCATACAATTTTGTTCATTAATTTAAGAGGAGATATCGCAAGCGCTGACCCTACCCTCTTCATATCCTTTGGTAAACCACTTCTCCCGCTCCTCCGCCGTTCCGTGCGTAAAAGTTTCTGGATTCGAATATCCTTGGGCTTTTTCCTGTATTCGATCGTCTCCAACCGCGGCCGCGGCATCCATCGCTTCCCGGATCTCTCCAGCATCAAATACACCTTCATCACGGATAGAATTCGCCCACAAGCCAGCATAACAATCGGCCTGAAGTTCTAATTTTACTGATGTCTCGTTGTCATCCGAGGATAATTCATCCAAAGTTCCCAATAAATTCTGGACATGGTGGCCCACTTCATGGGCAATCACATAAGCTTCCGCGACATCACCTCCCTGCGCGCCGTAACGGCTTGCCATTTCATCAAAAAAAGTTTCGTCCAAATAAATCGTTTGGTCGGCAGAACAATAATGCGGTCCGACCTGAGACGTAGCAATGCCACAACCAGATGCGGTCGCTTGCCGGAATAAAACCAACTTCGGTTCGGTAAATGATTTGCCCGAAGCCGAAAAAAATTGTCTCCAAATATCATTGATTGAGCCCAAGACAATTTTGACAAATTCTTCGTATGGATCTTCCCCGGTATATTGGCTGGTATCCTCGGCCAAAGAAGAATTTTGCGTCTGCTGAAACTGTTCTTCTATCACGGTTTGAGCGACATCCCTTAATGTCGTTTCTATACTGCCGTTGCTTAAATAGCTTGTCAAAAGCATGAGCGCTACGGCAGTGATACTGACGCCTCCCACCGCCAAAGGTTTTAGCGAGCGCCGGTCATCAACATTGCCCCGACTTTTAATTTTATACCAATTAGCCATATGTAATTCATTAATAATTAAACACCTTTATTATATTGAAAGGTATGAATATTAAACAAAATTTTACTAATAATCAATAAGTTCTTTATGAATTTAATCAATGATTGATTACGTTTTAGTCTTCCTGCTCCAATTTATTATATTGACCTTTGGTAATGAAAATCCGGCGGTGATTAGGGTTGGGTAATTTTTGTTCAAGTTCTTGCCTCTGACCATAGTCCCAGCTGATGATTTTCATTAAATCGATATCAAGATCAATATAGAATCTGGTATTTGAATCTATTTTTTTAGACATAGTTTTTTATAAAATTATTAATAAAATTATTTTTATGTTATTCTGTGCCCAATATAATATCGCCACATTTACCATCCAAATTTTCCACCACTTCCATAACCTCATCGATCTGGGGTTCATAAACTACGAGTTCATCGCCATTTTTAAGTTTTAACTTTACCAATTTACTATGATTTTGAAATACTCTTGCCACTTCACAATTTTCAAGGACTGTTAAAGCCATATTCCAATCGCCATTACTTTCATCGGTAAAGTTCCGGCCATCAAGCGTGGCGCATTGGAGCGGGTAGGTTTCCATAATGGGAAAACCAGCCTTAACACAATCATCAAAATTTACAATCTTAGCTAGAAGTTCTTTGCATCTCTCGAAACTCCCCATATCACTTTTGGGCAGACATTCTTTCAATTCGTCGGCCAAGGTATTATCTTTAGTGGTTAAATTTTCACTAATGCTCCACAAAGAATAATATCGGCTGTAATATCTGTGAACCGCCACCGCGCTTGTTCCGGCATCTGATTCAAAAAGATAGCCCGCGCCCATTTGTTCCGTAAACTCATATCCCCTCTCTTTCATAAAAGATTTGATGATCTCTGGATTGTCGCTTTTGGTAATATATTTGTTTTCCCCAATATCTAATTTTACCACATCCTGATGGCTAAAAGTTAACTGGGCTATGCCTTTGATTTGTGGCCAAGGATTACCTTCTTGAAAAATGATTGAAGAATAAAAAATTATAAAAACACCTAACGCTAAAATAACAAGGAAGGCCATAAGCAAAACCATTTTATGTTTTGAAGAATGCTCAAAAATCATATTAGATTATTTTTTATTTTTACTTCTGATTGCAATAATAATAGTAGTTATAATTAATAAAAGGCCGAGCCCTTGCGCTCCCGGGCTGTCATCATAACCGCCGAATACAATTAAAAACGCGCCGAATAATATGGCCAAAATAGAAAATACGATTTTAAATTTTTTATACCCATCTATTAAATATAAAATTCCCGGAATAATAGGCATTGCCAGGTTGATGTTGAAGTTTGCTTCTGTCAAAAGTCCGACTATAGATCCGATAATGATTGGTATTATAGTTAACAATCCGCCCGCTTTAGGATACTTCCAACCCAAAGCGAGGCCTATAAAAACTAGTGGCATCATTGCCAGAGCGACATTTTCCCACAATGAGTAATCCGGCTTGGCAAACGGCAACGGATTGCCGTAACCGAAATAAAACGGCAAGGCAAATATAAGTATGCCAAGGGCTAGTATTCTTGCGGACCATTTAACTATTTTCATATTAATATTTTAATCCCAATAATAATATTTGGTGCTTGTCTAGAACAGACAAATAATTAGTAATATTTTTTGATAATTTT
>DAOOPA010000014.1:0-19586 GCA_035388025.1 bacterium
CGATGACTGTGATAGCGGCGGGCAGGTGTGGCGGGCGGATATTGAACGTTGCGTTGAGGGTGGAACGGACCTTTGCCAATCATACGCCTTTTATTGCGATGCCAGTGACGTCGGTTGCCGTTCTTATGAGCCGATATCTTATAATGGCGTCAATCAGCCCGGAATAATTCAGGCGGCTGATGAGTGCCCCAAAGAATGCGTGGGTTATGAAAATTATTTGGAACAGCCATCATTTTTTGAGTCAGCGGTGCCCGGGAACAGAAATCCAGTGGGCATAATCCCTGAAAGCGTCAAGACGTGCAATGCCAGCGAGAATGGTTGCGAGGAATTCACTAATTTGTCGGAAGGAACAGAGGGGGAAAGAAGAGAATATTATACAATGATAAGAACTTGCATTCAGCCAGACCAGTCAGGGGCGGCAATAGAAAGTTTTTATTCTTGGGCTTCAAGCGAGGAGGCGGGCAATCAGTTGCGCAACTGGAGTTTGTTGAGATCAGACAGGGGCGATTATCCGTGCACCAATCCGGTGACGGATGCCAATGGCGAAGTAAGTTGCCAGGACAGCGGGACGGAAAATCATTGCGCCTTGGGCGCAACCAACACGGCTGATAATCCAGCCTATAATCCAGATTGCGTGGAATTTATCAATGCCAACAATCAAGCCACTTGGGTCAAGTTTTCCAAAGTAGTTTTCGCGTCTGACGAGTGCGTGAAATTGAGACGCACCTATATCGCGGCTGGGGAGACAACGCAACAGATTTATTCGGCAATACCGAGATTGAGCCAGACTTGTTCGGCGGACGCAGTAGGTTGCCGAGAATACAAGGGGAGCGCCAGTAATAATATAGGCATTTTGTTTGATGACAATTTTGAGGATGGCACCAACCAGGGCTGGACAGGCAGTAATAGCAGGATAAGCAATGAGTCAATTATTATCAGTGAACATTCACTCGCGGCCAATGGGACGATTAGCAAAGATGTCAGTGCGGCGGTGGAATCCGGCAAATCTTATAAAATATATTTTTGGGCGAAAACCGCTAGCGGCACAGGAAGCCTAGGTGTGAATTTTTCCGGTAATTTGAATTTTGAGAGCGGCCAGCGGGCGAGCAGTGTGACGATGAACAGCGATTGGAACAGATATGTTTTTAGTTTAAATAATTTTAACCGAGCGGTCGCGGCAGGGGAAACCATCAATATTTCCGGCTCGGGCCAATATTTCATAGACAATATAATTTTAATGGAGACGAACAGCGATTTGTATTTGATTAAGGATAGCTGGCAAATCCCAGAAACATGCGATCAGCCGACAAAGGGAGCGGAGATCGGTTGCGCGGCCTATAAGGATGAAGATGGCAAGGAATGGTATGCCAAGTCTTTCAGTAAAATTTGTTATGATTACGCGGTGGGGTGCGAAGCAATGATTGACACCCAGAATTCTTTGGCGCCATATGAACAAGAATATAATACTGAAAATAATGATAATCGCGACGATTTGACAGTGCCGGCTGACAGTTTGATTTATTTGGTTTATGACGAAGAAAAGATTTGCACCGAGGCGGGTTGCCGGAGATTGGGTTTGATGACATTGGATCAAAGCATGGCCAAGATAAGTTTTAGTGATAAATACTTTTTGGTTGAGCCGGACAACTTTGAGGGGCTGGCTAGCCAGCTGTGCGAATCAAAAAAAGTCGGGTGCGATGAATTTACTCCCGAAGGTAAAAATGTTTCCGGCAAGGTTTATTTCAAGGATCCGGGGGCGTTGGTATGCGAATACAAGTTGGCTGGGAGCAAATATGGCTGGTACAAGCGAGGCACAACGGAACTCTGCCCCGGCTTTTATAGCGATCCGGCCAATGGTTATTGCTCTAATGAACCGAGTCGGATATGCCAGAGCGATTCAGATTGCAGCGGAGCGCCGTGTATAATAGAGAGGCGGTGCATAGGCGGACGTTCAACCGAGGATGCGCATTTGCTTGATAATATCTGCGGAGAAAGCAGTACGTGCATGAATTATAGTACCGGCTCAGACAATGATGGCCTTTGCTCCAGCTGGGTAGCGGCTTGTCCGGAAGACAGCAACACTTGCAGAGAATTTCAAGATCCGCGCAATCCGGATGACTGCGATCGGAGCCTGGTCAATTATGAAAGCCGTTATGACACAACCAAGAGTAGAGCAGTACTAAATTGCGATTATTATTATTATAAAACTGATGATTTGGAAAAATGCGGCGCAGTGGATCTCAATCAGAATTGCGTTGGTTTCCATCAGACAGACGGCACGGCGGATTTTCTATACAGTTCTTGGCGCTGTGATAACGACGTGAAAATAGAGTGCGAGGCTGATGCTGATTGCGTCAAGGCAGACGGAACTTTCGGCCGGTGCGGGGTACAGCCGGTGACACGATAAATTTTGTTATTAAATTTGAAAAATATATGGAAAACAATAAAGAACAAAATTGGGCGTCCGTAGATGACCCGGCCAAGAACAAGAAATGGCGGCTAATGGTAGCGGCTTTGATAACAGTAGCCTTGATAACAGTAGCCGGGCTGGCAATATGGAGAGTAAGCCAAAAAGAGCCAGTGGTTGATCAAAATAGCGGGTTGACTGATAATTCCAAAACAGAGGTCAATGATCCAGAAAAAGAGGCGGTCAGGGGCAGGTTGTTTTTGGAAATATCCAGTGAGGCTGTTCAGAAAGGCGATAAATTTACAGTAATGGTTTACGGAGACACGAGAGGCTATGATATGTCAGCCGTCGGCTTTATCTTGCTTTATAATAAAGAACAATTGGCGTTGGCAGAGAAGATTGATTTTGGCGGGTCGATGATGACAATCGGAGCAATCGGAGAAGACAGGGAAGGAGAAATAGAAGTAGTGCGCGGCCAACCGGGCGATGGAGATTGGAAAGACAGCGATGATGGATTCAACAGCGATAGGGGGCTATTGGCCAAGCTGACTTTTGAGGCAAAAAATACCGGCGAGGGAGAGATAAATTTCAGAGACGAAGGGAGCAGTTTTATATTGGATGACGCGCGCGGTACAGAAGTAAAGATGGATTATGCCGGGGTAAAGTATACCATTAAGTAAAAGATAAGATTATAAAAAAATGGAAGACAAGCAACAATTAAACAATAACCAAGGCGAGCCGACACCGGGAACTTTGGAAATTTATAAGACAAGCAGAAGCTATAAGCTCAAGACTTGGTTTGCCAAAATGACACCAAAGAAGAAATTGCTGATGGTTGTTTTGCCTATATTTTTTGTAGTGGCGGGGTTGATTTTATATTTTACGTTGGCGGCGCCAGAGCCACCAGAGTTAAAGTTGCTATGGACCGATACGGCCCAGGAAATAACAGGCACAGAAGTGGGGTGCGGGCAGAAAAATAGGTCTATTGATATTGTGGTGGTCAATGAATTGAATAGCGCCGGCGAAAATAATGACATCGTATCAGTAGCGGCTTTTCTTCACTATGATCCAGCCAAGATAGAGGTGACAAGCATCAGGGTGAACAGAACCGATTTCCCCGTGGGCGAAGGCGACATAACTCCGACGACACCGGGCAGTATGCAGAAGATAGACAATGTTACCGGATTGCTACAAGTGGTGAGGGGGATTGTCGCTGATCCAACCAATGGCGGGTTTAAAGCGGAGCGGGGGATTTTGGCCACAATTAATTTTGATGTCAAACAAGATGTGCTGGGGGAAGCGATATTTTGGTTTGACCAAAATGCTCCCAATCAGACTATTTTTGTTTATAATGGCGGCGCTTCGGAAGAACCGGGCAACATAAACAACCAGCAGATTTTTCAGATCAAGTGTTGTCCGGCGCCCAATGAGTCTTGTTTGTCTTACCAGTTTTGTCCTGGCGGTAATTGGTATGACGAGGCAACCAAGTGTTGCCGATCGGAGTGTTCACAGGGGGTAGAGTTTTATTTGTATGAACCCAAATTGGAAGTGAATATGGGGACGCCGTTTGTGATTCATTTGAGCATGCGTCCCGACTATATCAATATCAGACGCATCCGGGCGACTTTGCAAATTGATAATAGGTCGTTACTTGGCACAGTGGAAGCGGCGGTGGTTTCGGGAGTTGATGGGACGGCGGCCGTGAATGGCAACACAATAACTTTTGATATCAATCATCGGCCGACAAACAGCTCGGGGTTGTCTTTGGGTACGATTCGGATGGTGGGAGCAAACCCTGGGGTGGTAAAAATAAGTTTTACCAGCTTGACGGCCGAGATGCCGGCCACGGCCACGGCCCCGGTAACCACTTTGACCTATAACAGTTCAACAAATAATAGCGAGTTGATGGGTACGGGCGGCGAATACACGATAACTAAGCAAAAGGTGAGACTATGTCAGGGAACAACCTTGAGCGTGTCGCCCAGCTATAATAGCGTTGATTTTAGTTTGTGCACGGAGCCAACATCTCGTTGCGGATTGGAGATACCGGCTTTGGGAACCAATGGGGGTTTTGATGATAGAAATAACGAAAAAAATCATAATTTTCAGGTAACCGGTTTACAGCCTGGCACGAATTATAACTATACATTGCTCTGCGAGAGAAATAATTATGAAGATTTGAGTTTGAGCGGGAGTTTTGATACGGCATCAAGACAAGAATTGGTCATACAGAACGAGCGAGCTGCCAGCGTGCAGGCGACCAAGGCGATGATTGAATGGAATACAGTCGGCGGTCAAAATGGCGATGGCAAGAGCGACAGCTATTTGTGTTATAGAATCGCTGGCAGTAGCGGGGCTTTCACCCTCAAGAAAATGGATGTTTCCGTGGTGCAACACGGGATAAGTCTGGCCGGATTGACGCCGAGTACGGATGGCAACCCGGTGACCTATGAGGCCTACGCCAGCTCGGTAATACCGGGCAACAGGACCAATACCAATAATCAGTGTCCGGTTAGCTGTCCGGCCGGCAGTTTCACTTGCGCGGTGAGCGGGAGAATAACTTTTACTATGAAAACAACAGACGAAGAGCCGGATGCCAATGTCGTTTTGAAAGTGACGCGCGATCGGGCGTGCGATGAGTGGCTGTACTGCGACGCGGCAACTCAGGTTTGGGATACGACCAAAAATCCGCCGGAGCAGAAAGATATTTGTTTTAAGACAGGCTTGTGCAACAAAATGGACGAGGGCGGCGGTTGCGTAAGTGTCTTGGATCAGGAAAGGGCGCCCTTGACCAAAGAGGCGCCGGTAGGACTGGCGGAGATAAAAAATATGTCCGGTTATGCTAAAGTGGGTTTGGATTGGGGCAAGCGGTGCCTGAACACTGGCAAAAAATGCGGAGCTGATACTGACTGCGCTGGTACGGCAAACGCGGCTACGGCCAAATGCGTGGATGCCCAAATAGACGGTTATTATCCTTATAGTCAGATGGTGGAAACCGGCATACCGGTAGGGATAGCCAATGGCGGTTTTGAAGATTGGTCAGAGCGGCCGTGGGAACTGATCAAGGGCGGGACAATAGAAAATTACGCGGATCCGGAAAACGGGATAAATCGGGTTTTGCGGGTAACACCCAAGTCGGCTTATGACGGAGCGGTCATTAAAAAAGTGATCAGTAAATTGAGCGGATCAAAGACTGAAGGGACACAGTATGTAATAAGTTTTAGAGCCAAGACGGATGACCCGACTAGTCAGACAATCGTGGCGGAGTTGGATTTGGGCAACAACCGTTATGTTAAATTTAATTACTTTGACCCGAATAGAGGGTCAGCAACTTCCACTATTTTACTGTCAAACAGCTGGCAGTATTATGTGGCGACTTTGGCGGTAAAGGATTTGCAAAGCGCCAGCGGTTCAGCCGGCTTGGCAATAGTGTCTACCGGGTCAACAAATAGATCTTTTTATATAGATAATGTCTCCATGAAGGCGGTTTTGGATGTCGGCGGCGACGCGGACGGCTCTAGCTATATTCCGCGCTCTTGTCGGTTGTATCCGACAGAAAACGCTCCGGCTTGCGATTATTATGATGATCAGACAAACAAAGATTATAAGGGCTGGAAAGGCTATTGCGTGGAGACAGATCCAAAATATCAAGAGAGAAAATTTGTCAATCAGCCAATGTGCCTTTTGTGGTGGCCGGTGGATATTATTTCCGGTGAGGCAAATATGTTTAGCAAAGAGTCAGTGGCCGGATATACCGGCAGAAAACCTTTGTATTATTGCATGGAAGCTACGGGCAATTACCAGCGATGCGGAAGCTCGGGTATTGATGGCTCTCAGATTTGTGGCACTAAATACGAGGTTCATAATTATTATCCTGGTGCTATTTCAATTGACAATTGTAAGTTTGGTCTAATGGCACCAAACATACCATATACTTTTTATGTATGTCGAGAAAGTCATGCAGTCGATTGGCCAATCCAGAAGATAGGCTCTGGAAACGTAGAATATGGCTTGAAGGAATATGAAGTGGATTCAATAGTGTTGGAAGGACAGATTTTGGCCTGGGATTATCCCTCATCGATAGTGATCAATCGGGCCAAGTTCGGCACCTCGGAAGAGCTGGCTGGTGGAGCCAATTATACTTATACCAGAGAAGATAAAAAGGGAATAAATCAAGTAGTCTGGAGGGTTGATGCTGGTTTTAAGGACCAAACAAATACAATAGGTTTCCAAGCTCATTTTGACCGAGAGAAGGGCTTATTTCAATATTCTTTTAATGGTGCTGATAAAACTGGCAATGATAGGGAACATGAGGCCTATGTTGTAAAGTTTTATCTACGGGAGCCGTGCACAAAAATAGCCAAAGTAGTGGATGAATATGGAGCGAGCGCGCCTTGGGCGCAGAGGATAAACAGCCAGGAGGTCGCAACAGACGTGGCTGGCTGGCTGGGGTACAAAAGGATTCAGGATTATACACCATATGGTTCGGCAGTGGTGCCAAGTCCAAGCGACAGACCGGATAAGTGGGGAGAGCCTCTGTACGTGGAGCCGGCTGATAAGGTCAACTATGTTACGCCCTATCAGGTGCGCGCCGGCAGTCCCTATGGCATAAGGGGGACTGTAGCCACGGAAAGTTCCGATCGTGGTTGGTGCGCAAAATTGGATACTTCTTGTGCCTCTTGCGATTTGGCGACCGGCATTAATTGCAATTGTTCAACAGGCACGACTAGTTATAGTGGTGGTAATACCGGAGAGTGCAGACAACCGGCTTCAAATGCGAGGTGGTATTGTATACCGATAAATCAGGATAGCGCGGCCGAAGAATGCACAAGTGATTCAATGTGTCAGAATCATTTTGGGACTGGATTTGCGTGTTTGGACAAAATAACAGGTGATCCTTTTAATCCTACTGGCGGGAGCAGTGGTGTGATTATTACCCACAGTTTCGGGCCGCCAACATGCATCAGCGGCACCAAGACAGGGATGGAGTGTCCGAATGGCAACCAGGATTGCGGTATGGATATGGAAACCGGAGAGTATGGCAAATGTATAGGTTTCAATAAACCAGATAATATGAATTGGAGCGAAATGAATACAAAGATCAGCCAGTACACAGCCAGCAGAAGACTAAGCGAATTATTCGCCAAATCTTACGGGGTGTGGGAATGGCAGTACAGCACGACAACGGTTGGCAATTGGAAGTATGTTCAATTGGAAAGTGGTGACTGGGATATAACGAAACCAGACGGAAATCGAACGGCTTATTATCCAAGGGTGGATGTGATGGAAGTCAATAGGAGAAATATTTACAAACAAGGATCGGTGATTTTGAAATTTACTTCTTGGGTGGATTCAAACCATGAACCATTGGTGAGATATTCAGTTGATTGGGGCGACGGATCAGAATCATCCGAGTCAGGATTGCGGATTGCCAGTCATGGTCCGGCGAATCCGCACATATTGGTGCATTATTATAAATTTAGCGATTGTCAAAGTGGAAGCATACAAGGTTCCACCAACAATAGATATTGCACTTTCCAACCGAAGGTGCAGATAGAAGACAACTGGGGACTGTGCAACGGCAACGGCGATTGCAGTTCAAACAGCGCTTGGAAAATACTCTCCGGCGAGATTACTGTTTTTGAGAATGAGGGTTTTGGCGTTTTGGATGTCAGTCCGCAGGCGTTGGATTTTTATCATAATACCCAGGGCTATGTACTATCGGCAAATTCCAGATTAACATTTACTATAAAAAACAGCGCTAACGGATTGGCGCCGATTAATTGGACAACCAGCGTGACTGATGGCGGAGGATTTTTGACCGCCGGCAGTTTGACAACGAATGACGGGACATTGCCAACGGGAGAAATTTTGTATCCCGGGGAAGAGAAGAAAATTTTTGTGACAGTGACTAGTCCGGGCACTTTGGGGCCGGGAGTACACACAGCGGTGATAACAGTCAGGGATTCAAACACCGGTCAAGAGGAAAAAGTGGAGGTCAGGTTGACAATAGGTGATTAATTTTTTGGAAATTGAAGCTAATTATTTTTGATCGGAGGATATCCGTGATGAGAGACGGAGAGGCGGGCAAACTAAAAATAAAAATATGAACGGGGATCAAGTAGCAGAAGACAAAGAACAACAGGCACAGTGGCGAGAAGAATATCAGCAACAAATGTTGCAAGATAGAGCCAGGCAGAATATGGTGCGCGGTAATATTATTGCCAGCGCGGGAAATATCGGACGGGAGGCAGGGAAATTGGCGGATCAAGAAACGTTTGATAAATTTAAAGGAGCGTTGGGAAAGGGCGAGGGGAAAATAGAGGCGCAGGAACACAGTGCTGGTGGTTGGATACTGGGTCTAATGCTAGCAATAGCCAAGGATTTGTTGGACATGAGTACGATGGAAACATTGTCGGGAGTTGACTGGATAATAGACGCGATGCTCGGAGTGGGATTATTTTTCTTATTTGGCAAGAGTGCGAAGTTGGGGGCAAAGTTGATCAGGAGCGCCGGGCCGGCGATATTGGAGATGATTCCGGGGCTTGGTTTTTTGCCGATTTGGAGCATCAGTGTGGCTTATATTTTTTTTAAGAGTCAGCAGGAAAATGAGTCAGGAGTCGAAAGCGAGAGTTAAGGGTGAAAAGTTTGAGAGAGGCAAGTTGATTCAATTTTTTCAATTGATTTAGTGATTTGTAAGATAAAACAAGAGCAAGATAAAAAATAGAGATTCAAATAATAATTTTTAACAAATTGGAAATAAATATTTTAAATTATTTTAGATGACCAAATTTTTCAAAAAACACAAAAAGGTTATAGGACTACTGGCAATAGTGGCGACTTTTGGTATGGCTAGGGTGGCTCTGGCGGTCGCGGATAGTAGTAATGCCTGTGGCAAAGATATAATGCTACAGGTGCCGATACCGGGCTTGGGCTGGTGCGTCAAGGGTTTCCCAGAATATCTGCAGGCGATTTATAATCTGTTCGTGGGGATATCCGGGATCTTGGCGGTGATCATGATCATGTTCGGCGGATTCCAGTGGCTTATTGCCGGAGGCAATCCGAGCAAGATCACCGGAGCCAAAGCAACAATTCTTTCGGCTATGGCCGGGTTGACATTGCTTCTGGCCAGTTATACGATTTTGAACGTGATCAATCCGAAGCTGACGAGTTTGGATTTGGATATAGCAAGCTACAAGGTAGACGCGGCCAAGACAATCACGGCCGTTAGTGGTTTTTGTGCCAGCACATCAAAGGTGAAAGAGGTGAGTAAACCGCAAGACATGAAGTGTGGAACAACATATACATTAGAGGATGGTACAGGAACTTGCCTGGGAGCATGGTGTGATAATGATATGTTTAAAGCTAATGTTCTCGATAAACTAGATACTGCAGTTACGCAAGCCCTTTCTTTGGGTGATGTTTATGGGGTTTGTATTAATTCATCTTGCCAGTATAAGTTAGATTTATCAAAGGCAAAGGATCAGGGTTATGATGACTTGGAGATGGAAGCTTATATAATGAGAACTTATGGAACAGGGGGGGGCAGTGACTTGGAATGTGGCAAGATATATTATCGCGAATCTTTGCCTTTATTCAGTATATTTACAGATAATTTATATATTGGTTCATATTGTATGGGTGCTAAAACTTGTGTAATAAAAGACCCCGGAGACTATAAAATTGATAAAAATAAGAAAGAACTCCCTGAGGGGGTGGGAACTCATATGGTGGGTCAATTTGTAAAAAGATATTGTTTATAGATGATAGTTATGTTTTATTATTTTAAAAAAATAGGATCAGGGATGTGCAATAAAAAAAATGTTTTAATTTTAATGTTGGCTGTTTTTGCTTTTCTTTTGTTGCCATTGGCAGTGAATGCTGGGGTTATAGGAGATATTTTTAAAAAAGTAGGCGCAATTGCTTTATATGAAACCTTGGGGGCCATCTTATCTTTGGCAATATACTTTTTTGGTTTTCTGGCTTCGCTTTTGATGACTGTTTTTGTGACGGTAGCCAAATATAATAATTTTTTGGCTCAGGAGGCGGTGACTATCGGTTGGACCATAGTTCGGGATCTGGCTAATATGTTTGTCGTGGCCGGGATATTACTCGTGGCGGTCGGCACGCTTTTGAATATAGAATCTTATAGTTATAAAAAATTATTGCCCAAATTGATCATCGGAGCGATCGTAATCAATTTTTCCAAGATGATCATGGGTTTTATGATTGATATCAGCCAAGTGATCACTCTGACTTTTGTTCATGGTTTTGAGGATGTGGTGGCTGGCAATTTGTTTCAGGCTATAGGGATAGAAGGGCTTTTGGGGATAAGGGTGGATGAATTAATACAATCTGCTAGCGGAGACCAAGTACTTGCCCTTTTGGGCTCTTTGATTTTAGCAACCATAGTTTTGGTCGTGACAGCAGCGACAATACTCGTGTTAATCGCATATTTTATTGGTCGTGTTATTATTTTGTGGGTGGCGATTGTTTTGTCGCCTTTGCTGTTTGTTTTGCCGTTTGTCCCGTCGGGCGATAAATTCGCTTCGCAGGTTTGGAGCATGATTTCCAAACAATTATTCAGCGGACCGTTGGTCACCTTTTTTCTATGGTTGTCTTTCACAATAATGGGGATGATAACCAGCGAGGGGCAGTCATTATTAGCGCCTGGCGTACCAGTTGACAGAGCGACAGAGTTTAGTATGCTCTTAACTCGTTTCGCGACGACGACCGGGGTATTAAATTTCATTGTGGTGATTGGACTTTTGTGGACATCGCTCATGATGGCCCAACAGTTGGGCGCGGTGGGGGGAAAGTTGGCAGGGAATTTGGCGGGGAAAATACAGGGGGCGGGGAAGTGGCTGGCAAAGACGCCATCTCTTGCGGCTGGCAGAAAATTAGATAAATGGTCAATAGCTGCTCAAAAGAGGATGGGAATAGATAAACCTGTTAGCTTAAGGCCGTCAATTATCAAAAGCTCTTGGGAGTCATCAAGAAAAAGAAAAGAGGAGGCTTTTTATAAAGGCATGGGCGTGGCTGGTGGGATGGAAGATAAATTTAATAGAGTTTTGTCTTTGGGTAAAGATAAAACCTTTGAAGCAGAAGTTGAGAGGGGATCATATAAAAATTCAGAAAAAAAGCGTATTTCTGAAGCAGGGGTTGAAAGCGATATTATGTTAAATAGACTTGATGGGGTGATAAAATATGATAAAGACGGCAACCCGGTCGCAGTAAGAGGACAAGAGTCTGCGGCTCAGGGGATAGCGGAAATAATGATGGCCAATCACGATATTAATGAGGTTTTGTTAGACCCCAAATTAAACAAGGGAGCGCTGAAAAAAAATAATGGGGTAATCAAAGAGGGGCCAGAGGCCCTAGAAGCTTGGATAAAGAGTGTTTTTCGGAATGAAAGCGAGGAGAGACAGGCGATGATCTATGAAGATATGGCCGCTATTGGGTTGGCGAACAAAGATCCCCATTATTATGGCAGAGTCTCAAGGAACCGAGATACTGGTAAAGCTGAGTGGGTAAAAGTTGACCCGAAAGATGAGGGTGATAGGGAGATGATAACGGGCATGCAGGCTAAGGGGCAAATTGGTAATGGTTCTTGGGAAGAATTATCCGATGCCGATAAGGCGAAGGTAAAAAATAAAAAACACGCGGGAATTGCGGCGAAATATCTTGCCAAAAAAGAAGATCAGGCAATCGCGAGGGAACTGGTACCGCAGAATATACTCAGGCAGACTTTTGATGCTAAAACAGGAGAACGCGGCTGGGATAAGCATTTGGATGATTTTGGCAAGGAGAATTTGAAAGTGGCAGCCAGCGCCATTATTGGGCAGTGGGGTCGTACAAAGGATGAAACAAGAAAGGCATTAAGAGAGAATATCGGAGCAATAGCAGAATACGCACGGTCTACTGAGATTGATGATGAAGCAACCAGGGCTAATTTATACAAGGTCCTTGACACAATAATGGGTACAGATCGTGTCAAAGGGGGTGAAGGGGGAGGATTTGGGGAAAGAGAGGCGGTGGAAGAAAGGCTCAAAAATTTCAGTCCGGGTGAAGGAGGGCAAAAGAACCACCAGACAGAGATAGCAAGAAAGGAACGAATAGTGCAGGCTAGCGGAGAAAGAGAGTCAGAATTAATATTAGAAAGAAAAAAGGTGGAGGAAGAAGAAAAAAAATATGAAGATATTAAGGGGAATTTACAGCCAGAAGTCGCGGAAAAGACAAGAGAAGAAATAAAAACAAAAAAGGAGAGAATAATTAATGAATTGGCAATGGTTAGGGCTGGGGGTCAGACCGCTCAGCAAGAGATATACGCGGTGCATCAGCCGGCCGCGGCTCAACAGCTGGCGGAGCAACTGAACAGCGAATCGTTTGGTGTTGCTCCGGAGGCAGTAGCGGAGATTGCTAAGAATATAAATGATTCGATTGAGAAAGCGTTGACTGCGGCGGCAGGAGCGGAGAAACCTGATTTTTCAGGTTTGTTCAAAGAGCTTGGTAATAATCTTGATAAATTAAAAGGCACTTTGAAATCAGAAAAACAGAATGAAATATTTGATTTTACAAGGGATATAGATAAGGTTCAAGGACCTGATTTACAGAAGAAACTTTTGGGCCAAATTAAATTATTGACTAGGAGTATGATGCAGGCTAGCAATAGAGCTCCGGCCACGAAGAAATAAACAAATGAAGGGTGTAACGCAATAAAAAATGTGTTTAAGATTAATTTATGTTGGTAACAACAAATTGGCAAAAACAAGATTTTTTGAAAGTTGAGAATTATCAGGAAATATTAGCGGCAGCAAATGACTGCTGGTCTTTTGATGAGGAAAAAGAGGCTGTGTTTTTGTATCGAAATATTTTGAAAGATAAGATTGATTTTTTGTTGAGATTGGAAGATAAACAGTTGGCTAGCGATTATAAGCAGATTATATTTAAAATAATTTATATTGCTCTGCCAAGATTAGCAACAGATGAGGTGGCTAAATGGTTTGGGAGCAATTTGTTGGAATTTTTATCTCTGGACGGAGAAATACCGTTGAAAGATAAAATAAGAAAACATTTAGCTCAGGAGATAATTACAACAAGAGATGGCTTAAAAATGGTTTTAGCTAGAGCAATGGAAACAAATGAGCAGGCGCTTGGTGGCAAGAATATCGGGGGGTGGTTGAAGGATTATCGTTTATTTTTGGCTGATAACAGAAACGATAGGCGATTAGCCCAAGTTGAATATTTATCAAGGAGGCTGAATATTTTAAGCGTAGAAGAAAAAGAAGCAATCGTTAAGTTATTAAATATTTATGATTTTTTACACTTATCTTCTTTTATTATAGAAGGGAATGAAGATGCCCAATTAATAAAAGATAATGATGGTTATTATGGTTTGTATAAGGGGGAGATTTTTAAGATCAATTTTGGCGTGGCTAAAACCAGCAAAGATAAGACTGCTAATACGGTTTATAATGTAAAGAAAGATACCGTTGGCCGGCCCGGTTTGGTTCCAGCGATGGAAGACAAACTGCATCAAGAATTAAACAATTTTTTGAAAAGTCAAATAATGACAGGGGCGACTCGAATTAAGAGCAATATAGATGGTTTTGATTTAAAAACTCTGCGTAATCATTTTTATCAATCAGTGAATGCGGGGAAAGGGGAGGAGGCGGTGGCGGCATTATTACTTTTGGCGGAGAGCGGAAAACTAAAAGAAGCCTTTGCTGGGGATGAGCGGTTTGTGAAGTTTTGGGGAGATTATCTCATAAAAAATAATTTGGCTGGCGGGGAATTTGTCAAAGATCCGGCGAATGCCAAAGATCTGGCCAGATTTTTGCAATATATTTTGGAAGGCAGGTTGAAAATGAAAAGCGACGAGGCGGCGATGATCGGGGTATTGGTGTCTAACGCGGCGCGGGCGGCTTATGATTTGGATTACAAGGCGTTGGCTTATGGGGATATGGAGAGCGGGGAATTCAGGTGGAACGTATAACAATTTTCAATTTTTAATTTACAATTTTCATTGAATTTTCAATGACACAATTTTCAAATAAAAGTTATGACCTTGAGGAGAGAACAGCTAAGTTTGGAGAGGAGATAATATTATTTTGCAGAGCATTAGCGCAAGATAATATTAGCGGACCGATTATAAATCAATTAGTAAGATCAGCTACCAGCATCGGTGCCAACTATATGGAAGCCAACGGGGCGAGTTCAAAAAAAGATTTTGCTAACAAAATATTTATTTGTAAGAAAGAATCGCAAGAAACAAAACATTGGATAAGAATGATGGTCAACTGTTTTCCGGGACAGGTAGAAGAATTGAGGCGACTTTGGCGAGAAGCTCAAGAGTTAACGATGATTTTTCAAAAAATAACGTCTTCATTGAGGAATACCGTTTGTTAATTGAAAATTGATTATTGTAATATTTATTGAAAATTAAAAATTGAAAATTGAATGTGTGGAAATTCAAAATTGTATCAGTATCTGCTATAATAAAGAAAGACTAAACAAACCCCATGCTACAGGATGACTTACAAAATGGAATAGTAGTCAAAACCAAAGACGGTTTTTTTAAGTTGCTCAAAAATGGCCAATTGGAGGAATTGCCGAGCGATGATTTGGTGATTCAGCATAATGAAGTTTTGGCAGTCAAGCAAGAACCGGAGATAAAAAATGAAACGCCGGCGGAAAAACGGGCGACGGCCGGATTTTATTTCACCGTTGACGACGAGAAGGATATTCGGAAATTGCGCAATGATGATGCGGAAGAAAAAAATAAAAGAATCAAAGAATTTATTGACAGGACCGTGGAGAGCATTATCCGGGTGGCGGAAGAAGCAGGCATCATCACCTTGCCGGGCCAGAGCGAACCAGTAAAAAAAATAATATTTTCCAGATTGAAGGATATCCGCAGTTTGTCAGAAACCAAGGAGGCTTTGGCCAGCCCTTTGATTATGCGCAACAAGCCTTTGGGCAAAAAGGAGATAGAATTACTTTTGACTTTGGTGGAAAAGCAAAGACCAAAAATAGACGAGGCGGTGCGCACCGGTAAAACAACAACCATAGAGATGAAAGCAGAGGCGCTGAAGAAAGAACCGGTGATGGATAGTACTCCGGCGGTAGAAATTGAGCCAAAGAAAAGAGATTTGGGGGTTCAATATGGAGAAGAAAGTAGCGGGGGACAACATTATCGCAGTATCATTACTGGCCCGGTGGAAGAAATAAAAAATTTAAGTTTGACTGATTTCAGAAAGTTGGGCGCGAATCCGCTCGAGGCAGTCGGCCGGATTTGGGAAAAAATCAATTTATTGGAAGATGAATCATTGATTAAAAGAGATGAGGGGGTTCGGGCTTGGCGGCAGTCAGAAACCGGCCGATTGTATCTGGCCATGGGGGCGGAAAGTATGGCTGAAAAGAAGACAGTGGAGCAGGTTTTTATGAGTCGCAAGGCCGCAGGCAAGCCATTTTTGATACCAGAGGAATTTAACGCCATAGCGGATTTGAATAGAAAATTGACATATTAATACCTCACCCCGGCCATCTCCCATAGAGGAGAGGAAGGGGGAGCGAGGAAAGATCTCATGGGGTAAAATTTGTCAGCGCTCCTTAACGTTTATGATTTCCAATGAAGATGGCGCTTGCCGGGGTCAGGATAAAGTTTTTATTTTTAAAATATGGAACAATTTGTCGCACCACAATTTATTGACGTTGAAGACAAGATTGTCGGACCAATAACTACCAGGCAGTTTATCATGATGATTATCGGTGGGGTGATTGTTTTTATCGGTAATAATTTTTTGGACAGGGTTTCTCTTATTGTGTTGGCCATGGTGGTGATACTGGCAATTGTGGTTTTCGGTTTTATAAAAATTCAGGGCAGAAATTTTTATGATTTTTTGAAAAGCATGATCGAAATGCTCCGGCGACCGCGGGCCAGAGTGTGGTATAAAAGAGTATCAAGGGCGGAGATCATTAGCCAGAGAAATCGGGAAAAGGAGCGGGAAATTCAGACTGATTTGGCGCCTAGCCGCAAGACGATGCTTTCTAAACACTTGTCGGAATTGGCCCTGATTGTGGATACGGGCGGGAGATACAAGGGATAAGCCAGTAGCTTGCCCTGACCCCGCATTTGCGGGGCGAGGGAACCCGTCTAGATTAGTACTAACTATATCAGAGTTAGAGCATCTTGACGCGGGATCCTTCATTAGTTTTTTAAATTCATTCTCAAGTCAGAGTAAATAATAATCTATAAATTAAGACCTGTTCAGAATAAATTTCTTAAGATAGCCATATGATGAAAAACGCAAAAGCCAAAACACCCACTCAGCAATACATAGATATTGCCGAGATTCATGATGATGTGGTGATTATGAAGGACAATACTTTGGTGGCTGTACTTTTGGTCGCTTCCATCAATTTTGATTTGAAATCAGCCGAGGAGCAAAATGCCATCATTCAGGGTTATATTTCTTTTATTAATTCATTAAGTTTCCCGGTGCAGATTGTGATCCAGTCGAGGCGGCTAAATATCGCCAGCTACCTTGAAAAATTGGAATTAAAAGAAAAGGAACAGACAAATGAGTTGTTAAAAATACAAATTAAGGAATATAGCCAATATATCAAAGAGTTGGTAGAACTTGGGGATATCATGTCAAAGAAATTTTATGTGGTAGTGCCTTATAACCCGCAAGAGGGACTCAAAAAGGAAGGACTAGTGGCCAAGACGCTCAATTCTTTCAAAGCGGTACAGATTGTGAGTATGAGGAAAGAGAAATTTATGAAGTATAAAATGGAGTTGAATCGCCGGGTTGAGACGGTGCAAAGCGGTTTGAACAGCATGATGGTCAATAGTCAACAACTGGATACCCAAAGTCTGATTGAGCTGTTTTATAATACTTATAATCCGGATATTTCAGAACAGCAAAAAATGATCGAGGTTGGGAAATTACAGGCGGAGTAGGGGCTAAAATTATTTGTCCGCGACGCAGATCAGAAGAGCCTAAAACAACCGGCAAAAGAATAAACTAAATTTATTTTTGACGTTGATATTGATTTTTTATGTTTAATCCAGAAGAAATACAAAAACAGATGCTTAGAAGGCAGGATAAAGGGCCGGTGTCTAAAGAGGAGCTGGTGAGCGAGGAGTTGCGAGTCGAACAGGAAAAGGAAGCGCTCGAGGCAGAGAGGGTTTATCGCCAGGGTATTGTGGGATTGCGCGATTTGATCGCGCCGTCTTCAATGCGCGTGGATTCATCTTATTTGCAGTTGAATAGCAAATATCTGGCGACGATTTTTGTCACGACTTATCCGCGTTATATTTCCGTCGGCTGGTTTGAGCCAGTGATTAACTCCAGTTTGACAATGGATATTGCCATGTATTTTTTTCCGATTTCTTCCGGTATTGTTTTAAAACAGCTCAAAAAAAAGTTGGGTAATATCGGGGCTCAGATAATGGGGGATAGGGACAAGGGGGCGCCGCGCGATCCGCTTCAGGAGACTGCTTATCAGGATATTGAAAAGTTGCGTGATGATTTGACTCAAGGGATAGAACATTTTTTTCAATTTGGTTTGTATGTGACCGTTTACGCCAATTCGTCAAAAGAATTGGAAGAGGCAATGGAGACGCTGGAAATAAATATCGGCTCAAAGTTGGTTTATACCAGGCGTTCTTCTTGGCAGACGGAGCAAGGCTTTAATTCCACTTTGCCTTTAGCCAAGGATTGGATACAGGTTTATGCCAATCTAAACACCTCGCCGATTGCTTCAACTTTTCCATTTATTTCTTCCGAATTGACCAGCGATGACGGTATATTGTATGGTATTAATCGGCACAACAACAGTTTGATTTTATTTGACAGGTTTTCTTTACAGAATGCCAATTTCGTGGTTTTTGCCACGTCAGGCGCCGGCAAGAGTTACGCTATAAAATTGGAAGTCTTGCGTTCGCTCATGCAGGGGACGGATGTAATCATTATTGATCCAGAAAGGGAATATAAATATCTGACCGAAGCGGTGGGCGGGGTGTATATAAATATTTCTTTGAATTCCGACAGTAAGATAAATCCTTTTGATTTGCCTAGGAAAACCGATGAAGAAAATAAAGTGGGCGACTTGATTCGTTCGGCGGTAATCACTCTCAAGGGTTTGGTGAGGCTGATGATCGGGGAATTGAGCCATGAGGAAGATTCTATTTTGGACCGAGCCTTGATTGAAACATATGCCAAAAATGATATTACGGCGGCATCTGATTTGACCCAGATAACCTCACCGATTATGTCTGATCTGCAAGGCATTTTGGAAGGGTTTGAGGGCGGGGCGGATATGGCCAAAAGATTGGAAAAGTACACGAAAGGCACCTTTTCCGGTTTGATAGACAGTCGGACCAATATTGATGTTAATAATCAGTTGGTGGTTTTTTCAGTCAGAGACTTGGAGGACGAACTCCGGCCGATTGCCATTTATACCATTGTAAATTATATTTGGAATTTGGTCAGAAGCGAAATGAAGAAAAGAATATTGGTGGTCGATGAGGCCTGGTGGCTCTTGCAATATGAGGATAGCGCCAAATTTATTCATGCTTTGGCCAAGCGTTGTCGCAAGTATTATCTGGGGCTGACCACCATCACCCAAGACGTGAGTGATTTTTTGAGCTCGCCTTACGGCAAGGCGATAGTCACCAATTCGGCCATGCAACTTTTATTGCGCCAATCAACAGCGGCGGTTGATTCGGTAGCAGAAACCTTTATGCTAACCCAAGGAGAGAGATATCTGCTTTTGGAGTCGGGCGTGGGCGAGGGTATATTTTTTGCCGGCTCAAAGCATGTGGCTATCAAAATAGTAGCGTCTTACGCGGAAGATCAGATTATCACGACTGATCCGCGCCAGCTTTTGGAAATTCAGGAAGCTAAAGATGAGTTTGAACGCGAGCAACAAAAATTAACAGTATAATTAAAGCGGAAAACAAGAAGATGAAATCGACAATTAAGTTTTAAAATAAGGAGGATTAGAGTTTTTTAAACATTAAGCGATATGGACAAAAAGAAATTAGTAATAATTTTAATAATAGTTTTGGTGATAGCCCTGGCGGTTATGGCGACTTTGTTTTATTTGAACCGGGAGCAAACAAAAATTGATTTTGATAATAATAGTAATGCGCCTATTGGTAACGGCGATC
>DAOOPA010000015.1:0-18687 GCA_035388025.1 bacterium
TGATTCCTGTCTAAACAATTGTACTGTTCCAACTTGCGGTGACGGTATTGTCTGGAGTGGTCATGAACTCTGCGACGACAATGGCAACAATGGTCAGGTTTGTACACCGGAATATGATAATGAATGCACCTACTGTTCTGACATCTGCGAACCAGTCACCTTGCACGGTCCTTACTGCGGTGATGGTATCAAGAATGGCAGTGAACAGTGCGATGGTACTGATGGTACGCCAGAACACTATACCTGTACCCAAGGCTGTACCCTAGAATACGTGCCTTACTGCGGTGACGGTCTCGTCAATCAAGGATCGGAAGAGTGTGATGATGGGAATTTAGATAATGATGATGGCTGTCAGAATAATTGCACCTTGCCAAGTCTGTGCGAAGATGATATGGATGTCATGCTAGTTATCGATCGCTCTGGTTCTATGGGTTACACCTCGCGTTGCGACTGGTGGCAACTCACCTGCGTCAACAAACCAGCCTGCACCTCTTATGTCTGGCAACCAAAAACTGATTACAATGTTAGCCAGAGCTGGTGCTCGGCCAAAAACCAAACCTTCCCGCATCAATCCACTTGGCTTGCCTACGATCCAGTAAAAATTATTGCCGCCAAACAAACCGCTAGCAACTTTGTTTCTCTGATGGGTGTCGGCGATCAATCCGGCCTAGTCTCTTTTGATAAAACGGCGGTGTTGGACAAAAAACTCTCCAATGAGCATACTTTGACCGAGACCGCTATCAATAATTTAATCACGGCTTCGGGCGCCACCAATATCGGCGATGCTATCAAGCTGGCCACTGGTGAATTAACTTCTCTGCGCAAAAATCCAACCGCCGACCAGATTATGATTCTTCTGACTGATGGCAAAGCCAATAAGCCTAGTGGTCCAGGTTACGGCGAATACGCGCCTGACGTCGCCTATGCTCTTTCCAAGGCCAGTGAAGCGGCCGCTGCTGGGATCAAGATCTTTACCATTGGCTTGGATTCCGAAATCAATGCTGTCATGCTGGAGCAAATCGCCAACATGACCGGCGGCGCCTATTATTTTGCCCCTACTTCCAACGAACTTGATGAGATATTCGGCGCTCTCAAATTAGGTGTCTGTGAAGAAGAGGGTTACTGCGGTGACGGCTTCAAAAATGGTAATGAACAGTGCGATGGTACAGCTGGTACGCCGGAACACTATACCTGTACTGAGTCTTGTACTTTAGAATATCTTCCTTATTGCGGTGACGGCCTAGTCAACCAAAACTCCGAACAATGTGATGACGGCAATGTGCTTGATACAGATGACTGTTTATCCAGCTGTCTTTTACCGCCACCAGTTTGTGCGTCCAACCTGGATTTTGTCTTGGTGATGGATCGCTCCGGTTCCATGGGCTACGACAGCCCCGATAGAATTTCACAAGCCAAAATCGCCGGGGGTGACTTTTTGAATGATCTTCAAACTGGCGATCAATCCGGCCTAGTCTCTTTTGCCAATACTGCCAGTCTCGATAAACAACTTTCCAATAATCACGGCCAAACCCAAACTGCCGTCAATAGTCTCGTCCCTGTCGGCGCCACCAATATCGGCGACGCTATCAAGCTGGCCACTGGTGAATTAACTTCTCTGCGCAAAAATCCAACCGCCGACCAGATTATGATTCTTCTGACTGATGGCAAAGCCAATAAGCCTAGTGGTCCAGGTTACGGCGAATACGCGCCTGACGTCGCCTATGCTCTTTCCAAGGCCAGTGAAGCGGCCGCTGCTGGGATCAAGATCTTTACCATTGGTATCGGCACTGACATCAATACTGTCATGCTGGAGCAAATCGCCAACTCTTCTGGCGGCCATTACTATTTTGCTCCCACAGCCAATGACTTAGATGAAATCTTTGCCCTGCTCCGGCCAGCTGCCTGCGAACCTACTCCCTATTGCGGCGATGGCTTTGTTAATAACGACGAACAGTGTGATGATGGCAATGTGATTAATAACGACAGTTGCCACAACAATTGCACTCTGCCAGTCTTCCCGATTTGTCTTGATTTGGACGCTGATGGTTATGGCGCCGGTACCGACCGTTCAGCCTGCGCCTACTGCGAACTGGACTGCGACGATAGCAATCCCAATGTCCACCCGGCCGCCACAGAACTCTGCGCTGACGGCTTGGACAATGACTGTGATGGTGCTATTGACAACTCTGATACTTACTGCCAACCAGCCACACCCAAAGCTGGCGACGTGCTGATCAATGAAGTCGCCTGGATGGGTACCCTGTCCTCTGCCGATGATGAGTGGCTAGAGTTGTTAAACACTACCAACCAGCCAATCGATCTGACCGGCTGGAAACTCAAATCGCAAGATGGCACTCCAGACATCACCTTGTCCGGTGCCATCCCCGCCAATGATTATTTCCTTTTGGAGAGAACGGATGATGCTAGCGTCCCAGGCGTTACTGCCAATCAAATTTACACTGGCAGTATGAGTAATAGTGGTGAAAATTTAGAATTACGAACCGCCACCGATCTCTTGATTGACAGCGGTGGCGGCCTGCCCTGGCCAGCCGGCGATAACACTAGTAAAAAAACTATGTCTCGCGGCACTGGTTCTAGTTGGTACACCAGTACCTCAGTTGGCGGTACGCCCAAAGCTTCCAATATCTAATCTCTCTTCACCTTCAATGAAAACACCCGCTTTTTAAGCGGGTGTTTTATGTTAATTTTAACCTTGCCAAAGTAACATTTTTGTTTTAAAAAATAACGCTATTATTAGCCAATAAAACATCAATATTTTCCACAGCCTTTTTGGTATTGACAAATAACCGAAAAAGATTAAAAATATCCAAATAGACCTCCCTTGATTTTTTCTAAATTTTCTGGCATTGTTTGAGCTTAAAAATACCAAACAAACCAAATCAATTATCATATTTTAAAGTCTTCTTTTATTAAATTAATTATCAAATATGAAAAAAATAATTTTCTCTGGTTTCCTGTTAATCGCCCTTTTCTGCGCCACTCTCCCCAATCAGGTTTCCGCTATCGGGCAGATTACCGAACCGATCAATATTGACACCGCCCTGCGCGGCCAGGAAATTGTTTCCAAAATCACTGTTCTTAATTCTGAAAAGAAAGCCAGCGTCATCGGCCTTGTCGCCGAAGGGCAAATTGCCGACTGGACCAAATTTTATGCCAAAGAAGATACGGAATTTCAAAACCCGATTACTGAATTGACTGTTGAAGCCGGCCTTTATGCCGATGTCGGGGTTTTATTCAAAATTCCTTCCGATACTGCCAATGGTGAATATAACGGCGAATTATCTGTTCTCTACAATCCCACCCAAGAAAGTTCCAGCGCTGAGACCGCCTCCACTGTTGCCCAAAAAATCAGCCGCACGGTAAAAATTACCGTCAGCGACCAAGAAGTTGTTTCTTTGGATGCTTCAGTCATCCCTGATAAGTTTGATTATGCTCCGGGCGAACCCATGAACATCAGGATTATTTATGACAACAAAAGCAATATCACCCTGACCCCCTCGGTTCAAATCAAGATCAAGCAAGGCGATCAGTCTGTCTATAATGTCATTTATCCTTATTCAGAAACCGAGCCGGCCGTACGCTCCATGTCTTTATATGAAATCGCTCCCCTTACTGTCCCGACCGCCTCTTTCGGCCAGGGTGATTTCCTGGCTGAATTGACCTTTCTCAAAGGTGACAAAAATATTCTGGAAAAAAGCTTTAGCTTTTCCGTTGGCTCTCAAGGTCTTGTCAAGGGCACCATGATCACCAACTTGAAAAATTCCAAAACATTACTGGCCGTCATTGCCTTGATCATTATCGTCGCCGCCATTATCGGCCTCAACAGAAAAAAAGCCAACCAATCAATTTAATTTTCTAATTTTATCTTCTTTTATTAATTCATTAATATCACCAATAAGCATTGCTCGTCTGCCCCTTGGCCTTTGCTTATGAAAAAAATCATCAAGAGGCTCTCGCTAGTCAATGTTTTTGTTTTGTTTATTGAATTAATCTTCAGCGGTCTGGTTTTTATCAGCCCGGCCACCGACACCCGGGCCACTGACGACAAGCTCTGTTCCCAGCCGGTTGATATTGTCATGATCCTGGACCGCTCAGGCTCAATGGATTACACTTCGCGTTGCGACTGGTGGCAATTCACCTGCATCGACAAACCAGCCTGTAACTCTTATGACTGGCAACCAAAAACTGATTACAATGTCAGCCAGAGCTGGTGTGACTCCAAAACCCAGTCATCGTCCCACCAATCAGTTTATCTGGCAATTGATCCCAAAAAAATAATTGCCGCTCAGGAGGCCGCTAACAATTTTCTCGCTCTCATGGGCGCGCCGGACCAATCGGCTCTGGTTTCTTATGCCAATACCGCCACTTTGGACAAAGGCCTATCCTCCGACCACCTCGCCACCGAAACAGCCGTCAACAATTTAATCGCCTCGGGCGCCACCAATATCGGCGATGCCCTCAAGCTGGGTATTCAGGAATTAAATTCTTCTCGGGCCAATGCCCAAGCCAACCACGTCATGATTCTTTTGACCGATGGCAAGGCCAATAAACCTTATGGCCCGGGTTATGGCGAATACCTCGCTGATGTTAATTATGCTCAGAGCCAAGCCGAAACCGCCGCCGCCCTGGGTTTTAAAATTTTTACTATCGGCTTGGGCGAAGATGGTGAAATCAATGAAACCATGCTCCAAAATATCGCCACCGCCACCGGTGCCTCCTATTATCATTCCCCTTCCCAGACAGACCTTGAAGCTATCTACAATTCTATCGCCTGGCAATTATGCCAATATGGTTCCATTTCCGGCTGTGTCTACGATGACCAAAATAACAACGGGTTTATTGATGAAGGCGAATCACCGCTCAACGACTGGACAATCACTCTCAATAACAGCGACCAAAGAACCCAAGAAACTGACGCTAATGGCTGTTATACTTTTGCCGGATTGGAAAATGGCTCCTATACCATCTCTGAGATAGTCAAATCCGGTTGGCAACAAACATTTCCTCTTAATAATCAAAACCAACAAATTACTCTTACCAATCACGAAGATATTTCCGATGTTGATTTTGCCAACTATCAGCTGCCCCCGACCTGCGGCGATAATACCTTAGATAACGGCGAACAGTGCGATGACGGCAACAACCAAAATGGCGACGGTTGTTCTTCTGTCTGCCAGATTGAACCGGCCTGTACCGACGTTGACAATGATGGCTACTTTGCCGAGGGTAACGCCTGCGGCCCGGCCGATTGCGATGATTCCGATCCTTCTATCAACCCCAATGCTCCGGAAAATTGCGATGGCTTCGACAATAACTGCGATTCTCAAATCGATGAAAACTTCTCTGATTTAGGCAGTGCCTGCTCTGCCGGTATTGGTCTTTGCTCTGCTACTGGTATTAAAATTTGTGCCGCTGATGGCCAGAGCACTGTCTGCGACGCCACAGCTGGTGAACCTGCAATGGAGATCTGCGATGGTTCCCTGGATGAAAACTGTGATGGCACTATTGATGAAAACTGCCAGTGCGCCAATGGCGCGACTCAGCCCTGCGGTCCATCTGCTGAAATTGGCGTTTGTCGATTTGGCACCCAAACTTGTATTGATGGCGCCTGGAGCGCCTGTCTAGGTAGTATCAACCCAATCGATGAGACCTGCGACGGCTTGGACAATGACTGCGACGGTGAAAGCGATGAAACTTTTTCCAATTTAAACCAGAGCTGTACCCTAGGCGTTGGTAAGTGCCAAGCCGCCGGCAACTATGTCTGCTCAGCCAATTTTACGGACACTAATTGCAACGCCGTACCCGGCGTGCCGGACGCCGAAGAAACCTGCGATAATAATATTGATGATGACTGCGACGGCCAAATAGATGAAAACTGTCTCGCCGCTCCCTATTGCGGTGATAATATCAAAAATGACTCTGAAGAATGTGATGGAACTGACGGCGTTGGCCAGCACCAATCCTGCTCTGCCCAATGTCTTTTAATCACTGAAGCCTACTGCGGCGATGGTCAAAAAAATAATAATGAGGAGTGCGACAGCCATGACGGGCTAATCGCTGGTTTTCATTGCAATACCTCCTGCCGATTAGAAAAAGATTCCTCTGGCAACAGTTATGGCAACCTAAAAATCTATAAATATTTAGATGCTGACGGCGATCTTTCCACCACCATTGACCAAAACCTTGCCACCTCCACCGACTGGCATTTTATCGTCAACTCCGCTCTCAACACCTATAATGCCACTACCACCAATGGCTTTGTTGTCTTGAATAATTTATTTGCTGGCACCTACACGGTCGAAGAAGAACCCCAACTCAACTGGTATCTGCTCGGCACTGATCAGGCCAATCCGACCGTCGTTGTCTTTGAAAACCAAGAAACAACCATCACCTTTTATAATGCGGCTCGCGCTTCCCTCTCTGGTTATACCTTTGAGGATCAAGACGGCCTCATCGCCACCGCTACTGACCGCCTCGGACAAAACGGCTGGTTGATAAGCTTATTTGATTCCTCCTCTTCTTCCTCCCCTGTGGCCACTACCACGACTGATGCTTCAGGTTTTTTTGAATTCAAAAATCTTCTGCCCGGCGATTACCAGCTCACTGAAACCCTGCAATCCGGTTGGCAACAACTAAGCGCCCCTGCAACACCGCTTACCTTGATCACTGGCCAAATCTCTAATAATAATAATTTTATCAATTATTATTCAGGTGGCAGCGGCGGCAATGAACCTTATTGCGGCGATGGCCAAAAAAACAATCAGGAAGAATGCGATGGTGCTGATGGGCTCTTGCCTGGCTATACCTGCAGTCAAAGCTGTACTCTTGCCAAGGATTCTTCAGGCGGTGGCTCTTCAGGCGGTGGCGGTATTGGTTATATCTGCGGCAACGGCATCCGTGAAGGCGCGGAAGTTTGCGATCAATTCTCTGCTGTGCCATCAGGCTATCTCTGTAATGCCTACTGTACTGCTTATGAGCCCATTACTGGTTCTGGCGATTCAACCGGCTCTACCAATGCCGGATCTACTGGCCAAAATTCTAATCCAACCAGCCAACCTGCCCAAAGCGGAGAAGATAGCACACAACCCAATAATCTCAAAAAAACAAATACCGGCAATCCGGTTGTCGCCCTTGGTTCTGTTCCTTCCAGAGCCGCTGTCAGCGCGTCTGATGACGCCAAAGTCGTCTCCGGTTTAATCGCCTCTGCCCCCGCTATCCTCGGCGTCAAAGCCGATGCCTGCGCCCGTTGTCCCTGGTGGATCTGGCCACTACTCGCTATCTTGCATCTGGCTATTTTGATTACCTATCTCTTGATTCTTTCCCCTTTGGAAAAAAATAATCCCTCTAATTCTTCGCAACCAAACACTCAGAATAATCATCCAGTGAAAAACAGCTACTGGTGGCTCCCGCCAATCTTTATTCTGCTTGCTGTTATCTTTTTCATCCTGGTCTTCGTCTGTGAAATGCCCTGGCTCACTCCGACCATCATGCTCGCTTCATTCTTATTAATGTTGCTTTCTTATCAATTTGTCTTGCGCTCTGTCGACTCTTCTCTCGCCCGGATTTTGGTTGTTGTCTTTTTGACCATTGCCCCAATTGCCGCTTATCTCTATTGTCCCTGGGAAAAAATTTGGTTCTGGCTAGCCGTAATCGCCTCCTATCTTTTTGCTCTTATTTGCCTTACCTTTGGCGCTATCCGCCCGGCCAAAAATCGTTCCCTCTGGGGTTGGTTTATTTTGGCCGCCAGTCTTCTCATTTTCGTTCTCGAGTGGCTCATTGAACACTGCCAGTGTTAATACTCTCAGACCCAAAATCCGTCCCTCATCTGTGGGCCGGATTTTTGCTTTAGGCCCAAATATGCTATAAATTGTATTATACTGAGAATACCAAATAATATTAATAATCCCCCCATGACCTACCATATCACCACCTATGGCTGCCAGATGAATACCTCTGATTCCGAGCGTATTGCCTCTGTTTTGGAGCAAAATTTGGGCCTAAAACAAGCCCCGGAAGCCCGAGCCGACATTCTGGTCTACAATCTCTGTTCCGTGCGTCAAACAGCCGTCAATCGCGTCTGGGGCAACTTCAAAAAAACCCGAGGCAAACGCCAGCCCCTGATCATTTTTACCGGCTGTATTTTACCCCCAGACCAAGAAAAAATACGACAAAAAAATTGTCTGGTTTTGGATATCAAAGACCTGCCCCGCTGGCCCAGTCTAATCATCCCTCACCTAACAAAAAACAATGAAGTAATAAAGCAATATAACAATTTAATAATTAAGCAATCAAAAAACAAAAATCAAAATTATCTCCGTATCCAGCCTCAATATTCTTCCTCATTTACCGCCTATGTCCCCATCATGACCGGCTGTAATAATTTTTGTTCTTACTGCGCCGTGCCCTACACCCGCGGCCGTGAAGTCTCTCGTCCTGTTGAAGAAATTATGACTGAAATTTCTGATCTGACTTCCCGTGGTTACCGAGAAATCATCCTCCTCGGTCAAAATGTCAATTCTTACAATTCACCAGTTACTAATTACGAGTTACGAGTTACTAAAAAAAATATTAATTTCCCCTCCCTCCTCCACCTCATCGACCAAATAAAAGGCGACTTCTGGCTCACCTTCTTCACCTCTCATCCCAAAGATCTCTCGCCAGAGTTGATCGCCTGTTTCCAAAATTCCAAACACCTTATTCCCTACTTGCATCTGGCGCTCCAATCTGGTTCAAACAAAATTCTCAAAGTCATGAACCGAAAATATACTGGCCAACACTTCGTTGAACTAATAAAAAAAGTCCGCGCCGCGAGTCCCGATATCTGCGTATCTACCGACATCATCGTCGGCTTTCCAGGAGAAACACAAAGAGACTTTCTGGCCACCGCCACTCTCATGAAAAAAGTCCGCTTTGATATGGCCTACTTGGCCGAATATTCTCCCCGACCTCTGACTGTCGCCGCTCGGCTCGAAGATGATATACCGACCAAAGAAAAAACCAACCGCAAAAATATTCTTAACGAAATCCTCAAAACAACTGCTCTGTCCAACAATCAAAAAATGGTCAACCAAACCACCGAAGTATTAGTCTCTTCCGCCGACAAAAATTTTCTTTTTGGCAGGACAAAAAATTTCAAAAATGTTAAAATAATAACAAGCAATAAACAACAAACAATTAACAATAAAAAAATAATAGGTCAATTTGTCAAAATAAAAATAACCAAAGCGACTGCCTGGAATCTGGAAGGTGAATTAACCAGCGTTGGTTCAGGTCTCTGACCTGAACTATGTATTTATCGTCCAATCTTAACGTTATTTAAAACCAAAAACAAAAGCCCCTCATGAATTTACTTCACAAGAGGCTCTCCAACGCTGTGGCCAAAAACCACCCGGTATAGTAAGCAACATAGGCTTTCGCATACATGCCTAAGACCAAACCGGGCAGGTAATTAACTGGCTTATCTTTTAAAGCCACCAAAGAAACAGCGGCCCTAAAATATAAACTTGCAGTAAAGGCGATAAAGATGTTATCTCTCAAAAAATAGAAGGGTTTCCTAAAATGCAGCTTGTCCAAAATTAAGTTCGTTCTAGCTCCAATATTAGCCGCCAGACAAACAATTACATTTTTTATAAAACTAAAAATATCTTGGGTTCTAACAAGAACCATTTTAAAATGTAATTTTGAACTAGCTGCCACTATTATCTGGGCAAAATACATTTTTCTTGAGATAAACCTCAATACTCGTCCGATCGTCTGTTTGACTGCTAAAGCTATTTCCTCAGACGATACCTGCTTCTTTTCCCATCGCCATAAATAATAAAGTAACGTATTTTGGACGACGATAAAAGACCAATTAATATAAATATTGTATTCCGCTAATTGTCCATTCCAACGAAAAACCTTACAAAAAAATGTATAGGTCTCCGCGAATGGCACCATTAGCAGAAAACTGATCAGCCACCCGACTTCAGTTGTTTTCTTCACGTTCCCCTCCCTTTATTTTTTCTTGTGTTTTTATATTTTTATATTTCTATTTATTTACATTCTATTTCCTAACTTTACTTGTTTTATGCCCAAAAGTCAACCCCGCCTCAAAGCGGAAAAACGCGAAGCCGTAGCTAAAAAAATCATAATCAAAAAGAAAAAAGGCGCTACCCTAGCCGGCCAGCTCGCCCGCTTCCAAACTGCTGGAAAATATATGAGAAAAAAACAAAGAATTAAGATTTAAAAATATTAATTTATTCATAAATCTTAAATCTTAAATCATAAATCTTTTGTTGTGCTTGAATGTTTTTATGCTTTAATATTTATATGAATAATCCTAAAATAGTCGTCATCCTCGGCCCCACCGCCTCCGGCAAAACAAAACTGGCCGTATCTTTGGCTCAAAAATTTAATGGCGAAATCATCTCCGCTGATTCCCGCCAAATTTATCGTGGTATGAATATTGGTACCGGCAAAGATCTGAATGAATACCGAATTCAAAATTCAACAATCCCTTATCACCTCATCGATATCAAAAATCCCAACCAAAAATTCAACGTCGCCAACTACAAAAAATTAGCCCTGGCAAAAATCAAAGAGATCACCCAACGCGGCCGTCTGCCATTTCTCGTCGGTGGCACGGGTCTTTATATCTCCGCCCTCGTGGATAATTATCAAATACCCAAAATCAAACCAGATGTTAAAATCAGAAAAAAATTAGCCTCCTTATCACTCCCCGCCAAACAAAAAATGCTAAAAAGACTTGACCCAATCTCCTTCAAAACTATTGACCTCAAAAATCCCCGCCGGCTAGATCGCGCCCTGGAGGTCTGCCTCTCCGGCCAAAAATTTTCCGCCCTAAAAAAAGTCGCCGAGCCCTTAGTTGACCCCCTACTGCTTGGCCTTGATATCCCCCGCGAAAAAATAAATCAAAAAATCAACGCCCGGGTTGAACACATGATTCAATCTGGACTAATTCAGGAAACCAAAACCTTAATCAAAAAATACGGCTCAGCCGCCGTCCCACTGCAAACCATTGGCTATCAGGAAATTATCAATTATTTAAACCACCAGTCTACGCCCGAACAAGCCCTCAATTTGATCAAAACCCACACTCACCAATACGCCAAACGCCAAATGACCTGGTTCCGGCGCAATCAGCGTATCCATTGGCTGACTAAACCCAGCGAAGCCCAAAAACTCATCAAAAAATTTTTGAAATAAATTCGCCCCGCAACAACGGAGCGAATTTTCTTAAATCATAAATCTTAAATCCTAAATCATTTTTTCTCTTTATGTTTCTTGATCGCCTGCATAATCTTGCTTTCCTCTTTCAAATCAGCTCTGAACAAAATCGCCTGCCGATTGATATTCATCTTGTCCTCCGTGCCATAAATTTCCCCGCCAAATTTCACAATCGCAAAATCGCTTTGTTGCAAAGCCTCCGTTCCCTGTTGCAAAGGTACTGGTTTTTGGGGATAATAAACATCAACCAATGTAACCTCCCATTGATCGCTTTCCACCATATGACCGAAATAAACCTGGCCATTGTCAAGGAAAACAGCCTGCCATTGATCCTGATTGTCATCTTTTTTGTCGTCCCGTCCAGTCCCTAGCCACAATACCGCCAAAATAATCAATACGCCCCCGGCCACCAACCACCAAACCAGCGGTTTTATTTTTTTTGTCTCTTTTCGCTGGTGCGACAATTCACTCGCTCCGGCCGGACCGAGAAAAATAGTCTGCATCGCTTCATTTTTCTTTTGTTCGTCCATATTTTTCTTTTAAAATTAATAATTATCTTAATAAAATAGGGTCTTTGCTGGTTCAGATTTGTAATCTGAACCAATTATTTTTTTCTAAATCATCTTAATTATATAATAATATCAAAATTCCCTGGTTCAGTTTACAAAACTGAACTAATGAGATATCCACGTAGTCTCTCTATCTAAATAAAACATTCGGCACCACGCTTGTTTTGTTGACTGTGAAAGTCCCGCTACTACTAGAAGAACAGTCGCCACTAATGTCGCACACAAAAACCCAATAATTCCTAGTTTGGCCCGCGTCTTCGGCTATCACGTCATAAAAAACCGTAGCCGGATTATTAACAGTCAAAGCCGTTGACGAAGCCCAAAATCCGCCATCACAATTTTGATTAGTCAAAGAATCGGTCTTGCACACCTTAATCTTTACTTGCGTGCTGTCCACGTCGCTCCAGTTGACAATAAAGCTGACCGAGCGCCCGGGATTGGTCGGATCTGGCGTATCCACAGTCAAATCCAAACCCGGCTCCTGGTTTTCCGGCACTGTTTCTTCAGCCCCAAAATCCAAAAAATTACCGCTTTCTTCAGTGATATTATTATATTGCGTTTGCAACCAGACGGCCGAACGCGCGGTATTAGAAATTCTGATCTCGTCAATAATGCCATTAAAATATTGATAAGCTCCATCGCCCCGCTCATTGCGCCCAAAAATCAAATTATTGGCGTTACTGACAAAATCAGTAGTCACCTTTTGCGTTCTTTTCAGCTCGCCGTTTTCATAATAATTCATGGTTGTACCGTCATGAGTCACGGCCACATGGGTAAAAGTTGAGACAGCCGTAGCTGTGGCAAAACTCTGCGGTCGACCGGCCCAATCAAAAATATAACCGCCGCCTGTCTGCATCAATTCATAAGCGCTATTTTTGGCTATGATCGGATGAGCCGGAATAGTTGAAGAAGCTAGGAAAAAAACCTCTGTCGCACCGCTATGGGTAAAGGCCGTATAGTACAATCTTTTACCATCAGTTTTGACTGAAGCGTCTGTGCTGTCGCCAGTGCCCTGACCATTGGGATTGGAACTGGCATCCTGTCTTGATGTCCAACTGATACCGGCCCCGGCTAAATCAGTATTGGCCGTACTATAAAGTTCCGTACCGGCCGCGGCCGAGAAAGCCGCGTGATACGCCCGATTACCAGCAATGGTGATATCAGTGCCATTGATATCATCCGTGCCAGTTCCATTGGGTTCAGAAATATACGTCCAAAGGCCAACTCCGGTAGTGGAACCAGCGCCAGCCAGAGTAGAGGTAGCAAAAGAATAGGTATCATCAGTGCCAGTATGACAAAAAGCTCCATAATAAAGCATGGCGCCATCAGAATCCAAACCAATATTACAATTACCATTAGTTCCACCGCCACCGGGTATATTGCTTTGTGTTGTCCAACTAATGCTATTGGTATCCATATTGCTTATAACTCCGCTGGCTGTTTTAAAAGTTTCCGTTCCTGCGTTTAAAGTCAAGGCCGCGAAATAAGCCTTGTCCCCGACGATTATCATATCAATACCGCTGTTCTCTCCTGACCCGGTCCCGCCAGGCGCACTCTGCGTCCGCCAACCGCTAGCATCCATCGCGCCAGCCAAAGTCGTGGTCGCGGTATAAAAATAGCTGGTACCGTTAAGATTGCCCAAAGCCCCATAATAAAGAAAATCGCCGTCAGAATCAATAGCTACGCTCAAGCCTTCATCTGCCCCACAACCATCAGAGAAAACCGGTTGACTCGCGTTCCAACCAGAAAAATTATCGCCATTTAAATCAGAGCTAGCCACCAAAAAATCTTCCGTTGTGCCAGTGCACATCAGAGCCGCATAATAAATTTTATCTCCCACCACGACAAAATCCACACTGCTTTGTTCATAAGTCCCGGCTCCATTGGGTGCTGTTATGCTTTTCCACCTGGAAAAATTGGCTTCTGCTGTTGAGACATCATCGGTGCTGATCCAGGCCTCAATCGTCCCAGCATTGGTAATATCCAAACTATTATTATCGCCAATCGCCACGTAATCATCAGTGCCGTCAAAATCATCAGCCCCGCCCACCCGACCGCTGGCAGAACCCTGGGTCGTTACGGACACAGTCGTTGAATCATTGACCCCGGTTGAATCTTGATGCTGGCCTGTAGTCTCGGACATGTGCCAGACACCCTTATAATTCGTATCCCAAGCGCCAACCTCATTTTCCTGACTCACTGCGCCAGCATTGCCATAGTAAATATAAATAGAAGTATTGGCTGAAGCGCTGACATTCGCTTCCACCCAAGCTACCACTTGTCCGGTGCTATTATTGTAAGATTCCAAATCATAGTCCAAAGCATTGCCCTGATCATCAGTGAAGGCCATATCAGAACCGTCAGATTTGCCCATATGGCCAGACCCGCCATAAATCAAATCCGCGTCAGTCGTTGTCACCATGACTGGAAAAGCGCCGGTATAAAACACCTGATTGGCATAAATAATAATCTCTTTGCGATAAGGCCAGCTGGTGTTCCACCACGGATCAGCTGGATCATTGTAAGCGTAAACTATTTGAGCATTGGCTGGATCAAGCGGATCACTAAATTCAAACCGCAAAGTATGTTTGCCGGCAACCAAAGTTTTATGAATGACTGTGCCCGTACCCGCGCACTGCCAGTTGGGATAATAAATAATGTCCCCTGCTAAAATTTGCGGAGTTACGCTCTCGCCGTCGCAAGCCAGGGAGACAAATTCGTCATCATCAATTGTCGCCTGATCGTTGGGAATAATTTTTAGGTCAGCCGTGCCCAAAGTGGTGAAATCCACCACCCATTCTTCACCTTGCTTGGGGTGGGAATAAACATTGAGGATATTGATCTCCACGGTCGGATCCAAAATGACCGGATATTTGGCTTGGGCCAACCAATTCTTGTCCAAACGCACAGTCAAAATATCACCCTCAATAAAAGCGGCCACTGCTTCAAAATTGGGCTCGCCCTCGAACTCGGTGACAAAAGGCGCTGGCATGGTAAAGATTAAAGCCATTTCTTTATTGTCCAAATATCTTTTTTTATCATAAAAAATAAAATCACCTTGTCTTTTTTCAATTACGAACTGCTCTATATTACCCAGCCGGTATTGAAATTCCGTCGGATGACCAGGTTCTTCAAAAAGCAATTCCTCCTTGAGTCGGTGATCATTGTTTGTTTGTACCACATCAGTTTTCGGATAAGCCCGGCGATAAATTGTCTGCTTGTCTTCTGTTGCCACCCGGACTTTTTCGCCAGTCAGAGGCGTGATAGTCAAAGACAGATTGTCGCGCGTCACTACCACAGGCTCGGTATAATAAATCGGGCTCAAAGTTTGATAGGGTTTTTCTGCCGACCGAAAAGGAAAAAACCTTTTCACCGCCACGACCAAACCAGCCACCATGATTAAAATAATCAAGCTGGCCAGTATTTTAAAAATAGGTTTATTTTTTTTGAAATCACGCATGGGTATTTAGAAAATTTAATACTAGATTTACCGTACCTTCAATCCTCCCCGAACCTTGATATTGGGCACTGTACTTTGGGTATTAACCGTGAAACTGCCCGCGATTCCCTCAGTGCACGCGCCACTACTATCACACACAAAAGCCCAATAATTTCTGGTTTGACCCGCGTCCTCGCCCGCCACGTTATAAATCACACTAACCGGATCATTGGTAGTGAAAACGGTTGAGGAGGCCCAAAATCCACCGTCACAATTTTGATTAGTCAAAGAATTAGTTTTACAAATTTTAATTTTGACTGTTTCCCCGCTATCAGCATCATTCCAGTCAATAATAAAACTAACTGAACGCCCCGGGTTGGTTGGATCTGGCGTGTCAGTCGCCAAGCTCACAGTCGGTGCCGAACCAGCCACCACTATTTCATCCGCCCCAATATCCCAAGTCCCTGCCCCAGTCGGCCTGGTCTGCCCATCAACATCCGTGGTAAAAATCGCTGACAAATCTACACCGGCGTTATACTGAACAGCGCCAGCATCTTTAACATGCAAATTTTCAGCATCATTGGTTACTGATGTATAATAATTGGCATAGTCAGTAGCATTTTGTGTGGAATGAGAGCCCGGCGCCGTAGTATCAGAAGCGATGTTATAATCTGAAGTGGAATCGGTACCAAAAGAACCGCCGGACAAAGCCGCATAACCAAAACCATCAGCGGCATTAGAAACTATGTTATTTCTTACCCCCAAAGTATAGCCACCTTCAACCACAATGCCACCCCCAGTAATTTCATAAATGGTATTATTATAAACATCGCCATAACAATAACTAAAATAAATACCGCCATAATTAAAAGAACCGGAAACATCACCGCCATAAATTATATTATTATAAACTGTAGTGGCACTACTTCGAACATATATAGCAAGACCTCGGTTATCAGAGACTTCGTCGTGAATAATATTATTTCTAATAATATTATTGCTTGCATTAATCAAAAATCCTTCACTGTGGCCATAAGAAGAACCAAAATCAGTTATTTCCAACCATTCAACAATTGTATAATCATCACCAGTGGCAATAACCGTGCCCGTGCCACTCATGTCAACTTTGACTCCTGTCCCGGCCGTACCGCTATGTCTATTACCAGAAGCTACTGTCAGCCACATATAGCTATCCGCATCGCCGGTTGTGCCGTCAATAGTAACGCCGGCGGTAAAAGTTGAGTCATTATAGCATTCTCCTTTTTCAATATCTGTCCCTGCGTCGCGCGCGTCTTCCCAGGCTTGTATGGTGGAATAATCACGAGCATTAGTGCCAATGGAATAAGTATTAGTAGCCGCTCTAGCCGGCTTAATAATTTTATCCCAAACACGGGCCAGCCAAGTCTTTTTTTCTTCCAACCTTTTGGCCAATCTGGTCGCGCCAGGCAACACTGACTCATCGCCAGGTAATTCATTAAGAGCTAATTGCAATTGACCATTTTTAATTTTATCATACATTAAAGCAAATTCTTTTTGTTTAATAATTTCATTTAAATTCAATGCCGTGGCATCAATAATTGGATTATCCTTGGCGCGATTGCGGATAATATCTATTAAACCATTCTTGGTAATTTCCTCTTCCATTCCTTCTTTACTTCTTTGATAAATCTTCACGCGCTCATTATTGACCAAAGCCACATAATCCAAACCATATTGATAGGCGCCATCAACTTGTTTGGCCTGACTTTGAGGCGGCGGTTCATTATTATTCATGGCTTTAACGCGCTCTTGGGCAGTAATCGATTGAAAACGCACTTTAAATTTTTCCCTCTCCTCTTGAGTCATTTTGGACACTCTCACAATCACAAAATCTCGATATTCCATCTTACCCCAGGGCCAGCCCATTGGTTTGACGTCAACAATATCGCCATCTTTGGCATTGCCAGCTTCATTGCCATTTTGGCCGATTTTAACCAAGATTTCATCATATTCCCGCACTGTCATCGGCGGATCCAAAACTAACGGGTATTTTACCTTCTCTAATAATTTTGGCTCAATAGCTTCCATAATCAGAGTCTTTTCATCCACCAATCTATAATGATAAGAAATTTTCTGGCCACTGGCATCAATCGCTGTCGGATAATCTAAAGTAAAAAGTTCTTGCCCTGTTTTTTTATCAAGAACGGTAATATACATCCCGACTTCATCACGCAATTCTATCTCTCCTTTTTGTTCAAGTTCAAAAGTAAAACTATGAGTTGCCTCTCTATTATTAATATAAATAAATTCTTTGATCTTGCCATCAAAGGTGTGGACTTCCACGTCAATGCCTGGCAAAACGTCCAGCCATTTGATCTTATTATCTTTTTGCATAGGCTTGGAAAAATTACCGCCAACCATCTTGGTAAACAACTGTAATTTTTCACCCTGATAAACATTGGCGCCAAAACCCACCTCGCCAGTACTAGGATCGATCTCCATGGCTGCCTTGGCTCCGGGTACCAGCTGACCCAAAACAGCTACAATCGGCGAATAATTGCTTTTGGTCTCCTGCCAAACAATTTTTCTTGTCCGATTTGACTGCCACCAAAAACCGATTGCTCCAACCAAAAGCAAAAACACCAGAGCCATAATGAACGCTCTAACTGAAAATCTGACTGTTGGATTATTTGCTTTTTCTCTCATAAAAATTATATTTAAACTCAAAGGACTGTTCTTGTTCTTTTAATCCACCATTCGTCGTTGGTTCAATCGTCCTTCGATTGAACCAAAATATTGTTTAATTAGTCTAAAGACTTTCTACTATAATTTTCGTGGAGATTTTGCTCGCCGATGACCATTTCCAGTCTTCAGGATAATGGACATATTCTTTCCGAACTGGGTTATCATGAATATAATTGATTTTCTGATCCAAAAATTCTTCTGAGGTGATTAACTCTGGGTAGTTACCATCCTGCCAAAGATGATAGCCGTCTTCAGCTCTAAATAATTCATTGACTTCCGGCTCGGCGGCTAAAATATTTTTCTGTAATTCCTTGGATAAAAATGTTTTCATGTCCCTGATTGTACCTATCAAATCAGGAGCAGATCCTACAAAGTGCAGATGGTTGGTCATAAACACAAAGGCATAAACCTTTAATCCCTTATGCTTTTGGCAATAAACAAAACTATCTTCAAGTAATTTAAATCTACCATGGCGGTCTAATATATGATACCAATTATGGATAGTAAAGGTGATAAAGTATATCTGATCCTTTTGTTCTTTAAAAATTCTAACAGAAGGCATATTACTTTATTAGTTTCTGCAACTGGCAATCTTTCTACCAGTTGATAATTACCTGGTTCAATCGAAGGACGATTGAACCAACCCTTAGGCCATAATGAACGCTCTAACTGAAAATCTGACTGTTGGATTATTTGCTTTTTCTC
>DAOOPA010000016.1:0-17719 GCA_035388025.1 bacterium
AAAATCATTAAAAAATATCAAATTGTGTAGAGCTGTTCTATGCAAGCACCTTATTATTTTTTTTCTGCTAGGAGAAACTCCCTCAAAAATTGTCCCGTATGGCTTTTTTTAACCTTTGCCACCTGTTCCGGTGTTCCTTCCGCCACGATCTCTCCGCCCCTGTCTCCACCCTCTGGCCCCATGTCAATCACCCAATCGGCACACTTTATGATTTCCATATTATGCTCCACGACAATCACTGTATTGCCCTTGTCCACCAACTTATTCAAAATATTCAATAATTTGCGTACATCCTCAAAATGCAATCCGATTGTCGGCTCATCCAAGATATAGAGTGTTTTGCCTGTATCGCGTCTAGACAATTCCGTCGCCAATTTCACCCGCTGGGCCTCACCGCCGGAAAGCGTCGGCGCGGGCTGGCCCAGGTGCAGATAACCCAAACCTACTTCGCTCAAAATTTTCAGCTTAGCCTTAATCAAGGGCAAATCATCAAAAAAATTCAACGCTTCTTCTACAGTCATCTCCAAAACATCAGCGATATTTTTACCTCGCCAATAAATCTCCAAAGCTTCATTATTATAACGCCGACCATGGCACTCCTCGCATTCCAGGTATATGTCTGGTAAAAAATTCATCTCTATTCTGGTTGTTCCGTCGCCCTGGCACGTCTCGCATCGCCCGCCCTTAATATTGAAAGAAAAAAATCCTTGATCAAACTTTTTTATTCGCGCCTCTGGCTGTCGGGCATAAAGGTCGCGGATATTAGTAAAGACCCCGGTATAGGTCGCGGCGTTGGATCGTGGCGTCCGGCCAATTGGCGATTGATCAATCGTCACTGCTTTGTTTATATTGTTTAATCCCTTAATCTCGCGATATTTACCCGGCTCATCTTTTGTTTTATAAAAATAATTAGCCAGCGCCTTGGACAAAATATCCTCTACTAAAGTTGACTTGCCGGAACCAGACACCCCGGTAATACAAACCATTTTAGCCAACGGTATCTTCACCTCAATATTGCGCAGATTAAACTCCTTAGCGCCCAAAATTTCAATCATCTTGCCGTTGCCTTTACGCCTCTGTTTTGGCAGAGAAATAAATTTTTTTCCGCTTAAATATTCTCCAGTTAAGGAATTTTTATCTTTGATAATTTCCCCCGGACGTCCTACGGCCACCACTTGTCCCCCGCGCTTACCAGCACCCGGGCCCATATCCACTACCCAATCAGCCGCCTTTATTATTGTTTGATCATGTTCGACTACCACTACGGTATTCTCCAAGTCGCGCAGGTCTTTTAATGTCTTGATCAATTTATGGTTATCTCGCTCGTGCAAACCGATTGACGGTTCGTCCAAAACATATAAAATTCCGGTCAAACTGGAGGTAATTTGGGTGGCCAAACGGACTTTTGCCAACTCTCCGCCCGATAACGTTATGGCCGATCTGTCCAAAGCGAGATAATCCAGCCCAATCTCTGTCAAAATTTTCAGTTGCTCATTGATTTCTTTGATTATTGGCTCTGCAATCTTTTTTTCTCTGGCAGAAAACTTTAGCTCCTTTAAAAAAACTATCAAATTCTCCAAACTCAATTGCGCCACCTCGCTAATACTTTTGTCCCCCACCTTAATGCCCAAAACTTCCGGCTTTAGCCTCTTCCCATGGCATTCCGTACACTCCTTAACCCGCATATATTTCTCTATCTCTCCGCGAATATAATCAGAGTCTGTTTCTTTATATTTTCTTAATAGCCCATTAGCTACGCCTTCATAATCATCGTCGCCATAAAAAATAATTTTCAATTGTTCCTGGCTTAACTCCTTGAGCGGCAAATCGGTGCCAAAACCATATTTCTTAGCCACGGTCGATAACTTTGGCAATTGACTTTCTTGACTGTTGCCGCTCATTCGGCTCCAAGGTCGAATCGCCCCCTCGGCTAAGGATAAATTTTTATTTGGCGCCACTAATTCCGGATCGACCTCCAATTTTACCCCCAACCCACCGCACGCCCCGCACGCTCCGATTGGCGAATTAAAAGAAAAAATATTAGGCTCCAAAAAAGGGACCGTTACTTGGCATTTAGGACAAGTCAAACTGTCGGAATAAACACAATCTTTCTCTTGGCTGATCTGATAAATTAATACTTCTCCGTCTCCAAGATCCAATGCCCTATCCAATAATTTCATGAATTTTTCCTGAGTTCCTTTATCTGCCCCGTGAACTTTTTCTCCCACCACCACCTCTATATTGTGACGCTTGCCTTTCTCATCTATATTGGTCAAGGCCTCATCCAAAGAGCAAAAATAGCCGTCTAGTCTTACTTGATTATATTTTTGATCCTTCATTCTTTCCAAAATATTCTTCTGCCCTCCCTTTTTATTCTTCACCACCCTGGCCAAAATCAAAACATTCTCTTCTTTGTGATTACGCCAAATCTGTTCCTTGATCTGCTCTTTATTTTTTTGGCCAATCTTCTCTCCGCATCTGGGACAATGAGGACAACCGACCTTGGCATATAACACCCGTAAATAATCATAAATCTCCGTTATCGTCCCTACTGTTGAACGCGGGTTATTGGTCGCCGGCCTCTGATCAATGGCAATAGCCGGAGACAAACCCTCCATTTTATCTACATCCGGTTTATCTCGCAAGCCCAAAAATTGTTTTGCGTAAGAAGACAAGCTTTCTACATACAACCTCTGGCCCTCGGCATACAACGTATCAAAAGCCAAACTGGATTTACCCGACCCTGACAATCCCGTAATCACCACCAACTTATTTTTGGGAATATCGATATCAATATTTTTTAAATTATGCACCCTTGCTCCTCGAATTTTTATGACTTTATCCATAAAACGAAAAAACTTAATTTGCAGACATTATACGCCATTGGCTCCAATAAGTCAATTGTCTATACCAAACAAGCACCTCGATCGCACCTGGCACTGCCTATATTATTATCTTAATGTCTGCTCTGACTTTTAAATATTTTATTCTTTAATGATTTGGCGCTTTTGCGTCTTGGTGTTTTCCTTAATTTTATGTTTTTATGTTTTAGTGTTTTTGTGTTATATTACCCTTATGATTGCCGACATTATCCCTGATAAAAAACTGCCTCGTGGCCTTTCCCGCCTCTCCTATGCGGTCCCCAAAAAAATTGAGGCCAAGATTAAAGTCGGCCAGTTGGTAAAAATTCCACTCCGTCAATCAGTCGTCATTGGGGTCGTCGCCGCCCTTTCTCCGTCTCCCGGCTTTTCACGTTTTCCCCTCAAAACGCTTATCGGTCTGGTCAACGAAAAACCAATTTTTACCCAAACCCAAATCCAGCTCTTTTCTGCTCTCGCCTCTTACTATGCCGTCTCCAGCTCGCTCTTCGTTCACTACAGCTTGCCCAAAATTTTAAAAAAAGAATGGTCATCGCTATTGGAACAGTCAAACGCCCGCTCTGCGGCGAAACCTTCATCAATCTGCTATTTCTGGTGGTCAAATCAAAAAAACCAACTCAAATATTACAAAAAATTGATTTCTCCTTACGTTGACCAAAAACAAATTTTAATCATTGTTCCCAAAATCCAAGACATCTTCACCTTGGCCTCACGTCTTAACCTGAACAATGACCAGTATCTCGCTGTCCATAGCGCCCTTCCCCGTGCCCGCTACTTGCACCTTTGGCAATCAGCTCTTGGCGGTCAGCCAAAAATATTTATTGGTACGCGCTCAGCCTGCTTCCTACCCTATACAAATCTAAAACTAATCCTCGTTGACAACGAACCTTCTCCGGATCACAAACAGCATGACATGACTCCTCGCTATGAGGTAAAAAAAGTCTGTACAGAACTCAGCCAGTTGACCCAGGCGTCTCTGGTATTTGCCTCCTCGGCGCCCAGCCTGGAATACTATCATGAATTAAACCCCCGCCAGCCCAAATTTTCTTTCCAGCTTGATCTGGTTGATCTCAACTATGAACTGGAAAATAAAAATTATACTTTCCTCTCTGACCCACTCTCCGCCAGCATTAAAAAAACCTTGGCTCAAAAAAAACAAATTTTTCTTTTCTTGAATAAAAAAGGTTATGCCCGCATCAACCGTTGTGTTGACTGTGGCTATACCTTTACTTGTCCCGACTGTTCTTTTCCTTTGATCAAAGAAAAAGATAATCGCCTAATTTGCTACTTCTGCCGCCACACGGAAGATTTCCCTCCTTTTTGTCCCCGTTGCGGCGGTCCCGCCTTTCAGTCTCTCGGTCTGGGCACGGAAAAAATAGCCGCCCGTCTCCGCCAAAATTTCCCATCAACTTCAGTTGCCGTCCTGGACAGTTCAACTCCGGCCCAAAACGCTTCAGCGGAAATTTTAGTCGGCACCGAGTTCGCCTTTGATAAAATTAACTGGTCAAATATCGGTCTTGCCGCCCTGATCAATACCGACGAACTCTGGCATCATGCCGAATTTCGCGCCAATGAAAACGCCTATCAACTCATCATCTCCTTATTGACCAGCGTCTCCAAAAATGCTAAACTGATAATCCAAACTTTTTCACCCTCGGCCCCGCTTATCCAAGCCCTGGTCAAAAATAACCCTCGATTATTCTATCAAACAGAGCTACATTTTCGCGAAAAATTCCTCTACCCTCCCTTTGCTCATCTGGTCAAACTTAGTATCCAAAACCCCAATGATCTCAAAGCGCTTTCTCTGGCTCAAAAACTCCGTCAAAAATTATCCGCCACGGACCATTCGCTCAACCCGAGCGATCCTTTTCCCATTACTCGTCGAAAAAACAGAGGGCAATTTAAATACAACCTGATACTTAAAATAAAAAAACACAAACACCTGCCGGCCATCATCAAGTCCCTGCCGTCAGATGTCCTTATTGATATCAACCCGCAAACATTATTAGATTAATTTATCAACCTTATGGCTCGCTTATCCGTTCTTACTATTCAGAAAAATGAAAAGTTTTTACGACAAACCTCCAAAGATTTTGATTTGTCCTTGCTCAACGATCCCTCCTGGCAATCCTTTCTCAAAGATCTGGCGGAAACAATGTACGTCGCTGATGGCGTTGGCTTGGCCGCACCCCAAGTCGGCCAGTCTCTACGTCTTATTGCTGTTGATATGGAAGGTGAAGCCCAAATCATGATCAACCCAAAAATCACCAAAAAATCATGGCTCCAAACTACTGCCGAAGAGGGTTGCCTATCTGTACCCAAATTTTACGGTCCGGTCAAGCGCCACAAAAAAATCGCCGTGGAATTTTTTGATAAAAAAGGCCAACCCCAAAAAAAATCGTATCGTGATATCGAAGCCCGCGTTATTCAGCATGAAGTTGACCATTTGGATGGCGTTTTGTTTATTGATAAATTAGTTAAATAAATGTCTAGCCCCAAACCCCAAATCATTTTCTTTGGCACTTCTGATTTTGCCGCCAACATCTTAAAAAGTCTCGCCACCAATTCTCTTGCCGATCTTATTTTAGTTGTCACTCAGCCCGACCAACCAACCGGCCGGCACCAAACCCTGACCCCCCCGCCAGTCAAAATCCTGGCTCAAAAACTTGGGCTGTCTATAATTCAACCGGCCAACCTTGATGACACCAACGAAATAAAATTAAAAGACCTTCAGGCCGATCTTTTTATCATCGCCGCCTATGGCTTAATAATCCCCTCCTCTATCCTCACCCTACCACGTCTTGGCTGTCTCAATATTCATCCTTCTCTCCTCCCTCTCTATCGTGGCCCATCGCCAATCCAAACCTGCCTTCTCAATGGAGATCAAGAAACCGGCATCTCTCTCATACTTTTGGATAAAAAAATGGACCACGGCCCGCTTGTCTCTCAAATCAAAATCCCAGTTGAACCAACTGACAATTACCTGACACTCTCCGCCAAACTGGCTGATCACAGCTCCAGACTGCTTATTTCTACTCTACCAAAATTTATCACCAATGAAATAAGACCCCAAGCACAAAACCACTCCGCCGCCACTTTCACCAAAATTATAAAAAAGATTAATGGCCAAATCAATTGGCAAAATAACGCTCAAAAAATTTATAACCAATGGCGGGCTTTCTATCTCTGGCCGAATATCTTTTCTGTAATCAAAATAAAAAACAAAAACATTTTAATTAAATTCAACGAGATTAAACCGACTAGTCAAAAGCCAATAAGCCAAAATGATCCTGGCACTCTTTTCGTTGACAGCAAAAAACTCCTCGCTGCTTGCGGAGAGTCTTCCTGTCTAGAGATCTTGCGCCTCCAGCCCGAGGGCAAAAAAATCATGACCGCCGACGAATTCATTAATGGCTATCTAAAATAAAGCCCCGTGAATCTTCAAATATTATACAAATTAACAAACAAATAAATTCTTTTAATTTTAGAATGATTCATTTGAGGATTTATAATCTAAAATTTATTCTTAATTTTGACTTTGAAAATTGGAATTTTATTAGAAATTAAAATAATTATTAAAAAAGCGGCCAAACCGCTCATCTTTATTTATTAAATTTCCTACACCCCTACCTGCCTACTTGCCTATTTTCTCACTTTTTTGGTCACGTCAAATCCCAAATATTTACCCAAAGCCAATCTGGTCTGGGCCTCAACCGCCGGGATTGCCCCGAAAACCACCATCGTCACCGGCACCAAAAACCACTGCAAGATCACAAAAAGCCAACGCCAAAGGCCTTTTTTTTGTTTAGTCATTCTGGGCATCATCGTTGTAGCCAAAATCCCGCCGATAACAATCCCCGCCATTGAATAAGTCATAATTTTATCCAAAGCCAACGGTGCCTGTTGCACCAGCACATCATTCAAATTTCTCCAAGCCGCCACCTTGAGCGGCAACCAACCCATAATTGTGATAATAATTGGCGCTGTGGCCCAAGAAAGCTCTCCTTCTACCAAAAGAAAAAGCATCCGAAACTTTTTAAACCAGCCAATCTCCTTGTGTTTAGCCCAATTCATCACCTGATATGGAAAATGCTCCACCGCCGAGGCCCAACGTCTCATTTGTTTATATTGGTATTTAACTGTTTCCCGCCAATTATCACCCAAAACTGTATCCATGCAAACCGGCACGTAAATTGGTACTGTGCGATAATCACCCCCATAATGATAAAAACACTGAATAAAAATGCGTGAATCCTCCACTACCGAAGCAGTATCCCAGAAATCCACTGCGTTTAGAGCTTCAAAACTCATGCTATGAGAAAAACAAGTGAGCAATCGTTCCGGCCGGCCCATTTCTGCCATCAACCAGAATGTCGTTGAGTTGGAGACTACTCGGCTGAAAGACGGAGCATCCCAGATATTATTAGAATACAAAGCCATTGGTTGATAAGCGTTCTGTACTGGTTTTTCCTGTTGCAAATAAGTCCACGCCAAACAAGCAAAAAAATTATTATGCGGCAAAGTATCGCTGTCAAACAAAGATAAAATTATCTTTTCAAATGGGATGCCGGCCGGCTTGATAATTTCTTCCCTGACCTTGATCGCCGCCCAACGAGCGTTAGAACCCTTGCCCTTGAGTTCCGTCGGCGGCGGCACCGGGTGAACGTAAAACTCCAGTCGGAAAAAAACTTCATGATATTTTTCTTTGATTTCTTTAGCCCACTCTTGGTATTCTTGCAAATCGCCGCCCCGCTCTTCTCTGGTCCAAATCACTATCATCTTTTTTTTGTCATAATTACTCTCCGCCAACCGCGCCGTTGTTTCCAAAATCACTTCTTTGGGTTCCTTATAAGTTGGCAAAAGCACCAAATGGTAAATCTCCTCATAGCCCTTTACTTGCTTTAATCTGTCCTGCCAGTCTATCTTAATCGCCTGGCGGTATTTTTTATAGGAATAAATCAAATAAAAAATATAATAACCAATCCTGACTAGCCACAAAAAATCAAAAACTATTATTATATAAATAGCGGCGATCGGATTAGCAAAAGACAAAACAATCACCAATAAAAAACAACTCCAGACCAAAGTGGCTGGTATCCCTTCTAATATTCTGTATTTTGTCCGATATTCCATGATTATTATTCGCTTAATTATCCTTGAAACACTTTTATCATTACTTTACTCCATCATTTATTCCATCCAAAACAAAAATAAAATTATCCCCAAAGCAATCCTATAAATTACAAAAATATTAAAATTAGTTTTTCTCGCTACCAATAAAAGTAATTTTATTGATAAAATCCCTGCTACTAGCGCCGCCAAAAATGCAACCGCCAATATCACTATTTCTCCGTCTCCGCCCAAGGACTTCCATGCTCCCAATAACCCCGCCCCAACCACTGCTGGCAAGCCGGCCAAAAAAGAGAACTTTACCGCTGTCTCCCGGCTAAATTTCATTCCCAGGCCGGCGGCTATTGTTGCGGCCGACCGCGAAATTCCTGGTATCAAAGAACCTGCTTGGGCCAACCCGACCACCAGCGCTTGTTTATAATTTATTTCCGACAACTGGCTTACAATCGGTTCAGAATTGCTCGCTCTCCTGTCCGCCAAATATAAAAGAATCGCTCCTAATACCAAAGCCGCGGCGACAATAATTGCAGAGCGCAATTTTTCTTCAATCAAATCTTCTCCCAAAATACCAGCTATGGCCACCGGTATGGAAGCCAAAATTATCATTCCGGTCAACCGCCGGCTTTGACGACCGTCTTCACTGTCCTGTGGTTTACTTAGTCCGACAATCAGCGTCCAAATTTCACTCCTCAATGCTATCGCCACCGCCAAAGCAGTCGCTAAGTGAATCATCGCGTCAAAGGCCAAGCCCGGTTCATTCCAACCAAAAATTTTTGGCGCTAATATCAGATGTCCGCTTGAAGAAATCGGCAAAAATTCGGTTATCCCTTGTATTATCCCCAAGCCTATTGCTTCCCACATATTTATTTATTTAAAGAAATCACCTGACCCGGCGATAAAGGCTTGACTAAATTATCCTTATTGCCCACTGCTTGGCTGACTGCTGGCGTTACTGGCTTTATAATTTGTGGCCGGACAATATTATCATCGCTCGCTTGAACTGACACCGATATATTTTTCTTGGGCAATCTCTCCGCGTCAATTTCTCCAGCCTTAAATTTTTTCAGACACTCTTTGCAAAAAACATTACGCTTATCATCTGGCTGAAATTTAACATTCACCTTTTTGCCGCAATTATCGCACACCGCTTGAATCTTCCCCTTTCCTTCCGCCCCGTCATCATCTTTTTCTTCTTCGCCAACCTGCTTTACTACGTAATCAGCCTTAAAAATAGCCTCATCTCCGTCAAGCCTTGTTTCTCTGGCCACTGAACCCATTGTTTCTTCCAGGCCAGACCAACGCATTATCTTTTCTTCCACCTCGACTCGGCTATTGGCGTATCTCTCCCTAGAGACGGCAATTACTTTTTCCCTGATTCCTTTCTCTTCAGTCTTTATTGGCGGCAACGTCCGGGCTGAAAAAGGTTTTGAGGCTACCCCGTCAATCATCAACTTGAGATAAATTTGGTACTTTGTCAAATTCACTAAATCTTCTTCTACAAAATATGGTTCAAACTCCTTGATCATATCTTCGGCATCCGGCGCCCCAACTCGAAAAATAACTATCGTTCCCACATTGCCAAAAACCGCGTCTTTGACCTTGGTCACCCTGCCGCCGCCGCTCATGCTGGTCAACTGAGCGATATATTGATGAGCCATGATTAAATTCAAGCGATACTTTCTCGCTTCCGACAAAATATCGGCAAATGACTCAGTGGCAAAATTCTGGAATTCATCAACATACAAATAAAAATCTTTTCTCTCAGGCTCCGGAATATCGACCCGACTCATTGCCGCCAATTGAATTTTGGTAATCATCATTGCGCCCAGTAAGGCTGAATTATCTTCACCGATCCGGCCCTTGGACAAATTTAAAATCAAAATTTTCTGATTATCCATTATCTCACGCATGTCAATGGTCGATTTTGATTGGCCAACAATATTCCTGATAACTGAACTGGATAAAAATTGGCCTACTTTATTTTGAATCGGAGCAATTGCCTCGGTTCTAAAACGTTCATTATAATTAGCATATTCCTCCACCCAAAAAGCTTTAACCACCGGATCTTTAACTTTCCCTACAATTTTTTTTCGGTAATCTTTGTCAGTTAGTAAACGCATAATTCCGAGCAAGGTATTACCAGGTGAATCCAATAAAGCCAAGATGCAATTATTTAAAATATATTCCATTCTAGCCGACCACATATTAGCCCAGATCTTGGTAAATACCCCCATCAACCCCGAACTCACCAAATGCTTATATTCGTCATCCACGCTTTCCAAAATATTAAAAGCGATTGGGTGCTCCAGATCTGAAGGATTAAAATAAACCACATCATTAATCCGCTTCGGCGGTATAAAATCCAATAATTCTTCAACCAATTCGCCATGCGGATCGACCACAGCCAGACCCTCGCCCCGTTGAATATCTTGAATAATCATATTGGACAACATGGCTGTTTTTCCCATACCGGTTTTTCCAACCACATAAAAATGCCGGCGTCGATCATCGCGCCTTATACCAAATTTTCTTCGCTCATTGCGAAAATTGGTTTCCGCGAAATATGTTATATCATTGCTTTTGGGATCAGCCATATTCTCTTTCTATTTATAGTTCTAATTGTTCCTTATTATTTCAATTTGCCTCCAGCCATCTCCTTTATACCGGCAAATTAGCCGGCGGCTCAGCCTTAACGCTCTCCCTAGACGCAACCATATAATCTTCAAAATTATCCTGACTGTTCTGCTCTTCGAAAACAGTGTCTGGCAAATCGACTGGCGGCGCTTCTTTTTTGGATTCCACTCGCTTAACCCCCTCGCGTACGGCTTCTGGCACCGGAAAATGATAAATTGAAGCGAGCTCTTCAATATTCAAAATAAATCCCGCTCCCCAACCGCCCGTTTGACTGCGATTGATAAAGTTTCTCAAGATGTTATTCTGCTTGGCAGTCACTCGCTTTTTAACAAAAAAATAATTAGCCTTGGTCATTGTTTTCATAATAGGCATAAAGGAATTCTGGTCTACTGCCGTAAACTGGTGCAACATACCGATTGATGCTCCTGCCCCGCGTGGTTTTACTAGCTTGCCCTTCTTCCCAAGGTAAACAATTCTCAATTTTGTCTGATAAGCTATTTTGCTGATCTTCATTGTAATGCCGTCAATAACATTGCGCTCTTCCGGTGTCAAATAAAGCATCTTGTTGGGCAAACCATTTTCCTTGGCTATTTTCTCTTCTTTTCCCATTTCATAGCCCAAACCGTAAATAATAAATTCATGAGCCAAATTGGCAATATAGTGTAAGGGCGACAAAATAGTAGTCAAAAGACCACTGTCGCTTCCGCCTTCCGTCTTGGCTCCAATCATTTTGTTTATTACTTTATAGCCTTCTTTTTTCCAACCATCTTTAATTGGAGTGATTATCAATTGCATCCACAACTCCTCTTCTTTTCCTATTTTATTAAACACCTCCAACATGGAGGCCATCGGGTCAGCGAATGTCTGGGTTAATTTATCTTCAAACGACGGATAAGTTTTAATTGGATAAGGCGATGGCTTCGCCAAAGTAAATTCTGATCCCCACAAATCATGCTCCTCAGAAGGAAATTTCAAATTTTTATATCTTAAAGCATAATCCTCCACTTCGGATATTTCTGCCTTGGGATACTGGGCGTAGACAGCCGCCTCGACAATATCCTTATGGCTTCTTGGAACTCGAATCAAAAATTGAGTATAGCCGCCAATGCTAACTATCTCCAAACTGAACGCCAATTGAAATTTACCATCGACATACTTTTCCACCAGATTCTTGCTTTCATAAAATGGCCACATGGCCGCGAACAAATGTTCCACTGCCTTGACTGATTGTAAATTTTCCTTGGGAATATCAATGGCCAAAAGCGCCCATTGAACACTGCCCAAATATTTACCCTGTATATTGTCCACATATATCCACCACAAACCCCGAATAATCACAAAAACAAAAATAACCCAGCCACCCTTTAAAAATAAAATTGCCATAATCTCAGCTGGGTGACGAGATCCTAAGTCCAAAACCAACGCTTCCAGGTTCTGAATAATTACTTGTGGATCAAAAGACATAATCAAAATTTAAAATGCCACAATCGCCACATTCCGCTTTCTGGGGTTGGCAATTGTGGCATCTTAATTATACCACTTTAAACCTCTTTTTTCAAAGTGTATTCGCCGGATTCTGTTCTCTGAAAAACATTTTTATCGGACAAGGTCAAACCGATACTACCTTCTTTCACTTTGCGGTATTTGAAAACCTCTTCCACTATCTCTTTCTTTGCCAAAGGCTTGCCCGCTTTGGTCAAAATCTCTACAATTACCTCGGAAATCACCCCCGGCTTATACCCCCACTCTGCCAAAGCGTATATGCCTCTGCCCACCAAAACGAAACGCTCGTCTAAAATCAATTCATTATGGACAGTCGCTGGATGCGCCACCTTTTTATCAAAAGACTCTTCGTTGATTTTCTCGGTTATCTGGCGGTAATGCATCGGTTGGCCATACTTCACAAGTACTAAATAAATTTTGTCTCTCATTCTCTTTGGATTCACCGAGCGCCAATCCGACATTCCCCATTTGTCAAATAAATTTTTTTTGAAATGTTTGCTCACCTCTAAGCATGAATGCACTGCCGACTCCCAGCTTTCTAATTCTGTTACCAGCACCTTTTGTTCTTCGTTTATCTCTGCTTCCAGCTCTTTGATAATTGATGTCATCTCAAGCGGTTCATTTTTTTTGATTAAAATAGTTTTTATCCCCTCAATCACTTGCTCATAATGTTTTAATTCCTTGTCCCTTATCTTCCAGGCTTTCTCTGTGTGAATTATCTCTACCGGCTCCACTTGATCGGATAAAAATTTTTCCAAAATAAACAACAAACAATTCTTTCCGCCCTGCTCAACCCCTTCTCCCAAAAATTCATTAATTAGCATCACTTCCGAACTGATATAGCCATGGCGATTAATGTACTTTACAATCAAAGATGATAAGTCGGCTAGATATTCTTTCCAGTCAGGAGATTGTTTGGCTTTGATAATGGCATTGTTTTCAATCTGTCTTACCCGCTCCCTGGTTATATTCAGTTTTTTGCCAATTTGTTCCAACGTTTGGCTCTCCTCGCCCAAAATTCCATAGCGAGAGTACAAAACATCCTTTTCCCTTTGAGTCAAATCCTTCAATAAAAAATCAACCAACTCACGTGGGTTTAAATCAGCTTTTTTTTGTTCATCTTGAGATTTTATGATCTTTTCCAAGATATTATCATTAAGCTTGTTTTCCATGTTCTTATTTATTGGCTAAAATTAAAGCAAAAAATACTTTTTTAAAAAACAAAAAATATCTTTTATCTACTTAAAAATAAATATATCAGAATATCTAATATTTGTCAAATATCACTCTATCTCAGCTATTCATCCTTGACCTAAATAAAAATGTCTTATATAATAAGTGTCAAAAGAGGCTCTGCCTTTTTATTTATGGGGACGCTTTTAATTGACTGAATCTGCTCGTAATAATTGCCAACCAAGTTGGTGATCTTGCCAAAATCACCGCACAAATAAGTGTCAAAAATATAACGAGCGTGGCTAAAAGGGCCATCGGTAACTTTGTTGCCGCCCTGACCCCGGCTTACGCTTCCGTGGTAGCTTAAATTCTACCGCCATCTCCCCTGAAAACCTGTGCCAGGATCAGAGGTGTCATATATTCGGGTGTAGACTAATTTTGGCACCCAGCCAATTTTAGTTGAAACATTTCTGGGCTGTGAGTAAAAAATTTTTGCCGTTTTTTTATTTTCTGCTCAAGACTCAAACACGGCTAAGTTAGTATCCAATTATTATTGGCTTTTCAAGACGCGGGCGCACTACCCGCCGTCTCCACCAAATTCATCTAAAGTCTGCCCGACCAACCCGCCAGCGCGTTTGTGAGATGGGAAATGGAGAGACATCTTCTAGGCCAACCCTCATATAATTAATATTCGTTCTATTGCAACACGGGATCCTTTCCGTTATTAATGGGGAGTCAGGATAAAATTAATAAAATCTATGCAAAGACGTTATCACAAACCAAGACCTCAAAAAGAATCGATAAAAGAATTAAGGGTTAATCAAAAAATTACTGCCCCGGAGGTTCGTTTGATTAATGAATCTGGAGATAATATCGGCATTGTCAGCTTATCATCGGCTCTCAAAAGTGCCGCCGATGCCGAACTGGATTTAATTGAAGTTTTTCCGCTTGCCTCGCCGCCAGTGGCGAAAATCATGGACTATGGGCAATACAAGTACGAATTAGAAAAACAAAGTCGCAAAAATAAAGCCCATCAAAAAACCTCCGAACTAAAATCTGTCCGCTTGTCTTTCCGCATCAAAGGTCAAGATTTGGAAACCAGAAAAAGACAAGCCACTGAATTTTTGTCCGATGGACACAAAGTTAAAATAGAAATGATTCTCAAGGGCCGAGAAAAAGCCCACAAAGACCTAGCCATCAATAACTTAAAAAATTTTATCGCCGAGCTTGGGAATAACCTTAAAATTATCCAGCCGATTACCTGCCTCGGCGGCCAAATAACGGCCATTGTCTGCCAATAAATAAACAATTTTATCTTTAATTGAATCTATACTCATATGGGTAAACAAAGAAAAACCATTCAATCAATCGCCAAGCGTTTTCGGGTTACCAAGGGCGGCAAAGTAGTAAAACTCAAAGATAGCAAAAATCACTTTAATGCCAAATCTTCTGGTTCACAAAAAAGAAATCGCCGCCGAGATTTGACTTTGGCCCAAACCGATGCTAAAGTAATCAAACAAATAATTTAATTATAAATTTATGCCACGAGTCAAACGAGGTGTTATCCATAATAAAAAAAGAACCCGCATTCTCAAACTTACCAAAGGTTATCGCTGGGGCCGCAAAAATCTCATCAAGCAAGCCATCACCGCCTCGCATCTTGCCGGTGCCCATGCTCTCGCCGATCGCCGCAAGAAAAAAAGCGTCAACCGCGGGCTTTGGCAAATAAAAATCAGCGCCGGCCTAAAGCCTTATTCTTTGTCTTATTCCAAATTTATCCATCTGCTCAAAGAAAAAAATATTGAGCTTGACCGCAAATCACTTTCCACTTTGGCGGAAAAATATCCCCTTATTTTTGAACAACTAGTCAAATCCGTCCAATAATTAATATCTGAAAACCACCCCGACAGCCATCGGGGTGGTTTTTTATCTTTGCTTTTACAGATTTAATTGCCTATCCAAAACCTGGCGCAATTCATCAGCGCTCAAGGCATAATTATAAACCTCATTGCCGATTATTAAATATGGCGTGGCATCAACCCCGAAAGCTTGCCCATCGCCTAGGCCTTCGGTCACCAAATTAATGGTTTCTTTATTATCCAAACATTTGTTAAAAACAGCCAAATCCAAGCTGAGCTCTAAAGCTATTTTATTATAAAATTCTCTCTCCAGGCTTGCTTGATTGACAAACAAATAGTCATGGTATTGCCAAAACTTACCTTGCTTATCAGCACATCTAGCCGCCAAGGAAGCGTTTCTGGCCTCCGCGTGAATTGGGTTGGGGAAATCTTTCCAAATCAATTTAATCCGATTGCCATACTCCGGCAAAACTTCGGCCAAAACGCCCTGCATCTGCGCGCAATAAGCGCACTGAAAATCGCCAAACTCTATTATTGTCAACCTGGCTGTGCTTTCGCCCCAAACCGGATCAGTTGCTCTAAGCAAAAAATGTTCTCCGGGCGTAATTAAAGGATCACTGGTCGTTTGTATGTTATCACTGATATTTATTGTCTTGTCAGTTTCAACCCTGGAGTTATTGCCTGCCATTCTTAGATCCAATATTCTGCCCACCCCTGACGCCAGAACAAAAAAGGCCACCAAGGCCAAAATGGAAAAAATCGCCCAAGGTATCACTCTCTGGTTGCGCATAAAATTATTTCAATCTTATATAATAAATTTCACTGGTAAAATTATCCCAAAAATAAAGTTTCCGGCTATCATCGCTAATAAATAATTGGCGTATCTGAAACTGTTCCAACTCTTGAGACAAAACCGGATAAGCCAACATCTTTTTTATTCCGGTCGCCAAATTTATCTGATAAATAACATCCGGACTTTCATTCACTAATTCAGGGTATAGACCAGCCGCCTGCGGTAAATTGACCGGTACGGCGCAATAAACGTTTAAGCCGTCCTTGGCGAAAACGCATTTACTGGCCCAAGTTATCAACCCCAACGCAAAATTATTATTGCCGATACTGTCGCCGACTGCGTCTGCCACCCACAAAGTCGGATTATATTGGCTTCCGGCGGTCAGCACGCTATACAAAATCTTATCTCCCTTGGGCGACCAAATGCCCTCAAAATTTGAGCCTCCCACCTTCAAAGATTTAAAATTCTCTCCGCTTAAGCCAATAAAAAACAACTCTTCCTGTTCCAAACCAATCGGCTTTCGGTAAATGGCCACGACCTGATTATTGGGCGACCAATCAACAATCACTTTATCTCCCTGATCGCCTATTGGCTCAATCGCCTCTGATTTGGTTGTCGCCGCGTCGGACACTACCAGCCAATTATCTTCTTCGTTATCAGTCACATATTTATAAGCCACGCTTTCCGCTGACTGACTAAAAGAAAAATCTTCAGCCCCTGTTGGCAAGGTTGTTTTTTTGCCAGTCGTAAAATCATAAGTGATTACTGCTCCATCCGGGTATTGCAAAACGACCTTCTGCCCGCCCGGAGCCCAAGTCACCTCCTCCACAAAAGGAAATTCTTCTTCGGACAAGACTGTCTTTTGGCCATTATTCAAATAAATTCTGTAAAATTTATCATCCTCAGCGCTCAAAAAATTAAAGCTATCCGCTTCTCGGCTCATGCTCTTTATCTCCGTACCTGCACTCAATCCGTTTGCCTTGGTAAAAGAACCCTTGGCTACCTCATTCACTTCCACGGCCTGTGCCTCTTCCTCTGGCCCCAGCCCCATTTCACCGACTTGTCCGCCAGCGCTTTGGGGCAATCTCCCTCCCCCTTCCGATATATTGCCTTCACCGCCCTGTCCGGCGCTCGGCAATCCGCCTTCGTACTGGCCCGTGTTAGTCGCTTGCTGATTAATGTTAGCGCCCTGTCTGATAAATATCAACCAAACTATCCCAAAAATCAAAGCCAGGCTAATCACTACCAAAAGTATCGCCAAAAAAATCCTTTTATAATTTAGATCTGGCAACATATTTTATTTCCAAATTAAATTATTTACCTTCCAAACACCGTTTATTTTTAATAATTCCACTTCCGCTTCCTGACTATAGTTCGTCTGACCGGCATCATCCACCCTGGTTCTTCTGGTATTAACTCGTATCTCCGCGCTCCCCTCCGCCATTTTTGTCTCCTCAATTTTTAACACCTTAGTGCTTATCCTTTCTTGAACGCCCTCACCGGTTTCCATATTTCTCTTGATAAAATCTTCCGACCAACTTACCATCTTCTGAGTCATCATCGGTTGTAAATCGATAACGTTCTGAAACTGAACGCCTGGCGAATAAGTACCGATCATTTCTACAAAAAATTTAGCCATGTTTATCGCGTCTGATTTTGCCTGTTCCGCTGGATCGATCATTTGCTGGCTGTTGACATTATCTGTTTCACTCCCCTCCTGGCTGGGAATATTTTGTTGATCAATCGGC
>DAOOPA010000017.1:0-17621 GCA_035388025.1 bacterium
ACCTGTTCTTCGGCCGACCGATTGAGGAGGTTAATTGGGTCTATCCATTTGTCGATAAAATCCCGGGATTAAAACAATGGCTGGAGGTTAAATCATTTCCGAAAGCTGGGGGCGGGCAGACATTCAGAGCTGATCCTTATAAGATGCATTTTCTCAATACCATGATCGGCAGATTATATGTGACGGCCGGGAAAACAACTGATAACAGAATGACAGCAATCACCAAGGCCCTGTATGGATTAATGGGAGTAAAAATAAGGGAGGTCGATATTGAAAAAGAAAAATTCTGGAGGGATCGTGAATTTAGAGACAAGCTGGAACGACTGCTTGAAAGCGAAGGTCTGCTTAAAACCTATTCGCGTCCTTATGTGCCTAAACAATAAAGTATGAACGAGGAAACATATCAAAATAAAATGCAGGATAAGAGACTTGATAATATCGACAAACATATTGAGATTATCAATTCTGAAATGGGGTCGGTCAAAAACGACGTGGCTTGGCTAAAAAGATTTTTTTGGCTGGTTGCCTCGGCGTCAATTGGCGGGTTAATAACCGCCTTAATAAATTTATTAGTAACACTAAGCAAATATGGGTCTTAAACCAGAAAACATTCAATATCTGATAGTCCACCACACCGCCACCGCCAGAGACACAACAACTTTTGAAGCCGTCAAAAGATACCATGTCTCAAAGGGTTGGGGCGACATCGGCTACCATTATTTTATAACCGCCGATGGCAAGGTCTGGCCGGGACGATCAGAGGACACAGTGGGAGCTCACGCCAGTGCCTCAAGCATGAATTATAAATCACTGGGCATTTGTTTGACCGGGAATTTTATGAACGAATTCCCGACCTACGAGCAACTGCAATCCTTGCATGATTTATTATTGAAGCTAATGGAAAAATACAACATCAACATCAATAATGTGCTTGGCCACCGTGAAGTCCCGAAAGCGGCCACTGCCTGCCCGGGAGATCACTTAATGGAGTGGATCTCCAAGTTCAGACAGGAAAAAAGTGAGGTCAAAAAATCGCCTGACGTTGCCAAGGCGATTGAACATATTGAGCAAGCATTAAACATTCTAAAAGGTCTATGAGACAACCAACCCAAGAAGCCATTAAGCACCTGATAATCGTCTTTTTTTACTCTGGAATTTCTTCGATACTGCCGATTGTAATCGCATGGGTAGAAAAAGACCCTCGTTGGGCGTTATTAATACCAGTAATAAACTCAATTTGGTATGCAGTCAGTCGATATCTTAAAGAGAAAAACCTGATCGAAAAAGACCAATATTGAGCGATTTATTTCAAGCCAAAATTTAATAAGGTTTTACAGCGAAAGCCGGGACCTCAAACCAGGCTGGATTTTCCTTGAATAATTGGCGAAATTGTCGTATAATAGGTTTAAGTGTCGAGAGCGTAAGTTCGAAATTGCGGACATCGACACCGCCATGACAATTTTTTATCGGCATGACCCATTCATCTGTTTTACTAGATTACTCATTTTAAACTGTTAAATTATAAAGATGACTTTAATTCTTACTGCATTATGTAAAAACGGAATTTGCGTATGTGCTGATACTAGATACCAATTAAAGGAAAGTAATGGGTCGATAAAAAATGTAGATGGTAATGATAAAATATATAAATTTAACAGCAACGATATTCCGTTAATAATTTTTAATCACGGAATCAATAATATTAACGGAAAAGATTGGAAAATCTTCTGCTCTAATTACGAAAAGTCATTTCAATTGGGGAATAAAAAACTAAAACAAATCGCCGAAGAATTTAAGTCATTTGTCGAGCAGGATATAAAGAAAGAACTTCAAAAAAATAAAATAGCGAATACAGTAGGATTTGTATTTTGTGGTAAAACTATTTATGATGATGATTTCGACGCCTATGAATTATGGTGGGGCCCCGAGTATCAATTTATCTCTCTAGAAGGTGAGGCTATAATCAAATCTGGTGATGGTAAAGAATGTCTGGCTAAATATTTAGAAGACAACAGTGCTCTCAAAAAGAAAGACTTCTGGATTTTTAAAAGCATATATGAGGTTAAGCAAGAATTAGAGAAGTTATTTAGTGTTGCCGTGCGAGAGAAAAAAAGATTAAACCGTGAAAATTTTTCTGATGATTATAAAATGGAATGTATTAGTTGACCCACATACATTAGTTAGCTTTTTTCCAAAAACCACCAAAATACCTTCAAATAATTTATACTTAACCCGAATGCACCGCCAAGTTTTATATTCAGCAAAATAGAAAGATGTTGCCTCCGCGCGACCGCGAGGCGGGGTCGCGCAAATTTTCAGCAGAAAATTATGCGTGGCCGAATCCCTCCCTCTCCGAATCTGCCCTCTTCGTCTCTAAAGAGGAGGATCTCCCCTTGGGAAACAACAATGAATACCTATTGCCTTTGCCCTCGTCGTTCAATGGATAGGACGCAAGATTGCGGATCTTGTAATTGAGGTTCGACTCCTCACGGGGGCACCAGTAAAAATTTTAATTTTAAAATGAATAACGGAAGCCTAAATATTGAGCAGAAGAAAAGGATTATAAAAGAAGTGTCAGAAATAGTGAAAGCGCGCCAAATGGGCGAGGGGTCTGGTCATGATTGGTGGCATACTTATCGCGTGTGGCAGATAGCCAAGAAGATAAACAGCACAGAAAAGACTGATTTTTTGTGGTTGAATTGGGAGCGCTACTACATGATATTGCTGACTGGAAATTCCATAAAAATGACATCAGCGCCGGTGCAAAAATTGCCAAACAAATTTTGGACAAGAAACAGGTGCCCAAAGAAAGCATAGAACAAATTGGCGATATTATAACTACGGCATCATTCAAGGGCGCTGGAGTAAAAACGCCAATGAAAACACAGAAGGCAAGATCGTGCAAGACGCTGACCGTTTAGATGCCATGGGGGCGATAGGAATAGCCAGAGTGTTTGCTTATAGCGGACACGCCAATAGGCCAATATATGAACCGGGAGAAAAAGCCGTGAGACACAAAACATTTGAACACTATCAAAAGAAACAATCAAGCAACAGCATCAATCATTTTTACGAAAAATTATTGTTATTAAAAGATAGAATGAACACCAAGACAGGGAAGATGATGGCGGCCCAGAGACATAAATTTATGGAAACGTACTTGAAAAGATTTTACCAAGAGTGGAATGGTAAAATATAACTGCCAACAATCAGCTCTAAAAGGGCTGGTTTTGTTTTGCGCGAAAAGTATTTGATGATATAATTGGAATATGAAGACAAAAATCATTGCCATCTTTTTTGTAATATTAGCGGCGGCTCCCCTGTTTTTGGGTTGGCCAATATTGGCAGAGGAAAACAATGAATTACAAACAGCCCAGGCGGAGAAAAGCCAACTGGAATCAGAGTTGGCTGATATAGAATCACAAATCGCCGATTACCAAAATCAGCTCAAAACAATAAAAGGCGAAAAAAATACTTTACAAAACAAAATTAAACAATTGCAAACCCAACAATCAGCAATCAATTTGCAAGTCAAGGCCACTAATTTAAAAATTGACCAGATTGAAAAGGATTTAGACGAGACAGAGGGTCAAATCAACGAAAAAACAGAGCGAACTGAACGGCTGGAAAATCAGATAGCGGAAATCCTTCGGGCGATCAATAGAAGCGACCACTATTCATTCATCTATTTACTGGCGGCCAGCGAAAACTTATCTCAAGCTTTTGATGAGATAGAACAATACGTCCAGCTGTCAAGCGGTCTAAAAGAGTTGCTCACAGAAACAAAAGAGATAAAAAAACAATTAGCAGTGGAGGCCGAAATATTGTCCGAGAAGCAAGCAGAAGCTGAAGATCTATTATCTATCAAGGTGTTGCAGAAACAACAGCTAACCAGCTTGGTTGGGGAACAAAATACATTACTCAAAGAAACAAAGGGTAAGGAAACTAACTATCAAAATATTTTGAGCGACGCACAAAAAAAAGCGGCGGAAATCCGCAATCGGTTATATCAGCTTTTAGGCGTGAGTCAAAATATCACTTTTGGCCAAGCGGTAGAGATTGCCACCTGGGCCTCGGGGCAAACCGGAGTCCGAGCGGCTTTTCTTCTGGCGGTTTTGACGCAGGAATCAAACTTGGGCAAAAATGTCGGCACTTGCAATCGGTTGGGAGATCCGCCGGAAAAGAGCTGGCGAGTAGTAATGAAACCGACACGCGATCAAGAACCATTCAAGGCTATAACCAGCGAACTAGGACTAGATATTGACACGACACCAGTGTCTTGCCCGATGAAAGACAGCAAAGGCAACCAGATCGGTTGGGGCGGAGCGATGGGCCCGGCGCAATTTATCCCGTCTACTTGGATGGGTTATAAAAGCAAAGTAGAAGCGATCACGGGAAAAACAGCTAATCCGTGGGATATCCGAGACGCGTTTATCGCCTCGGCCATCAAACTCAAAGCTGACGGCGCTGGCACCAAAAGCGGCGAATGGACCGCGGCCATGAAATATTTTTCCGGCGGAACTAATACAAAATATCGTTTTTATGGGGATAATGTGGTAGCCAAAGCTGACGAATACCAAGAGGATATTGACGCGCTGAACAAATAAGGCAAAAGTCAAAAGATAAAACTCAAAAGTTTGGTATCTCCCAGGGAGAGATAGATTTATATAATTTTGAATTTTGAACTGCCATTTTGATTTTTGATTTTTTAATTTTGAATTTACCACATGATTGTCTCGCTCGAACACAAAATAGAAAATATCACGGCAGTGGGCAAAAGAATCGCCCCAGCTCTAAAAAAGCTGGGCGTTTTGACAGCGGAAGATCTGCTCAATTATTTTCCGTTTCGCTATGAAGATTGGAGCCGGGTCAAAAAAATTGAAGAGTTGGAGGGCGGGACAACGGCGACGATCAATGGCCAGATTGAAATTATTCAAAATAAACGCTCACAGTGGAAGAAGAGATTGGTGACGGAAGCGATTGTGAGCGATGAAACGGAGAGTGTCAAAGCGGTCTGGTTTCACCAGCCGTATTTGACAAAAAATTTGCGCCCGGGCGATCATATTTTTTTGTCGGGCAAAGTAGAAGATAAAAACGGTGAGTTACAATTTGTCCATCCGAATTATGAAAAAGTGAGCCTCTATAAACAAGAAATGACGCACACGGCGAGAATTGTGCCGATTTATTCTCTGACCAAAAGCCTGACCGAAAAACAATTGCGCTATGTGATGAGTCAGGTCATCGGACTCTCAAATTATCTCAAAGATTGGTTGCCGACGGAGATAATCAAAAAAAATAATCTCTTGCCATTGAACCAGGCAGTCAGACAGATACACTTTCCGGATAACCAACAAAATCTGAACCGCGCTTTGGAGCGGATAAAATTTGACGAATTGTTCATGGTGCAGTTGCGGGCTGGTTTGGCCAAGCGCGCTTTGCAACAAGCATTGGCGCAAAAAATAGAATTCAAAGAAAAAGAAACCAAAAAATTTGTGGCCAGTCTCCCCTACTCTTTGACCAAGGCACAAAAAATCACCGGCTGGGAAATACTCAAAGATCTGGAGAAAAATAAACCGATGAACCGACTTTTGGAAGGCGATGTGGGCTCGGGCAAAACGATCGTGGCATGTCTGGCTATTTTGAATACCGCCCTAAATGCTTATCAAACCGGCTATATGGCGCCGACGGAAATTTTGGCCAGACAGCATTATGAAAATATTACTAAGCTATTCCGAGATTGGCCGATCAAAATCGCGCTTTTGACCAGCGCGGACAAGCGAGCGAATATTGAGATAAAAGATGACAAAGAAATTTATAAGCTGATCGCTAGTGGCAAATTGGACCTGGTGATTGGCACTCATGCCTTGATCCAAAGTAAAGTTAATTTTAATAAATTAGCACTGGTAATAATTGACGAGCAACATCGTTTTGGCGTGGGTCAGAGAAAAGCGCTCAAACAAAAAAATAATGACGGCACTATCCCCCACTTCTTGTCCATGACCGCCACGCCCATCCCGCGATCACTGGCCTTAACGGCTTATGGCGATTTGGATTTATCAGTGATCAACGAAATGCCAGCGGGCAGAAAAGAAATTAAAACGGAAATCGTGCCGCCAGAGAAACGGCCGGAAAAATATCAATTTGTGCTGGAACAAATCAAGATCGGAAGACAGGCTTTTGTAATTTGTCCTTTGATTGACCCATCGGATAAACTCGGTGTCAAAGCAGTCAAAGACGAATATGAAAAATTGGACAAAAAAATATTTCCGGATCTAGCAATCGGGCTGATGCACGGCAAATTGAAACCCCAAGAAAAAGAAAAGGTAATGCGTGATTTTCTGGAACAAAAAACAAAAATTCTGGTGTCCACACCGGTGATTGAAGTCGGGATTGACGTGCCGAACTCGACGATGATTTTGATTGAGTCAGCCGAGAGATTTGGCCTAGCGCAATTGCATCAATTCCGTGGCCGAGTGGGCCGCAGTAGCGAGCAGTCATATTGCTTTCTCTTTACCGAATCAAACAATGTGGAAGCGATCCGGCGGCTGCAAACTCTGGCACAGTGCAAGAATGGTTTTGAATTGGCGGAACGCGATCTGGAGTTTCGCGGTCCGGGCGAGGTGTATGGCATCCGGCAGTCGGGTTATAACGACCAGCTGAAAGTGGCCAAACTGACCGATTATATTATCATCAAAAAGAGCAAGACCGCGGTGGAAGAAATACTGAATCAAGATGAGAAGCTGAATCAATATCCGCTTATCAGAGAGAGGCTCAAAAAGTTTGAGTTGGAGATACACTGGGAATAGCTTCGCAATTTTCAATTTACAATTTTCAATTTTCAAATAATTTCTCAATTTCTCAATTTTCAAACCAGAAACACCATTCACTGTCATCCTCGGGCGACCCCGCACTGAGTTTTGCGGGGGAGACCCGGGGACCCATACCTTATTATTCTAATAAATTCTTTTCTTTTTGTTTTTTTGTCTGGATTGCCCGGTCAAGCCGGGCAATGACAGAGGAATGTGTTTTTTAAAACTATGACAGATATAAAATGGATAATTCTTGATATCGACGGCGTTATCGTGGGCGATAAAATCGGCTTTAATTCTCCAGACCCGCACCCGATAATAATTGAGCGTCTGCGAAAACTACATAAGTCAGGCGTGGGAATAAGTTTATGCACGGCCAAACCACACTTTGCTATTAGAAAAATAATCAACGACGCCAATTTGAATAATATCCATATCACTGACGGCGGCGGGGTGATCGTCGATCCGATTGATAAGATAGTCGCCAAGAAAAGAATAATTGACACTCATCTAGCCCAAGATGTTTTGCAAATGTGTCTTGATAATAATGTGTATGTGGAATTTTATACGGTTGATGATTATTTTATCCAAGATGGAAAAGAATCATCAATTACCAAAGACCACCGACATATTTTGCAACAAGAGCCTAGATTGCTCAAATCACTAAGCGTCGATTCGGTTAATTTTGAAATTACAAAAATCATACCTATCGCGGTTGACGAGCAAGATAAGAAACGAGTGACAGACTTATTTCAAACGTTTGCCAAGGATTTGGAATTTAGTTGGAGCATACATCCGGCAGTTTTACCTTTGCAGTTTGGAATAGTAACCGCTTCGGGCGTTTCCAAGAGACAGGGATCAATAGATATTTCCGAAAATTCTGCTGTGGCTTTTGAGAATATGCTGGCTGTTGGCGATGGCACAAATGATTGGCAATTTATTGAGCTGTGTAAATATGGAGCAGCTATGGGAAATGGCTCATATGAACTCAAAAAATTAGTACTGGCCAAGGGTAAAGAATGCGGTTTTGTCGGGGGTTCGGTAAATGAGCACGGATTGATTGATATATTTGATCATTTTGAACTGGGTTAGGGTTTATTGGCTCCTTGTCGCCGGATTCCTCTTTGAGAGACTACAGCGGAGAGGAAAATGATCAATTTACTAATTACTAATTACGAGTTGCTAGCTACTATCACGCTTTTTGACAAAAAACCGCAAATCTGATATGCTAGAAAAGACTAAGCGGACTGACGCTTTAATCTAATATTATTAAGCTAATCTAAGAGGATTACCTCTTTTTGTTTCTATTTATGCAGATTTTGGATATTTCACAGATCGTGGTCGCTATTCTACTCATTATTTCTATTCTTCTTCAAAACAGAGGCTCTGGACTCGGGAGCGCTTTTGGCGGTGAAGGCAACATCTACATGGCCAAAAGAGGCGCCGAAAAGTTCATCTTTTGGGCCTCAATCGTCCTAGCCACGGCTTTCCTCGGACTTGGAGCCGCGCGCATCATCCTCCAATAAAAATTTATGACCGAAAACTCGCAGTCCCCGGCTGAAGCCAATAAGCCGGGTAACAAATTTTGGGCGATTTTAAAAAAATTGAATATTTTTGTTTATTTCAAAAAAAAGCGACCGGGCGACGAACAAGAGGCGGCTAATGGAAAAAATATAGATGAGATGCTGGTGGAAAAACTAAATACCCAAAGACTGCCCAGCTGGAAACAATTGAAATACATACCGAGATTTTTATCACCCAAAGAAAAAAATATCATGAGAGCGGCAGTTATCATAATAGTAATGGCGCTCGGCTTGATGACTTATCTTTTGGTTAAGGATAATTTGGTAGAGAAACCGGCCAAGGGCGGGATTTACGCCGAAATGCTGGTCGGCGCGCCGCAAAACGTCAATCCTCTTTACGCGGCTTCAAACGAGGTGGACAAAGATTTGTTAAAATTAACTTTTTCCGGCCTAGTTGGCCAAAACAGCGAGGGCGAATTGATCGCCGATCTGGCGAAAGAATGGTTCATAAATGAAGCCAAAACTCAATATACCTTTAAACTGCGCGATGATATAGATTGGCCAGATGGAGAAAAATTTACCAGCGCTGATGTAATCTTTACGATCGAGGCCATCCAAAATCCAGTTTATGAGAGTCCGTTGCGCGCCAGCTGGACCGGAATCGCGGTCGAGGCGATTGACGAATACACCGTACAGTTCACCTTGCCAGCGGCCTATGACACCCTCTTGAAAAATCTAACCGTTGGCATCTTGCCGGCCCACCTTTGGCAAGATGTTATGCCGGGAAACGCCACCTTGGCAGAATTGAATCTAAAGCCGGTCGGACTGGGTCCTTATCAGTTTGACTCCTTTGTTAAAGACAAACAAGGCTATATAAAATCATACACTCTAAAAGCAAACGAAAATTATCATCTAGACGGACCATATATTGAAGAAATCACATTTAAATTTCAACCAACTTTTGAGGCGGCGGTTGATGCTCTGGAAAATAGAAACGCCGACGGATTGAGTTATCTGCCCCAAAATTTGAAAAATTTTTTAGAAACGCGCAAGGATTTGGTTTATTATTCTGTTCCCCTGCCCCAATACACAGCCATCTTTTTCAATCAAACCAAAAATGCCGCTCTCGCTGATAAAAAAGTCCGAGAGGCATTAAGTCTGGCTATTAAAAAAAATAAAATAGTAGAGGAAGTGCTCTACAATGAGGCCACGGTGCTTGAAGGGCCTTTAACGCCAGGCATGCCCGGCTATGAAAAAGCAGGGGCTGAACAATTTGATCTAGAAAAGGCCAAGGGTCTTTTGGCCGAGGCTGGTTGGCAGAAAAAAGAAATAACAGCTGAAGAAAGCAAAGAAGCCACGACAACTGAGGGTCAGCTGGAAAGCGATGGCAACGGTTGGAGTAAATTTTTATTTAAAAATGGCCAAGAACTTACAATAGAAATTACCACGACCGATCAGCCACAATCACTGGCTATTGGCGAATTAATTCAAAAATACTGGCAAGGCATCGGAGTCAAGGTGAACTTAAAAACCTCGGAGGCCGCTAAAATACAAAAGGAAGTAATCGCGGAAAGAAATTTTGAAGCTTTACTGTTTGGGGAAATACTCGGCGGTGAATTGGATCTTTATCCTTTTTGGCATTCCAGCGCAATCGGTAATCAGGGATTGAATATTGCCGCCTGGCGGAGCGAATTGGGTGATAAACTTTTGGAGGCTATCAGAAAAGAAACAAATCAAGAAGAAAAGGCTAAAAAGCTAAAAGAGCTAGATATCCTAATTCGGACCGATCTGCCGGCAATATTTCTTTATAACCCCAACTATACGTATGTCATAGCTGATAAAATCAAAGGGGTTGACCTGAAAAAAGTAATTGACTCGGCAGACAGATTAAATGGCATTACCGGCTGGTATATAAAAACAAAAAAAGGATTCAAATAAATCCATAAATTCTACTAGGCTTCAGGCGGTGCAAGCTGGCCTGTCAATGTCTCGGGCCGATGTGGTGAAATTGGTAGACACGCAGTGTTCAGAACGCTGTGGGGAAACCCGTGGGAGTTCGAGTCTCCCCATCGGCATAGGCACTGGCAGGCGGGTGCGCTAGCTTCAGGAGCTAGCGAGAGCAATCTCGTGGAAGTTCTAATCCTCTCGAGGGCATTTGAAGCGGGGCGGGCTCCATATTCAGAATGCTGTGGGGAAACCCGCAGGAGTTAGAGTTTCACCATCGGCACCAATTAATTTAATATGACTAGCGTTGATTTTAAAAAATTAATCCAAGAAATAGTAAAACTAGCTTGCGAGTTAAAAGATAAATACACTTCGGAAAAAGACGCGCCAGTAAATTATGCGGCAATATTTTCCCAAAATGATAAGGAATACGATGGCTTTTATAAATTGGCTGAACAGATAGGCCAAATCATTCAACACACACCGACCGGTGATCTCTTTGCTATTGAGGGATTGGATACTGTGGCTGGTGAACTCCATTTGCTGAAAGTGCGCCAGCCAGAGCCTAATAAACCAGAGCGCGGATATGCGGATTTTACAGTCAGCGGTTACGCCACTTTTAAGAAAACATATTTGCCAAAAACTGGATTTAGATTAATCCAACGTCAGGATCATGAGATGATCGAATTGATAGACCCAGCATTTAATGCGAGGACATATTTTTCTAACCCGCCCTTGGGTCAACTGCTAGGGCTAAGATAGGGTTTGATAGGGCGATAGTTATTTAATTCAATTTCAACTTCTCTTCTATTTCGGCTCCAAGTGCCAGAAAATAATTTTGGGTAAATGGAACCAAACAACCTACCTTGGCGGTTTTAACCACAAAGAAGGTAGAATTATTAATTAAAATATTTATTATTAAACATTTTTATGATTGTAAAAAGAACGAATCGACTTGACAATAAGTCGAGGCAAGATGCTGTCTTTAGTTACACCGACATGCACAAAAGAAATAATGAACGGCCAAGTACTTCATCTGTTTATCGCAGATCTTATGCTAATGGCCCCAGAAACCCGATGGTCGCCTTGTCTGACAGCCGGCGCAATACAGCGTCAGCTCCAAGTCGAAGATACACCCGGCCGAGTGAGGTGAATAAACCAACGAATAACGCAATGAATACGAGCGGACAAGTCCGCAAAGAAACAACCAGACCAAATTTTAGCCGCCGATACACGCCCAACAGAGAATTGACAAAAGACAATCAACCCCATAATCAAATGAGCCCGGTAAATAAAATACCACCGGAAAACAAAAAACCGCTGGAAAAAACCAGTGGCGCGGTCAGCAAAGTTTTTAAAAAGATGACCGGCGGCAAGCAAGGAATATTGAGAATCGTCCCGCTTGGCGGTTGTGAAGAAGTCGGCCGGAATATGACCGTATTTGAATACGTGGAAAACGGCAATGAAAAGAATAAGGATATTATCATTTTAGACATGGGTTTGCAATTTCCGGAAGAAGACATGCCGGGAATCGATTACATCATCCCCAATATTGAATATCTCAAAGGACAAGAAAAAAATGTCCGCGCGGTGGTTTTTTCTCACGGTCACCTGGATCATATTGGCGCGGCCCCGATTCTCTTGGAAAAATTGGGCAATCCGCCAGTGATCGGGCGCAATCTGACGATTGAGATGATTAAACACCGTCTGGAAGATTACAAAAAAGGCTCCAGCAAAAATTTAAAAACGATCTATATAAAAGATATAAAAGATCAATTGTCTTTTGGTAATTTCAAGCTAAAATTTTTCGCGGTGGAACACTCTATTATGGATGCGGTGGGCGTAATTTTGGAGACGCCGGCCGGAACGGCTATTCACCCTGGCGACTGGACTATGGAAACTGACCCCCAAGGCCGACCAGCGGTTGATTACCGCCATCTGGCCAATCTCAAAACGCCAACCATTCTGATGTTGGAAAGCTTGGCGGCTACACATCAAAGCGGCGGTAAAAAAGTGACTGAGAAAGAGATGCTTGAAAACCTAACCAGGATTATCACCGAAGCGCCAAGCAGGATTATTATTGGCACTTTTGCCTCACAAGTAGAACGGATTAAACAAATTATCGACATCGCTTCCAGCATGGGCAAAAAAATCGCCTTGGATGGCTTTAGCATGAAGATGAATATTGAAATCGCCCAAAAGCTCGGTTACGTGAAGCTCAACAAAAATGCCTTGATTGCCATTAATGATATTCACAAATACCCAGACAATAAAATCTTGATTCTATGTACCGGCGCTCAGGGCGAGAGCAACGCGGTGATGTCGCGCATTATCAATAACAGCCATCGCTTTATAAAAATTAAAAAAGACGACACGGTAGTTTTTTCTTCGTCCATCATCCCGGGAAACGAGAAGACTATTCAGCGTCTGAAAGATAATATGTACCGACTGTCGGACAATATTATCCACTCGGATATCATGGATGTACACGTGAGCGGACATGGCGACGTGGATGACATCAAGGAGATACTAAAACAAATTCAGCCGACTTATTTCATGCCAGTCTACGCCAACCACTATATGCTGAAAGAAGCGGCCAAGGTGGCGGTAAGCACCGGATTTAAAAAAGAAAATATTTTCGTGCCGGATAATGGTTCGATAATAGAATTCCCGACCAACGGGAGGCCAAAAATACTTGATAAAAAAGTGCCAACCGACTACGTATTCGTGGATGGACTGGGCGTGGGCGATATTTCCCATGTCGTACTTCGCGACCGGCAGATGATGGCGGGCGATGGCATGCTCGTGGTCATCGCGACGGTCAGCAAAAAAACCGGCAAGCTCCTACACTCACCAGATATCATCTCGCGCGGTTTTATTTATATGAAGGAAAACAAGAAAATCATTGAGGACACGCGCAATAAGGTCAAAAAAATATTAAATGATACGGACCCCAAAATCGAGGCTTTCCCGGATTATCTCAAGAATAAAATCCGCAATGATGTGGGGCAATTCCTGTTTTCCAAGACCGAACGTCGGCCGATGATCTTGCCAGTGGTGATCGAGGTGTAGGATGTAGAATGTATAAAGTATAAAGTATATTTACAATAGGGATTAATTGTAATATATTAATGTTATGAATAACAACAATAAACCAATAATATTTTCGGGGATAAAGGCGACGGGCAAAATGCACATCGGCAATTATTTGGGTGCGGTGAAAAACTGGGTGACACTCCAAAATAGCGGTCAGTATCTGACGATTTATTCGATCGTTGATCTACATTCACTGACAATCGATATCGGGCGAGCAGAACTGTCCGGCAATATAATGGACATGGCGATTGATCTTTTGGCGGCCGGAATTGATCCTGACAAATCAATGTTTTTTATCCAATCACACGTCAAGGAACACGCTGAATTAGCGTGGATTTTAAATTGTCTTTTGCCGGTAGTAGAATTGGAAAAAATGACTCAATACAAAGACAAGGCCAAACAACACAAAGACAATATCAATATGGGTTTATTTGACTATCCGGCGCTAATGGCGGCCGATATTTTGCTTTACCACGCAACAGTAGTGCCGGTCGGCGATGACCAAGACCAGCATGTGGAGTTGACTCGAAAAGCGGCGAAGAAATTTAATAACCGCTGGGGCGAATATTTTGCCGAGCCAAAGACGCTTCTCACTAAAGTGCCGAGGCTAATGGCTCTGAATGATCCAAGTAAAAAAATGAGTAAAGACTTGGGACCGAAATCATATATTGCTATGAATGATAGCCCAGAAGAAATCAAGGACAAAATCAGCAAGGCCGTGACGGATACTGGCGGTGGCAAGAATGGTAACGGCGGCAAAAATTTATTGGATTTATTTGAAATGTTTGTGGATGACGAGCAGATTACCAATAAATTTAAGGAAGATTACAAAAATGGCGATTTGCAATACGCGAAATTCAAACCGATGCTCGCCAGTGTGATTATTGGCGCTTTGAAACCGATTCAGGAAAGAAGACGCGAGCTGGAAAAGAATCAAGATTATGTAATGAGAGTATTGAAAAACGGTGCCGAGCAAGCCAGAGCGATAGCCGAGGAAACAATGAGAGAGGTCAGGGAGAGAGTGGGGCTGATGAACTAAGCGAGTTGGTAATCTAACAGTTCGGAAACGCAAAGGGCGCGAGCGATTGCGCTCTTTTTAATTTTAAAATCCAAATTTTAAATTTTAAAATAAATCTCAATTTTAAAGTTCAAAATAGCTGCCCATTACTTTTTAACTAATTCAACTAGTGTAGCGGTTTGAATATTATAGTTTGAGATTTTAAAATTATTTTAAAATTTGAGTTTTAAAATTTAAAATTAAAAAGGACGGAATAATTTCCGCCCCTTTTATAATTTAATGCCTACTCTCCTAGCCGCTTTACGGCAACTCTACTTCCCGGCCTTGGCTTTTTCGCCGACAATCGTCTCGACCACGTTTCTTGGGACTTCGGCATAATGAGAGAATTCCATGCTGAAAGAAGCGCGGCCTTGAGACAGAGAACGAGAGGCGGTGGCATAACCAAACATATTGGCCAGAGGGACCTCGCCGTCAACCACCTTGGCGGTACCGCGATTGGTCATCTCTTTGATGATGGCACGGCGGGAATTCAAATCGCCGATGATGTCTCCCATATATTCTTCTGGCGTGACAACTTCTAATTTCATAATCGGCTCCAAGAGAATCGGACTGGCTTTTTGAGCCGCGGCTTTAAAAGCCATAATGGCCGCCATTTTAAAAGCAATTTCCGAGGAGTCAACCTCATGGTAGGAACCGTCAAAAACAGAAACACGAATATGCATCATGGGATAACCGGCAACCACGCCATTACCCAGAGCTTCTTTGACGCCTTTTTCAATGGCGGGAATATACTCACTAGGAACAGAACCGCCCTTGATAGCATTGAGGAACTCAAAATCTTTAAGTTTACCGTCTTCATCCGGCTCGGTAATCGGTTCAATCTTGAGCGAACAGTCGCCATATTGCCCCCGACCGCCAGACTGTTTGATATATTTTCCTTGAGCTTCGCCAGCTTGCTTGATCGTCTCACGATAGGCGACTTGGGGTTTGCCGACATTGCAATCGACTTTGAATTCACGGCGCATTCTTTCCACCAAAACATCCAAGTGCAATTCGCCCATGCCAGCGATGATAGTTTCCAAGGTTTCTTCATCAGTAGAAACGCGGAAGGTTGGATCTTCTTGCGCCAATTTTTGCAAAGCCATACCCATCTTTTCTTGGTCCACCTTGGTTTTCGGCTCCACAGCCACTTTGATAACTGGCTCAGGGAAAGTGATTTTTTCCAAAATAATCTGATTGGAGTCGTCGCAGAGCGTATCACCGGTAGTCGTATTTTTGAGACCAATAGCGGCGGCGATTTCACCAGCATAGACTTCTTCAACGTCTTCACGATGGTTGGCATGCATTCTGACCATGCGGCCGAAACGTTCCTTGTCGCCGGTGGAGGAATTGTAAACATAACTCCCAGCCTTAACCACGCCGGAATAAACGCGGAAAAAAGTCAAGGTACCGACAAAGGGATCAGTCGCGATCTTAAAAGCTAGGGCAGTAAAGGGCTCTTCGTCGGAAGCGTGGCGAACTAATTTTTTGGATTCGTCGCCGGGTTCGAAACCCTCAATGGGAGGAATATCCAAAGGTGACGGCAGGTAATCGTTGACCGCGTCCAAAACAAGCTGGACACCTTTATTGGCGAGAGCGCTACCGCAGAGAACTAGATATAGTTTGTTGGCCAAAACGCCTTTACGCAAACCTAGTTTAATTTCGTCAGTGGACAATTCATGACCGGCTAAATATTTTTCCAAAACAGCATCATCTTGCTCGGCCGCTTTTTCTACCAATTCAGCGCGATATTTTTTGGCATCTTCGAGTAATTCAGGAGGGATCTCTGACTCAACAACTTCTTCGCCATTCTGCCCTTCAAAATGGTAGGCTTTCATAGTCAAAAGACTAACCACACCTTCAAATTTGCTTTCCGCGCCAATCGGAATAATATAGCGCACAGCATCAGGGCTCAAGCGTTCCAAAATTGATTGATAGCTCATTTCATAGTCAGCGCCGATCTTGTCCATTTTATTGACAAAAGCAATACGCGGAACATTGTATTTTTCCGCCTGACGCCAGACAGTTTCGGATTGCGGTTCCACCCCTTGCGAGCCGTCGAAAACCGCGACCGCGCCATCCAAAACGCGCAGGGATCTTTCCACTTCAACAGTGAAATCGACGTGACCGGGAGTATCAATAATATTGAAGCGCATGCCTTTCCAAAAGCAGGTCGTGGCGGCAGAAGTGATGGTAATACCTCTTTCTTTTTCTTGGTCCATCCAATCCATTTCGGCCGCGCCTTCGTGCGTTTCACCTATTTTATGTTTCTTGCCAGTATAGTACAGGACACGTTCGGTCGTAGTGGTTTTGCCGGCATCAATGTGCGCCATGATGCCAAAGTTTCTGGTTTTTTCCAGGGAATATTCTCGGGGCATAATTATAATTTTTAATTTCCAATTTTCAATTTTTAAACAATTTTCAATGACTCAATTTTCAAATTACAAATTTCAATAATCGCCTGTAGTATTTGTATATTTGCCCGCCTAGACAGATGTCTATCTGGGCAGGTAACAGATTCGTAATTTGTATTGTTTATCGTTTCTTCTTTGAGAATCGGGCAAAGTGAGCAAAGGCTTTGTTGGACTCGGCCATGCGGTGCATATCTTCTTTTTTCTTCATCGCCGTACCCTCGCCTTTGGAGGCGTCAATAATTTCTTCGGCCAAGGCGACGGCCATGGGTTTACCCTTGCGACTATTGGCGGCATTGATCAACCAACGAAAAGATAAGACTTGGCGACGGTCATCGGAAACCGGAAAAGGCACCTGATAGTTGGCACCACCGACACGGCGACCACGCACTTCCAGAGACGGACCGATGTTTCTCAAGGCCAATTCATAAATACCCAGGGGTTCTTCTTTGGTTTTAGCAGCAATATAATCAAAGGCGCCGTAAACGATTTTTTCGGCGGTCGATTTTTTGCCATCGCGCATGATATAGTTGATCAATTTGGCGATATCTAGGCGGCTATATTTGATATCGGGTTTAAATTTTCTTTTTGGAGCTTGTTTTCCACGCATAAATCATTGATTAAGTTAATAGGCTTTTATTTTAGCTAGAGAAATATATTTTCGTTAGTGGGATATTCTCGAGGATATTGAATATTAAGATATTAAATATTATGAACTAAATGGATTACTGACAATATTTAATATCTTGATTATCTTGCTGATAGTTTCCCCAACTATGGC
>DAOOPA010000018.1:0-16219 GCA_035388025.1 bacterium
CAAAATAGGTACATGTTGTTAAAATATAATTAGATAAAAAATACAAAATGAGTTTAAAAAAGTACCTATTTTTGATGGTTTTTGCCACTATTTTGTGCTGGACAGCTTGGGCGTTTGTCCTATTTTTTATTAACCCCAAAACAGCTGGTACGACTGGTTTGATATTTTTTTACAGTTCTTTATTTTTGGGACTTTTTGGTCTGTTTAGTATTTTTGGTTTTGTAATAAGGTGGCTGATTGGTCAAAAAATTTTGGCTTACCAGAGAGCCAAGACCGCTTTTCGACAAGGAGCGATGTTCGCTTTGCTTTTGACCGGGTCTTTATTTTTACAGAGCCAGAGATTATTAGTCTGGTGGAATACTTTGTTGTTTATTTTTTTATTGTCGGTGGTAGAGTACTTTTTTTTGACAGTTAAGGCGAAGAAAACCAATTTTGGGAATGACGGTGAGCAATAGTCAGATGGGGGATCATTTATATTTATATAGTTTGACCGCCTCTCGGATAACGAGAGGATAAATAAGAAAGATATGTTTCAAGAAAAATTAAAGAAAATTAAACAGGAAATAATGACCGAGTTGGAGAGAACGCGGACTTTGGAGCAGCTGGAAGATTTGAATAAGAAGTATTTTTCACGGGCTTCGGGCGAATTGACTCAACTGGTGCGTGAAATAAAAAATTTGGCTGAAGAAGAGAGACCGGTGATCGGCAAGATCGCCAATGAGATAAAAAAAGAAGTTGAAGAATTGTTTGACGATGCGAGAACTGATTTGACGGGGCGGTCGGTTGGGGATCATAAGGAAAAAGTGTTTGATCCGACCGTGCCAGGCAAAAGACAAAGCGTTGGCGGTTTTCATATTTTGACCCAAATCAGACGCGAGGTAGAAGAAATAATGTTAGGTTTGGGATTTGTGATTGTGGATGGCCCGGAGTTGGAATCAGAATGGTACAATTTTGAGGCGGTCAATGTGCCCAGTTGGCATCCGGCTAGGGACATGCAGGATACATTTTATATAAATTCCAAATTCCAAAGGCAACAGGCAAAGACAGAAAGAGAAGATGATTATAAATTGGTGTTGCGGACGCATACGAGCAATGTGCAGGTTCGGGCTATGGAAAAATACGGGGTACCTTTGAAATGTATTGTGCCGGGCCGGGTTTATCGCAATGAGGCGACAGATGCCAGGCATGAACATACTTTTCACCAGATAGAAGGATTGATGGTGGATAAAAATATTTCTATCGCGAATTTCAAGGCAGTATTGGATGTGGTTATCAAATCCATACTTGGAGCTGATTACAAAACTAGAATTCGGCCCGGTTTTTTTCCTTTTGTAGAGCCGGGTTTTGAAGTGGATTTATCTTGCGCTTTGTGCCAAAATAAGGGTTGTCGCGTATGTAAACAGACCGGCTGGGTAGAATTTTGCGGGGCGGGCATGGTACATCCGAATGTCTTGAGAGCCGGGGGCGTGGATCCGGACAAATATTCCGGTTTTGCTTTTGGTTTTGGGCTGGAAAGACTGGCGATGATGAGGCATGGTATAAATGATATCAGATTGTTTCACAGCGGTGATTTGAGGTTTTTGAAGCAGTTTTAACAACAACAAACAGTTAACAATTAACAACAAACAACAAGTCAGTTTTTATTGTTTATTGTTAATTGATTATTGACAATTGATTATGTTGGTTTCATTAAATTTACTAAAAAAATACGTTGATCTGCCAGCGACGGTGACACCGGAAGAGGTGGCGGCAAAGTTGACGGCTTGCACAGTGGAAGTGGAAGACTTTTTTGAAGTGGGTAGGGATTTGGAAAATATTGTGGTGGGCAAGGTAATAAAATTGGAAAAGCATCCCAATGCTGATAAATTGAGGATTGCCAATGTTGATTTGGGTGAGCTAGAACCGGCCAGAATTGTGTGCGGGGGAATTAATTTGTATGAAGGGATGTTGACGGCTGTGGCCAGGCCGGGAGCGATGGTCAAATGGCATGGCGAGGGTGAGCTAGTAAGATTGGAAAAAGCCAAAATTCGCGGTGAGGAATCAGAAGGGATGATTTGCGCCTCTAATGAGATTGGGCTAGAGAGCAGATTCCCGGCCGAAGAAAGTGAAATTGCGGACTTGACCGCTTTGGGTTTTCAGCCTGGTGAGCCCTTGGCTCGGGCTTTGGGAATGGACGATGTAATTATTGATATTGATAATAAATCTATAACCAACCGGCCGGATCTCTGGGGCCATTATGGTCTTGCCAGAGAATTGGCAGCTATTTATAACATAGAGTTGAGGCCCTTGGAGATTGACGAAAAAACAGCGATGGGAGACGCAAAAGACAAAAGTGTCAGCGGACCAAGGGTGAGAATCAAAGAATATGAAGCTTGCCCTCGATATTTGGGTTTGACCATGGAAAATATAAAAGCAAAGGATTCGCCATTGTGGCTTAAAAATTTTTTAACCGCAGTGGGTTTGCGGCCGATTAATAATATTGTTGATGTAACTAATTATGTGATGCTGGAAACAGGCCAGCCGATGCACGCTTTTGACGCCGAGATGGTGGAAAGCATTACGGTGAGATTGGCCAACCCGGGTGAGAAAATAATCACTTTAGATAAAGTGGAAAGAGAACTTGACCCCGAAACCTTGGTAATTACTGACAGCAAAAAACCGATTGCCGTGGCTGGGGTGATGGGCGGTTGGCAGAGTCAGATTACTGATAAGACCCATAAAATTATTTTAGAAGCGGCTAATTTTGAAGCGATCGGAGTGAGGAAAACCTCTCAACGATTGGGCTTGAGAACCGATGCCTCGATGAGATTTGAAAAATCTTTAGATGTTAATCTGGCCGAGGTGGCAATGCGCCGCGCCAGCCAATTAATCCAAGAAATGATAACAGAAGTCCAAGTGGGTGAAAAAATAATAGAAGATCGCAAAATTAAGGAGGGGCAAAAAACAATAGAGACCAATGTCTTTTATATTCAGGCCAAGATGGGCTTGGAAATAAGCAAGGGAGAAATAATTGATATTTTGAAAAGGCTGGGTTTTGCCATTAAAGAAAAGAAGGAAAGTTTGATCGTGACAGTGCCAAGTTGGCGGGCGACGGGAGATATAAAAGCGCAAGAGGATTTGAGCGAGGAAGTAGCCAGGATTTATGGTTATGAAAAAATAAAACCAGATTTTCCGGCAGTGAGAATGAAAGCTTGGGTGAAAGAAGGTGAACGGATAGTAATCAACAAAATCAAAGACCAATTATCGGGTTGGGCGGCGATGAATGAGGTCTTGAACTATTCTTTTTGGCCGAAGAAATTGGTTGAGGATTTGGGGGTGGGAAGAGAGGCTGAATTGATCGGTCTTCTGAACCCATTGTCCGAGGAACAGGCATACCTTCGGATGAGTTTGATTCCGGGGATTTTGAAAAACATTGCTGATAATAGCCGGTTTTATGAAGAGTTTAAGCTATATGAGATCGGCCGAGTTTTTCTGGATCGCAGGGGGAGATACAAAACGGAAAAAAACAGTAAGGAGTATTTGCCCGATCAGCCTTATTATTTGGCTGGCGCGGTGGTCGACTTGGCCAATCAAGAGCCTTTTTGGGAAGCCAAGGGGATAGTACAAAAGTGGAGCGAGGAATTTGAATTAAGTTTTATGAGCTGGTCGGCTGGCCGAAATCCTTTTTATGAATTTATTAACAAAACAATAAATAAAGAGAAAAGATTGGTGATTGCCAGTGGCAAAGAGAAAATAGGTTGGTTGGGAGAAGCGAGTGAAGAGATGGTTAGTTATTTTGGAGTGAAGAATAGAAGGGTGGCGGTTTTTGAATTGGATTTGACGGCCTTATTGGCAATGAAGAGAGAATCGCGGCATTATCGGTCGGCGCCCAAATACCCAGCGGTTTTGAGAGATATAGCCGTTGAAGTGGCTTGGAAGACTTATTGGCATAATATTGAAAAAGAGATTGCCAAAATCAATCCTTTAATAAAAGAAATTGTTTTTTTGTCGGAATATGATTTGGGCAAGAAAAAGAGCTTGGCTTTTCGGGTGAAATACCAATCGGACGAACGGACACTCACGGACGAGGAAGTGGAAAAATTAGAAGCGGAGATAGTAAAGATTCTGGGGGAGAGATTCGGAGCGAAAAGGAGGTAGGGGAGTGTGTATTGTATAATGTATAATGGGGACGGAAAAATAAGGGTTGGTTCAAATTTGCAATTTGAACCAGTGTAATAGAGAAATGCAAAATATTAGGTTCAGTTTACAAAACTGAACCAGCGGACGTGAATATTAAAACAAGTTTATTTTATGGCAAAGAAAATTCAGATTTTTATTATCCATGGCGGAATGACTTTCAAGAGCGATAAAGATTATTTACGCTGGTTGAAAAGCAGACCTATATCAATCAAGAAAATCAAATGGTTTGACCAACAATATTTTGACAGTAAATTGGGAAGAAATTTTGAAATTATCAGGCCGAGAATGCCCTTGCAGGATTTTGCCAAATATCGCGATTGGAAGATTTATTTTGAAAGATTTATTCCCTATTTGAGGAATAACGTGATTTTGGTTGGTAGTTCCTTGGGCGGTATATTTTTGGCGAAATATCTTTCTGAAAATAGATTTCCCAAAAAAATATTATCCACATATTTAATTTGTCCGCCCTTTGATGACACTCTTGGGAGTGAAGATTTGGTTGGCGGCTTTAAGCTGAAATCCAATCTCGCATTATTGGAAAAAAGTTCTAAGAATCTTTATTTAATGTTTTCGCAAGATGACGATACTGTGCCAGCGGTTCATGCGGAAAAATATAGGAAGAAGCTGGGGAAGGCCAAGTTTATAATTTATAAGAGTAAAAATGGGCATTTTAATATATCCGAATTCCCAGAAATAATAAAAATGATTAAAGAAGATGTAGAAAGAAAAAAATAGATATTATTAAAGTAATTATTAAAGAAAAAGACAATTTTTATGGCAAAAAAAACAGAAAAATCAGTAAAGAAAAGTAAGAAATCAGCTACTGGCGGTGATTATAATGCCGCGCAGATTACTGTTTTGGAGGGGTTGGAGCCGGTTCGTAAGAGACCGGGCATGTATATTGGTTCAACCGGTACGACGGGCTTGCACCATATGATTTGGGAAGTGGTGGATAATGGTATTGACGAGGCGATGGCCGGTTACGCCAATTTGATTGTGATCACCCTTTTACCCAATAATATGGTAGAAATTTTTGACAACGGGCGCGGTATTCCGGTGGATATTCATAAGCAGGCCAAAGTGTCGGCTTTGGAAGTGGTTTTGACCAAGTTGCATGCTGGCGGTAAATTTGGCCAAGGTGGTTATAAAGTTTCCGGCGGTTTGCATGGAGTGGGCGTATCAGTAGTGAATGCCTTGTCGGAGTATATGAAAGCCGAGGTTTATCGCGAGGGCAAGATTTGGGTGCAGGAATACAAACGCGGGGTGCCGCAGAAAAAAGTGAAGGCGATCGGCAACACCAAACTGCGCGGCACCAAGATTATTTTTCAGCCGGATTCAACAATTTTTCAAACGGTGGAATTTAATTGGGAAACAATTATTGATCATTTGCGTCAGCAGGCCTATTTGAATAAGGGTATCAAAATAAGAATTTTGGATGAAAGAAAAAAAGATGACACCAGATCGTATGAGTATTATTTTGAAGGCGGCGTCAAATCATATGTCAGTCATTTAAATGGCAACAACGAACCGAAACACGAAAAGGTTTTTTATGTGGAGAGGAGTATAGTACCAGAAAGAGGCAACGGTGATAATCCGGAGGGGGTAATGGATGAACGGCCAATAAATGTGGAGGTCGCTTTCCAGTATATTGAGGAATACAAAGAATCAATTTACGCTTTCGCGAATAATATCATTAACCCTGAAGGCGGTATGCACGTGGTGGGTTTTCGGAGTGCGTTGACCCGGGTTTTGAATAACTACGCTCGCTCAAAAGGTTATCTCAAAGAAAAAGATGAAAATTTGTCCGGTGAAGATGTACGTGAAGGCTTGACCGCCGTTATTTCGGTCAAGGTGTCGGAGCCACAATTTGAAGGCCAGACCAAGGCCAAACTTGGCAATCCAGAGGCTAGACAGGCGGTGGAAGTGGTTTTTGGCGAAGCTCTCGCCATATTTTTGGAAGAAAATCCCAAGGACGCGGAGGGAATTATCGGTAAGTGTCTTTTGACAGCACAGGCGAGAAGAGCGGCTAGAAGCGCCCGAGACGCGATTATTCGCAAGGGCGCGCTTGAAGGCATGACTTTGCCTGGCAAATTGGCTGATTGTTCTTCGCGCGATGCGGGCGCGACGGAATTGTATATTGTGGAGGGTGATTCAGCCGGTGGTAGTGCCAAACAGGGTCGGAACCGTGAATTTCAGGCGATTTTACCGTTACGCGGTAAAATTTTGAACGTGGAAAGGGCGCGACTGGATAAGATGCTCGCTAATAATGAAATTAAATCTTTAGTGATTGCGCTTGGAACCAATATCGGTGAACAGATGGATATTAGCAAGTTGCGTTATAATAAAATTATTATTATGACCGATGCCGATGTCGATGGCGCTCATATTCGTACTCTGCTTTTGACTTTTTTTTATCGTTATTTTCCAGATTTGGTGCGCCAGGGGCATATCTATATTGCCAAGCCGCCATTGTACAAATTACAAAAAGGCAAAGAGATGCATTATGCATATAGCGACGAAGAAAAAGATAAATTGGTGAAAGAAATGGGGGGAGGGACAGAAGAAATTAAGAAATTAAGAAATAAAGAAATTAAGGGCAAGGAAAAGCCGGAAGAAGAAATAGTGGGAGAGGAGGCTGTCGGCGAGGCGGATCAGACCGGAGTCGGGGAGAAGGTCAGCGGAGTCAATATCCAGCGTTATAAGGGTCTCGGTGAGATGAACCCTGATCAGTTGTGGGAGACAACGATGGACCCGGTTACCAGGGTGACGATGCGGGTGGATATTGATCAGGCGGAAAAAGCAGATGAGATTTTTGAGATGCTCATGGGGTCAGACGTGATGCCACGAAAGAGATTTATTCAGACGCACGCGAAAGATGTGAAGAATCTTGATGTGTAATTCCCAATTTCCAAGATACAATTTCCAAATAAGCACCAAGCCCAAAATCCAAAGCACAAAATAAATCTCAAATTATAAATTTAAAAAATAAATTGGAATAGATTGATTGATTATTGCCATTTGCTAATTGTCTGTTGTTTTTGATTGATTTGCCAAAAAATTGAATTTGTGGTAGGGTAGTATAAAGACCCTGGGGGTCTTTTTAAAGACCAAAGATTTTGATATTTTTTAACTAAAATTTGTAAAAATATGGCTAGTTTAGTCCAATATTTTAAAGATTCCAAATTGGAATTAAAAAAAGTCGTTTGGCCGACTCAGAAGCAGACTATCAACCATACTCTTTTGGTGATTGGTTTTTCCGTGGCTTTGGCCTTGTTTTTGGGCGTGATTGATTTTGGCTTGTCAGAGTTGGTAAAAATAGTGATAACACAATAAAATTATGGCCAGACAAATATTATATCAAGGTGAAAAAAGGTGGTATGTGATTCACACCTATTCCGGTTATGAGGAGAACGTGGCTAGAAATTTGGAGCAAAGAATAGAATCTTTGGATATGGGAGATAAAATTTTCCAGGTTTTGGTGCCAACAGAAAATAAGATTAAGATCAAAGGCGGTAAGCGCCATACAACCAGAGAAAAGATTTTCCCCGGTTATGTTTTGGTGGAGATGCTCGTAGATGATGAATCGTGGTATGTGGTTCGTAACACGCCGAACGTGACTGGTTTCATCGGGTCAGGAACTTTGCCGATTCCTTTGTCAGATTCGGAAATAAAAGAGTTACAGAGGCGGATGGGCGTTCAGGAGCCCAAATATCAGATCAACGTAACGGCTGGTATGCCAGTGAAGATTACTGACGGACCATTTAAAGATATGGAAGGCAAGGTTTCCGATATTGATGAGGCCAGGGGCAAGATAAAGGTTTTGGTACAAATGTTTGGCCGGGAAACACCGATAGAGTTGGATTTCTTACAGATAAAGAAGTTGTAGGAGTATGCGAATATTGATGCGAATAAATACGGATAGCATGCGAATAGGGAGATAAATTAAAATTAGTTATTTTTATTCTGAGTCCCAAATTGGGAAGAGGAAGAAGGTGGTTATACCACGGGATCCCTCGCTTCGCTCGGGATAAACTAAAATAAGCAGAATAAATTGCTGAAAATTAAATTAAAAAATATTATGGCAAAACAAATTAAAGCATTAGTGAAATTGCAGATTAAGGGTGGGCAGGCCAACCCGGCACCGCCAGTCGGCCCAGCTTTGGGCCAGCACGGAGTGGCCATTCAGGATTTTTGCGCCAAGTTTAATGAGGCCACCAAGGCCAAAATGGGCGAGGTCGTACCAGTAGAAATTACTATTTTTGAAGATCGGAGTTTTACGTTTGTCTTGAAGACGCCGCCAGCGGCTGAATTGCTAAAGAAGGCGGCTAAAATTGAGAAAGGTTCTGGCAAGCCGTTGACCGACAAGGTGGGCAAAGTGACCAAAGCGCAACTTCGGGAGATTGCTGAAACAAAGATGCCGGATTTGAACGCGCACGATGTGGAAGCGGCGATGAAAATTATCGAAGGAACGGCCAGACAGATGGGGATAACGGTAGAATAATTTTGTAATTTTTAATTTTTAAATAATTTTTAAATTCTAATTTTTAAACATTAAAAATTGAGATTTATTTATAAAATTACAAAATTAAAAAATTAAAAATTTTATGCGCAATCCAATCATTCGCACAATTTATTTGTATCTGTTCGCGCTAGTGGGTTTGGCGATGCTCGTGATCGGTAGCTCTATGATTATCAACCTGGGACTGAAGGCCTGGGTGTTTACCCAAGCGGATCAGCAGGATAATTATATGAGCCAGCCAGCATCATTGTATTTTGTCAACGAGACGAAGACGGCGCAAGATCTAAAAGTTTGTAGTGATAAATGCGAATTGACCGCTGAGCAGAAAGCGCAGGTTGATAATTGGTTGGCTGACTATGAAAATTGGAAAAATCAGGCGACTGTCAAGGATCCGAGCATATATGTCATAAGAAACAGACAAAGGCAAGCGGCCACGGCTCTGTCTCTCATATTGATCGGTTTGCCATTGTGGTTATTTCATTGGAGTATTATCAAGAAGGATAATAAAAGAGACGAGGTATAGTCGGATTAACCAGATTTGAGAAATTAAAATGTTGATTAAAAACCGACTATCTAGATATTGAATATTTAATATTAAATATTCAATATCTAGAAGCTATTAAGTAGAAAATAATATTGAGTTATAAAGTTTGTTGGAAGCGTTTATTATTTTAAAATTATTATTTTGTGGGAGACCCGACGGTCATCGGGTCGCTATCACCACGCAAGGAATTTTTTATGAAAAAGAAAACGCACAAAGCGAGTCATTCCAAGAGATACTTGGAAATAGCCGAGAAAGTGGATAAGAAGAAAATTTACTCATTAGAAGAGGCGGTAAAAATAATCAAGGAAACCGCCAAGACCAAATTTGACTCTTCGGTAGAAATGCACGCGCATTTGGGTATTGACACTCAAAAAGGCGAGCAGGCAGTCAGAGGATTTGTGTCTTTGCCTTATGGTACTGGTAAGACCAAGAAAGTGGCGGTATTTATTAAAAATGAAAAAATCGCCAAGGATGCAGGAGCGGAGATAGTGGGCAGTGATGAATTGATTAAACAAATAAAGGCAACCGAGAAAATTGATTTTGACGTGGCTTTGGCGACACCGGAAATGATGAAGGATATGGCGCCAATCGCCAAGGTGCTCGGGCCTAAAGGCCTAATGCCGGCGCCAAAATCCGGCACGGTGGTAGCGGAGGCGGAAATGGCCAAGGCGATTGAGGAAATCAAGAAGGGCAAAGTTAATTTTAGAAATGACGATACGGGTAATATTCATCAAATTATCGGCAAGGCTTCTTGGGAGGAAAATAAGTTATTGGAAAATTTGAAGGTTTTTGTGGAGGCTCTGCAAAAGGCCAAGCCAGCGGCCGTGAAGGGGACTTTTGTTGTTAGTGCTACTTTGACTAGCACGATGGGACCAGCAGTGAAGATTAGTATTTAGCCTCACCGTTAGAAAGTCCACTGGACTTTCTAACCCCCCCTTTTTTTTCCTAATCAGGAGAGGGGAGTTTATTTTAAAGGCGACACGTCGACGTGTCGCCTTTAAAATTTTGGGTCGTGTTAGGGGCGATGGCAGGCGGCATTCTGGAATGTCGCCTTTATTATTTGCGCTAACCAGCGGAATAAACTATAATAAAAGAACAATATTATTGGCTAAAATTATAGAATATGCCGGGAGAAAACATGGCCGCGACCAAAAGAGAAAATGCTCTGTCTTGGGACGAATGTTTCATGCAGATGGCTTATTTGATAGCTGGAAGATCAAAAGATCCGAATACGCAAAATGGTGCTTGTATTGTGGATGAAAATAATGTGGTGATTGGTTTGGGCTATAATGGTTTTCCCAGAGGCTGTTCAGACGATCAATTCCCCTGGACTAGAAATGGGGAGTTCGCTGATAAAAAATATGCTTATGTGGTTCATGCGGAAGCTAATGCTTTGTATAATTCTAGCCGGATGCCCAAGGGATGCAAATTATATGCTACCATGTACCCGTGTAATGAATGCGCCAAGGCGATAATCCAGAACGGAATTAAAGAAGTGATTTTTGATCTGGACACTTATCATGACGATCCAATCTGGCAGGCGTCGCGTAAAATGCTCGGAGCGGCTAGAGTTATTTGTCGACAGTATAGCCCGGGATATAAATTAAAATTGGAAAAATAAATATGATTATAGGAATAACAGGGACGCTTGGTGCTGGTAAGGGGACAATCGTGGAATATTTAAAATCAAAAGGGTTTAAGCATTACTCGGCGCGGGATTTTATTACCCAAGAAATTGTTAGAAGGGGAATGCCGGTAAATAGGGATAGCATGGTCGAGATCGGTAATGATTTGCGCGCTAAAAACGGGGCGAGCTATGTATTGGAAGAATTATATAAAAGAGCAGTGGTTGGTGGGGGAGACTGTATTTTGGAAAGCATTAGGACAGTAGGAGAAGTAGAGGCCTTGAGGAAGAAAAATAATTTTTATCTTTTGGCCGTGGATGCTGACCCAAAATTGCGTTATAAAAGGATTGTCGTTAGGGGAAGTTCAACAGATAGAATTAGTTTTGAAGATTTTGTGGCCAATGAGAAGAGGGAGTGCGAGTCGGAAGATCCGGCTAAGCAAAATTTAACCAAGTGTATAGCATTAGCTGATTTTAAATTGGAAAACAATGGCACGGTTGAAGAACTGAATAAGCAGGTGGAGGAGGTGTTGGCGAAAATTTATAATTAGTTTTTATAACTCCTCCCCTCAGACGAGGGGAGGATAGGGTAGGGAGGGGTGTTGAAATGTTTATTATTTACCAGCACCACTCCTTACCCGTTCAGTCTCCCTTGGAGACTCGAACTCGATTGAGGAGGGGCGAAGAACAAATTTATGATTTTATTTATTAATACGGCCAGTCCGGAAAATATTTTTTTGGCGCTTTTGGATAAAGAGGGTAAGACTTTAGTCAAGAAGAAAATATCAGCGAAATATAAGCAGTCAGAGAAATTACTAGTAGAAATTGAGAAATTAAGAAATAAAGAAATTAAGGGCGGCACAAAGAGTTTAAGGGGAATAATAGCAGTCAAAGGACCAGGGAGTTTTACGGCTTTGAGGATCGGCTTAACAACCGCCAATACTATGGCTTTTGGTTTGAATATTCCAGTGGTGGGAGTAATGGATGGAATATTGGAAAAAATAATCAAAGAAGGAGTTAGCGAGTTAAAAAAGGTAAAGGTTGGTAATTATGTGATGCCGGAATATGGGGCCGAACCGAATATAACATTAAAGCAAGATAAGTAGTAAGCGAGTTAAGCAATAATAAAATAAAAGCAGGTGAAAACGCCTGTTTTTTGTTTTGGCTAATATTATTGGTGCTGGGAAAGGCCTTGTTTTATAAGGTTTTTGAACGCACTGGTTATCCACAGAAAAGTGGTTGAAGGTTAGAGCAAAGTGGTTTATAATAAAGTCAGAGTGGGGATAAGTGGTATAAAGTGGTAAATTTTAGGCTATGGAGTGAGTCCTTATGGGACTGCTCCTTTAATTTTGTAAAAATGTTTCTTGGCGAATATTCACACAATATCGATGATAAGAATCGGTTGGCCATTCCAGCCAAATTTCGATTCAAATTAAGGGAAGGGGCAGTTATTACCAGAGGTTTGGATAATTGTTTGTTTTTGTTCACCAAAAAAGATTGGCAAGTTTTGGTGGAAAAAATCGGACAATTGCCTTTGAGCCAGGCGAATGCTAGGAGTTTTTCTCGGATGATGCTCATGGGAGCAATGGAGGTAAGCATTGATAAGTTGGGACGGATTTTGATTCCTGATTATTTAAAGCAATTTGCCGGATTAAAGAAGCAGGTAGTGGTTGGGGGGGTTTTGAACAGAATAGAAATTTGGGACGAGGCCAAGTGGCAAAATTACAAGAATAAGGCAGAGAGTAATGTGGAGGAAGTGGCGGAGGGGATGAGAGAGCTCGGCATTTAAACATTGAAGTATTTAAACATTGAAAGGAGAAAAAATTTGAGGCCAATGTAAATTAGGTAGAAATTAAGAAATTATTTCATGGACAGCGGACATAAGCCGGTATTATTGAAGGAAGTAATAGAGTATTTAGATCCACAATCAAATCAAAATTTTATTGATTGTACGTTTGGGGGCGGGGGGCACAGCATGGAGATATTGAGACGAGTGGGAGATGGCGGTAGAGTGCTCGGCATTGACGCGGACGGAGAGAGTTTGGAAAAATTTAAAGCTAAAAATTCAAAAGTTAAAATAAAGGATAGATTAATTTTAATTAATGATAATTTTCGTAATTTAAAGAGTGTTTATGCAAATAATTTTTCTTATCCAGTTGACGGTATTTTATTCGACCTTGGTTTATCATCAATGGAGTTGATGGATGAGACGCGGGGTTTTGGTTTTTTGACAGATGGGCCGTTGGATATGCGTTTTAGCACCAAAGATCAGGATCTGACGGCCAGCGAGGTGCTCAATAAATATAATCTAGAAAATTTAGTGAGAATTTTTCGCGACTACGGCGAAGTGTCCTATGGCCAGGCAAAGATAGTAGCTGAAGCGGTGAGCCAGAATAGAAAAAAAAGACCGATTGAGACAGTGGCTGATTTTTTGAGAATAATATTGACGACTCTTTATCCGCGAGCTTGGGAAAGAGGGGAGATCACCTTGGAAACGAGGAATTTTTACCGTCATAGAAAGAGGATTAATCATCCAGCAACTTTGTTTTTTCAAGCTTTGAGAATAGAAGTAAATGATGAACTGGAAAGCTTGAGAGCGGCTCTGGGGACGACAGAAGAAATTTTGGGGCCGAAGGGAAAGATTGTCGTGATTTCTTTTCATTCATTGGAGGACCGGATAGTTAAAAATTTTTTTCGGGACGAATACAGGGCCGGACGGTTAAAGATTTTAACCAAAAAGCCGGTAGTGGCCGGGGAAACAGAAAGACAAGAAAACCCCAGGAGTCGTAGCGCCAAGTTGCGAGCGGCAGAAAAAATGATCAAATAAACAAATAAATATTAAAATATGTCCAAGTGCCGATTGGTTAAAAAAAATAAATTATTTGGCGGAAGCCAGAGTGCCAAGGGCAAGCGCAATTGTCCAGGTAAAGGAATCAGCGTTTTTTGTTTATTACTCTTTGCTTTAATAGCGGTATCGGGGGTTTATTGTTTGGGGATATTAAATTCCAGAGCCGGACATAGTTTTGAGTTGGCTGACCGGGAGAAGGAACTGCAGAAATTAAAAGAGGATAATAAAAATTTGACAGTTTTGGCTTCGGAATTGCAACAAGTGGCTAGAATTCAGGAGGCGGCCGCCAATCTGGGATTGGTGACAACAGAAAAGGTAGATTATTTGTCAGCCAAGGTGACGGGTTTGGTAAAAAAATAAAAGGAGGACCAAGATTTAGGCGGTTTTTATGATCAGAAACAAGGCATCCAGAAAATTAATAAAAGGCGAGAGAACCAGCGTGATCATGGTGGTTTTTTTTGTTTTGGGCGGGTTGGCGATTGGCCGACTTTTTTATTTGCAAATTGTTTGCCATAGCGGATATCAAGAAGAATCTTTGGGCCAACATCAATTAGAAAGAGAACTATTACAGAGTCGCGGGGAAATTTTTATGCATGATTATAAAAATAACACGCTGGTGCCTTTGGTAGTCAATCGCGATATGGGACTTTTGTTTATTGTGCCAAAGGAGATAATGGATAAAGAAAAAACAGCCAAGGCTTTGGCTGAGATTTTGGAGAGTGATGAGCAAAAGCGAGCAGAATTAATGGCTGAGATTCTGGGCAAGGCGGGTAAGCCGGGTGATCCGTATGAGCCGATAAAGCACAAGGTGGAACCAGAAATAATCCAGAAGATAGAAGAGTTAAAACTGCCAGGCGTGTATTTTGAGAATGAGTTGGTACGTTATTATCCAGAAAAGGAGGGGGCTGGACAGCTGACTGGTTTTTTGGGTTTTACTGGAGAGGGGCAGGTGGGCCAGTATGGCCTTGAGGGTTATTTTGAAAAATATTTAGCTGGAGAAAGGGGGAGAATTTTGGCTGACAAAGACGTGGCTGGCCGGTTAATTACGGCGACAGAAAAGGAGTTGAAAGAAGCAGAGGACGGGATTGATATTGTTTTAACGGTTGATCGCGTAGTACAGAGCAAGGCTTATGAATTTATCAAAGAGGCAACGGAGGCCAGCGAGGCGCAAAGCGGGGTGATCATAGTAGTGGAGCCGTTGACTGGCAGGATTCAGGCTTTGGCTGGTTATCCGAGTTTCGACCCTAATAATTATGGGCAGGTTGAGGATATAAAATATTATCGTAACGCGGCGGTGAGCGAGGCTTATGAGCCGGGATCTATTTTTAAAATAATTACCATGTCGGCCGGTTTAGACAGCGGGGCGGTTCAAGCCGAGGACACTTTCGTGGATACTGGTGAAACCAGAATCGGGCCGGATGTTATTCGCAATGCTGACAATAAAAAATACGGCCAAGTAAACATGGCGGGGATTTTGGAGAACTCAATCAATAACGGCACCATATTCGTGGCCAAGAAGACCAGTAGGGAGGTTTTCAAAAAATATGTGGAGAGTTTTGGTTTTGGGGAACCAACAGGCATAGAGTTGACCGGAGAGGCGACAGGAAACATCAATTCTTTGGATGAAAAAAGAGAAATTTATTTGGCAACAGCTTCTTTCGGACAGGGCTTGACCGTGACGCCGATTCAGATGGCCGCGGCTTTTTCGACAATTGTCAATAATGGCCGTTTAATAAAGCCGAGATTGGTAGATTATTTGAAAAAAGATGGGCAAGAGACAGGGGCAGATAATGTTCAGGGTGAGCAAATAATTTCCCAAAGGACAGCCGAGATAATCAAAGCGATGATGGTTTCAGTGGTAAAAAATGGTCAGGCGAAGAGAGCCCAGATTCCTGGTTATAATATTGGCGGTAAAACTGGGACGGCTCAGATTGCTGAGCCAGGAGCAGCCGGTTATTCAGAAAACACCAACCATTCTTTTATCGCTTTTGGGCCAATGGAAGATCCGCGTTTTGCAATTGTGGTCAAACTATCAAAACCGCAGAGGCGGTGGGCGGAATCCACAGCTATTCCGCCGACTGTTAAGATGGTTAATTTTTTGTTACAATATTATCAAATACCACCGGAAAATCAAAACTAAAAATTGAAGCGGCATTCAAGAATCAAGAGGGGTTGTTTTGATTTTTCCAGGCAGAGACATATTGGCCAATACCTAGAGTGTCTCTTTTGTTTTGGCGGTTGGGCATTTTTTCGGACCAGGCCAATAGATCCTGAAAGCTTATTTTATAACGAGCCTTGATAACTGTGACGGCTATTTCTTTGTTTTTTATAGCCCGGCGCAACGATCTTTCGCTGATGCCAAAGAGGCTGGAAGCGATTGAGGGGGAGAGTTTTATTTCGTTTGACATATATTTAATAAAATGTTATAAATATAAGAGTATTTAAAAAATAATGGTGCTTGTCTAGAACAGACAAATAATTAGTAATATTTTTTGATAATTTTTT
>DAOOPA010000019.1:0-15514 GCA_035388025.1 bacterium
AACTTTCTGGCATATCTTTCGCCTCCAATCGCTAATCGGCTAAACTTTTGCGCAAAATAAAAAATCTCGCCGTCCAAATATAAAACCGCGCCCAATCCTCCGCACGTCCGACACTCGTTACCGGCCACCTCGCCCGCACCTTTACATTCCTGGCAAATATAAATCGGTCTATTTTTATTTTCCTCTGGCATGTAAAAATCAACAATTTAACAATAAAACAATTATTGGAAAACCTAATTTACTTAAAAAAGCACCTTGATATGCTCCATGATCATCCACACTGTATAAATCGGCGCCACCACCCAAATTATCGCTAAACCTATAATAATTAATAGCCAAATAAACATCCAAGCCAGCCGCCAAGTCAAAATTACCAAGCGCGCTACAAAACTGATCGCCCGGCCCAAGAAACTCCGATCGCCATACATTGGCGTCAACATGTTCTTCAGCCAAATACCCAAAGCCAAAGACCGCCAAGCTTCTCTTATCTGCCGGCCGCAAAAAATTAATGCGTCTTTAAATCCCGTCGTGTACCACCAAATAGGCCAATAGAAAAAATCTAAGATAATATCCACGACGATTAATTTCAAACCCCAAAACCATGAGTTATTCATGTTTTAATTATAACACAAAAACAGAAAATTGATGAAAAACGTCTTTGTAAATGTGTTGGCTCCAAGTTTAACTTGGAGCCCGATGGTCTACCCGCCATTGGTAAAATTTATATTGATAGCCGCGCCAGCGTTCCTTCTACCCGGCTTTCAGCCTGGGTCTTGCGACTCTGTTGGTTCAATTGTCCTTCGATTGAACCTTTTTTTGTCGAATATTACTTATGTCTCAAAACAACCCCCCTTCTCGTTAAAGGCGACATTCCGGAATGTCGCCTTTCAAAATTACGATAAAAACAAAAAAGGTCCGACGAATTTCCGCCAGACCTTTCGGAGCCGAAGCCCCAAGTTTCAATTCAAAATTACGAGAAAACACAAATCCTCGTTCGCCTGAAAAATCCCACGCACCGTATCGCTTTTTGACTGCGCCTGGTGCTGGAATACCGCCTCCACGTCAACCGATTTCAATACCGATTCCACCTCCACCAATGGAATGTTATTTCCGTTCAAGCGATAATAAACGTATGGCTTTAAAAAATGCTTTGCCCACCCTCCTCGCGCCTGGGTCGCAATCCCAAGTTTTTTCTGCAAATAATTGGCGATTGTGACATCACGACCTTTCCGTCTCGACCACGAATCCACAACCCAAATCATTTTCTGCCCGAAGGTGAGTTGCCGGTAGCGCCGTTTCGCCACCTCCCCCACCGTTTGCTTAATGGCTGTATCCGGTGCTACCACCATCAGTTCGGACGGCATCAATCCCTCAAAGGCTAAGATTGCGCTTTCCGTGCTGTCACGCCGAGACAAAAGCTCGGCGTTGTAGAGCGCAATCGCCGGCCAATAGACGGTAGTGCTGTCCAAACCAGCCTTGAGCCCATAATCAACAAACCGACTAACCTCCTTCCATTTCCCCTGAACAACAGCACAGCGGATTCCGACAAACAACAACTTGCCCTGCGCCTCCTTATCTGCCACAATCGCCTCCTTATCTGTCACCGAAAATCTCTCAATGTTAACAGGGAGACTTTCGGCTCTATCCCTGCTCAATATGGGAGAATTGGCTAACCCCAAGACCGCGTCCACCCATTTTAGGGGATTAGACTTAACCGTCTCGCCCTTGAACAGCGCGGAGAACTCGTCGTCAGAAGGGTGATTGAAAATTCCCCAACCGCGCATAATAACGGCGATCCACAAAATACAAATCAGGATCACAACATACCACCACCTACTCATCTTATTCATGATGCACCGTCCTTTTTTTAAATGAACACTTTACAAGGTGAATTGTGTTTTTCTTTGCCCCTACCTTACAACAAAAACCCCAAAATGTCAAAACAAAAAAAGAACGGCTTTTCACCGTTCTTTTTTATATTAATCCTACTCACCTACCACCCTACTTCCCTACCCGCCTATATCCCAAACACCACCATCTGTTTCACTTCCAACTTTTCACCCAATTTCGCTGTTGCTTCGTTGATCAAATCCTTTATCTTCTTACTATCATCTTTTATATACGGTTGATCCAAAAGACAAATCTGCTCATAATACTTTTCCAGTTTTCCATCGGCTATCTTGTTCCACATTGCCTCCGGCTTACCTTCAGCCTTTAATTGTTCTTTATAAATCTCTTTTTCTTTTTCTATCAAATCGCTTGGAACATTTCCGCGATCAATATATTCCGGCTTCATGGCCGCCACCTGCATCGCGATATCCTTGGCCAAAGTCTGAAACTCTTCATTCTTAGCCACGAAATCTGTCTCGCAGGCCAAAAGAATCATGGAGCCAATCCGGCCGCCAGCGTGGATATAAGCTTCCACCAAACCGCTCTTGGCCACCCTTTCCGCTTGTTTCTTGGCCGCGATTTTTTGCCCGCGCTTGCGCAAAAGTTCCAGAGCCAGCTTCTCGTCGTCCTTGGCTTCTACTAGAGCTTGCTTGATATCCATTATTCCCGCTCCGGTCTCATTGCGCATTTTTTGAATTAATTCCATGTTTGCCATATTTTTAAAAAATCAAAAATAAAAAATCAAAATTTAAAATTTTTGTATCCCCCTTCAAAAAATGAACAAGCTTATCATGAATTCCTCTTTTTACTAGTTACTAGTTACTAAATTATTCCTCTTTCTTCAATGCCTTCACCGGCTGTGCTTCCGCCACTGCCTTCGCCGCTTCTTCCTTTCCTTCTTTAACTGCTTCAGCCACCAAGCGAGTAATCAACTCAATGCTTTTGACTGCATCATCGTTGGCATAAATCTGATAATCGACATCGTCAGGATCAGTATTGGTATCCACAATACCCAATGTTTTTACTTTTTTTACTTTAGCCTCTTGGGTTGCGTTTTTTTCCTCTTTCACCCCCACTATAAAAACCAAATCCGGTACTTTTTTTATCATTCTAATGCCACCAATCATCTTCAAAAGTCTCTCTCTTTCTTCCGCAAAAAGCGCTCTTTCTTTCTTGGTATACTTCTTTTCATAATCGTTCTGCAGAGCCATCTCCTCCAAACTATCCAATTTTTTTATCAATTTATAAATCTCTTGAAAATTGGTTATTGTCCCCCCAATCCAACGCTCCACCACATAGGGCATCCCGCTTTCGGTTGCATATTTTTCAATAATATTTCGAGCTTGTTTCTTAGTGCCAAGAAACATCATCGTTCCGCCCTTTGCAACTATAGCTTTGACTAATTCTAATGATTTCGTCAAACTTTCAACAGTTTTATCCAAATCAAAAATATGCACGCCATTTTTAACCCCAAAAATAAAGGGTTTCATTTTCGGATCCCACTTTGGCGTCCGGTGCCCAAAATGCAACCCGGCTCGGAGCAATTCTTTGCCCTCAGGTATCTTGACCATATTTATTTTCCTTTATCCTCTACTCTTCTAATCCTGTCGCTCGTGAGCGACGGGACAGGAAAATTTTTGTTAGAGTATGAGAATTTAGTTATTAATAGTGTTTTTAGTCTACCAAAAGACCCCTCTCTTGTCAAATAAAACGGTCTGTGTTAATATGTCTACAACTCAATCATTTTGTCTATTAACCACTATTTTATGAAAAAGACTATCCATCCTAAATATAATAAAAATTGCCAGGTCAAATGCGCCTGCGGCAATTCTTTTGTCACTGGCTCAACCAAAGATGAAATTTATGTAGAAATCTGTAGCGCCTGCCACCCCTTCTTTACTGGCAAACAAAAATTAGTTGACACTGCCAGACGTGTGGAAAAATTCCAAGCCAAAACCGCCAAGTCCAAAGCCTTGTCCGACACCAAGCCGGCTGGCAAGAAAAAAATCAGACGCGCAGTCAAAAAAGCGTCCAAAACAGAAAAATAACTTTTTTATTCCTCAAAATCCTGCTATGATTACCTCAAGGCGGGATTTTTAATTGCCTTGCTGTGGTTTATCCTGAACGAAAGAAGGATCCCAACTATATTCTCGCTAACATAATTAGCGCAACGACGTTTTGACGCGGGATCCCTCACCCCGCAAACTCAAGGCGGGATTTGGGATAAATTTAAAAAATATGGATTATTCGCAAAAGCTTCCTGAGCTCAAAACTAAACGAGAAGAACTTCAAGCCAACTTGCAAAACGAGGCCCTTTTAAATGACCCCAAAAAATTAGGCGCCGCCAATAAAGAATTTTATGAACTCAACTCCATTATTGAAAAAATCTCCCAATTGGAAGAAGTGGAAAAAAATATTCAAGAAAATGAACTGATTATCAGCGGCGATGACACTGACGAGCTTGTTTCTTTAGCCGTCTCTGACAACCAAAATTTACTCGAAAACCGGCAAAAACTTATTCTGGAAATCGACAACTATTTCTCACCCAAAAATCCTTTGGACAAAAAAAATACCATTATGGAAATACGCGCCGGCACCGGTGGCGAAGAATCCGCTCTTTTCGTCGCCGAGCTTTTCCGTTTATACTCCCGCTTTGCGGAAAGTATGGGTTGGAAAATAAAAATTGCCGACTCCAACCGCACCGGCATTGGCGGTTTCAAGGAAATTGTTTTTGAAGTCAATGGCCCGGGCAGTTATGGCTGGCTGAAATATGAGAGCGGCACCCATCGCGTCCAAAGAGTCCCGGAAACCGAAAAAGCGGGCCGTGTGCACACTTCAGCTGTAACCGTGGCCGTTTTACCGGAAGCCGAGGATGAAGAAGTCGAAATTCGCCCCGAAGATCTGCGCATCGATACCTTTTGCGCTGGCGGTCATGGCGGTCAGTCAGTCAATACGACTTATTCCGCCGTTCGCATCACTCATTTACCCACCAACACGGTCGTCACCTGCCAGGACGAACGCTCGCAGTTGCAAAACAGAGAGAAAGCCATGCTCGTTCTCAAGTCACGCATCCTGGCCAACATTGAAGCTGAGCGCCACCGAAAGCTCTCGGCCGAACGCAAATCACAAATTGGCACCGGCGACCGCTCGGAAAAAATTAGAACTTACAATTTTCCTCAAGACCGCCTGACCGACCACCGCATCAAGCAAAACTGGCACAATCTCTCCGTGATCATGGAAGGCGATATCAAAGATGTTATCATTGCCTTGAAAAAGGCTGATCAATAAAAACCGGGTATTTCACCCGGCTTTTTTACTTTTAATTATTTGCGGTCTTTACTCCCTTTATCTTCTGCAAGTTCTTGAAAATTAAATAACTATATATTGTCCCCACCGGCGCGATCAAATAACTAGCTACATTTACAATCATTCCCCAAATCTCTGCCAGTAAAGAATTTTCATCCACAACCCAAAGTGGAATTGACAAGATTATTATCACCAACCACATAACCAATCCGATAAAAATCGTCCTCCCAGCCACCGACCACCAATAACCCTTTACCAACTCTTTACTGCGCTTCAGAGCTTTACCGGCGCGATAGCCCTCGTAAATCAAACACAATACGGCAAAAGAATAATAAACTGACATGATTATCCCCGGCACAATCAAAAGCAACATCCAAAGAAAAGTAAAAATGCCCACCACGAAAGACACCACCAAATATTTCCCTGCCAAATTCCGGCCCCTTTTAAATAATTCCATAATTTTCTCGCTCTCTGGCGATTCTGGTGCCAAATAAATCCCCACCTGGGCCGCCAAACTGCAAAATATTGCCCAGATTATTGCCGCCAGACCAGCCAATCCTAAAATTACCTGCAATATTGCCTTGACTGTAATATCCATGCCAACCCCTTTATTTATAAACCAGTATAGCCCAAAGACCGCCGCCAGTGGTAAAAAAGATAGAATAGTAATACCATACAACGCCATTATTTTTAAAAACTTCTGCCGATAAATATTCACCGCCGCCGTTAATAAATCGGATGGACCTTGTAATCTCTCGATCCACTTTTCTTTGGGTTTTTCTTCCCTCGCTTGTATAGCCTCTTGGTTCTCCATATCGCAAATATATTTAATTGCTAATACCCTATAATTATACTATAATCACCACCAAATAACTAGATCCCGGTCTTATGACTATAAACCAAGCTCGCGCCCAATCTCTGGCTAAACTAGAGAATATGACTCCTTCCCCGCTCCTTGACGCGGAAATTTTATTATCTTTTATTTTGGATAAACCCAAAGAATTTCTTTACACCCACCCCGAATACACCCTAAGCTCAGAACAAATTAAAAAATTCCGCGGCCTCATCGCTCGTCGAGTCACTGGCCTACCTATCGCCTATCTTATCGGCTACAAAGAATTTTACGGCCTTAATTTTATCATTGACAAAAATGTCCTTATCCCCCGCCCCGATACAGAGCTGATGGTTGAGGAAGCGCTAAAAAAAATCAAAGATTTACCCATTACTCGTCGCTCATTACCCATTACTTTTATTGATGTCGGTACCGGCTCGGGCTGTATCTCGATTGCCGTCACAAAAAACCAACCGCCCAAGACCAATATCTCTTGCTTTGCTCTCGATATTTCTCCCGCCGCTCTAAAAATCGCCCGCCATAACGCCAGACTCCACAATGTTTCCAAAGATATCAAATTCTTTAGCGGTCACCTGCTCCAACCTCTGCTCAAAAAATATGTTAAAATGTTTAAATGTTTAAATGCCCCCATGGTTATCACCGCCAATCTACCCTACCTCACCCCTGCCCAATATCGCGCCAATCCGGATCTAAAATATGAACCCAAAAACGCTCTGGTTGCCGGCTCTGATGGCCTCAAGTACTACCGCACTCTGCTCCAACAAATTAAAACCCTAGCCGCCCATATCAATTCGACGATTTTATTCTTAGAAATCGATCCTAGCCAAACTACTCCTATCAAAAAAGTTATCCACCACTACCTGCCAAAAGCTGTAATCTCAGTCAAAAAAGATCTCGCTAGACGAAATCGTTTAATCATCATACAATTAAATTATAAATAGCAAAAAGCCATTTCCACCCAACCACCCGAAAGGAGGTGAACCAAAATGGCTAAGCCTAAAAAAGCCACCGGCCCGCCGGATATCCCTATTCTAAAAGATCAAAAAGAACTGACGAACTTCCATTCCCCCCTAGAACAATTTTTTCTGATCGGCGAAGACGGCAAAAAAATACTGATGATCTTGGTGAAAGGGTGCAAAAATGTCTACAGAGCTGTGGTCTGACAAAAAGCCCTTCTTTGTTCAGAAATCTTAAACATTCCAGAAGGGCTTTTTATTTGCTAATTTTCATCACAAAGTCTAAAATAAATATAGCCCCAATAATAAACAAATTTATGTCAGCAATTATTTTTGATCTAGATGGCGTTCTCGTGACTAGTATGAAATACCATGTTCTTGCCTGGCAATATGCCTTCAAGCAATTCGGCATTACTATCAGCCGTAAAAAATTATATCTTTATGAAGGCATGACCGGGTGGCAAACCATCGACGCTATCGCAAAAAGCTCCCATAAATCCTTGACCGCCATCGAAAAGGAAAAAATTTACGCGACCAAGCAGAAAAAAATGGCTGAAATTTTTAAGATAGAAACTTACCCGGGCGTTCTTGATTTATTGAAGTATCTCAAAAGACCCGACCTCCAATTAGCTGTAGTCACCGGGGCAAATAAAAAATTTACCGCTTCCATAATCAACAAAAAATTTAAAAATATTTTTGATTTTTTGATAGTCGGAGAAGACACCACTATTGGCAAACCCTCGCCCAAACCATATTTAAAAGCGCTCTCGTTATTGGGAACTGGGCCCAAAAATACACTCGTGATAGAAAACGCGCCCCTAGGCATAAAAAGCGCTAAAGACGCTCATTTGCGAGTTATAGCGTTAGCCACCACACTACCACCGAATAATCTGGCTTCAGCTGATCTAATATTCCCGAATCATAAAAAATTATTAACATATTTCAAAAATACTCCCCTCTCCAAAATTTTCAAAAAACAGCAAATAACATAGCCTCTCTCACCCACTACCCATAAATAAAAACCCTCTTCAACGGGCTTTTATATTTTTTGATTTTTTGATTTCTTGCGCTACTCACTAAACAGTCGATTTAGATCTATCCCAATCATCGTCTCCGGCTTGGGTAAACCCAACATAGAGAGTATTGTCGGGGCTATATCCACTAGAGCGCCCCTGATTTTCAAATTATAAAGTTCCCTGTTGTCTCTCTCGGAAAACCTACCACGATATTGCTGACTAGCCAAAATAACTGGCACGGGGAAATTGCTATGCTCCTTATCTATACGTTTTGTCTCTAAATTTATAATCTCTTCTATATTGCCATGGTCAGCGGTAATAACCACTTGGCCGCCGCGCCCGACAACTTCTTCCACTATCTCTGCCAAACACTTGTCTACCGCCTTAACTGCCAATTTACTAGCATCCAAATTACCGGTATGACCGACCATATCGGGACTGGCAAAATTGACCACCATAAAATCATACTGATCACTACGAATACCATTGGTGACTTCGTCTCTGATTAAATACGACGACATTTCTGGCTGTTGATCATAGCTCGTCACATCTGGCGAAGACACCAAAATTCTATCCTCTCCAATAAACGGTTCTTCGCGCAAACCGTTCAGAAAAAAAGTAACGTGGGCATATTTTTCCGTCTCAGCCACATGTAATTGTTTTTTACCGTTATCGCTGATAATTCTCGCCAACGGCCAGTCAATCACTGGCTTAGGAAAAGCCACTTCTATTGGCAATCCCTTTTCATATTCTGAAAAACCCACAAATAATAAGTTGTTTATTTTCTTTCTCTCAAAACCCTGAAAATCATCGGCCATAAAAGCTTGGGTCAATTGTCTGGCCCGGTCAGCGCGAAAATTAAAAAATATAATCGCGTCATTGTCTTGCACTTCGGTCACCATCTTTCCATCGCGTGTCACGGTTATTGGCTCAAATTCCTCATCGAAAATCCCTTGCGCGTATGACTCTTTCAAGACCGCTACTGAATCTTCGTTGGTCTTTTTTCCTGCTCCAACAATTGCCAAATAAGCTTTTTCTGTACGCTCCCAATTCTTATTTCTGTCCATTCCATAATAACGCCCGCCCACGCTGGCCACTTGCCCGCAACTAATCTTTTTAATTGTTCCTATAATTTCTTCTAAAAAAGCTAACCCGCTATCCTTGGCTGTATCTCGCCCGTCGAGAAACAGGTGTAAATATGTTTTAGCCTGCAAATTATTTTTAGCGGCCAACTCCAAAAGCGCCAATAGATGACCCTGGTGTGCGTGCACTCCGCCATCACCGATTAAACCCACCAAATGCAAATTAGAATCATTATTTTTAACATGATTGATTGCCTTGGCAAAAGCTTGATTATCAAAAAAATCACCCGTGGATATTTCCCGGTTAATCTTTTCCAAACTCTGTAAAAATATCTGTCCGGCACCGATTGTCAAATGTCCGACTTCCGAATTTCCCATTTTGCCCCATGGCAAACCGACTGCTTCGCCTGATGCTTGCAGTAATGTCGAAGGATAAGTTTTTAAAAGATAATCCCAATACTCGGGACGCGCTTCAGTCACGGCATTGCCAACGGTTGGCGCGGCTACGCCCCAACCATCCAAGATTATCAAAACTACTGGTTTAGAATTCATAATAATGCGTCTCTTCTCCTTTTAGCACTTGGCTGATTTCCCGCCTGATTATTTGATCATATTCCTCAATGGAGCGCAAAAATTGGCCTCTCTTTATTTCATCATTTTCCTTTTCAGCCTTCACTGCATTCTGATTGCGCTGATAAACAATATGGGTAATAGCCAGAATTATTTTCTCTTTTTGGCTCTCGTCCAGAGCCAAACCATCCAGATACTGATCAATTGTTTTTTGGTTTGGATTATTCATATAAAATTTATTAATACTCGCAACAATTATATTATAATCTTTAGACGGTATAAGAGCAAATCAACCCAAAACGGACTGACTCAAAATCGTTTTTTATCCTTAAATCCAAGACTTTTAATTTATCTTATAATCTTGTGCTTCCTCTGTACTATTTCTTTCCAATTATTATATTTTTCTACCTCCTTTAACTTCAAAAATGGCAATTTGTAAACAATTTTTGGTAACCACCTGCTAATTATTCCTTTCTTGGTGCTAGCTCTAAATAAAACCTCTGGCACATAAACCCCGTCTTTGCCCTGATCCAAAAGCGTCAGCCACAAATCCCAATCCTGAAACTTTTCCAAGTTCTCGTCAAACCGAGGAAAATCATCCCGCCGCAAAAGCGAGCAAGTATTAACGTAATTATTTTCCCGAAGTTTATTTGCATCAAACGGCCAAAACTTAAATTTTTTCCAACCATACTGAAAATCAGCATAAGTATATGATTTATCTGGATTATCCGCCAATGCTTTAACCATCCTTTGCAGGCAATCACTTCTTAGCTCCATATCAGCATCGCAAAATAACACCAGCTCGCCCTTCGATTGATCAAATCCAAAATTTCTCGCCTTCGGCGCTCCTCCATGTTCAATTCTGTAAAAATTAATATTAAATCTATAATTTTGTCTTTTGTTTTTTGTCTTTTCTCTTTGCTCCCCCCCATCATCCACCACCACCGCCTCAAAATCTGTAAAAGTCTGTTTGGCCAAACTGGCCAAACATTTTTCCACGCCTTCCCAATTGTTGTATACCGGAATTATTACTGAGATCATATAAATTAAGCCCCAATTTCCAAATCCCAATTTCCAAATAAATTCCAAATCTCAAATTTCAAATATTTGTATATTGGTGCTTGAAAATTATTTTGTGCTTTGTGCTTGTAATTTGAAAATTATTTAACTCAATATTTCTTCCATTTTCTTACCCGAGATGCCCCAATTGAAATATTTCTCCGCTCTCCCTCTCCCATTCTCTCCCATTTCCTTTCTCAGTTCTCCGTCTTTTAATAATTTTATTACCGCGCCAGCCACTTCTTCCGTTCTTTCTGGGTCTATCAATATTCCTGTTTGCCCGTCCACCACCGCTTCACTCGCTCCGCCGCTTTTGCCAGCCACTACTGGTTTGTCCGCCATTCCCGCCTCTAAATAAACGATGCCAAAGCCTTCCACATCATCTCTGCTTTCCCTTGCTGGCATAATAAAAACATCGCACAACTCCAACCAAGTCAATTTCTCATCCTCACTCACTTCTCCGGTAAAAATAATTTTTGGGTTATTATTTTCTCGATCCTTTATTTTTATATTTTTGTGATTTTGTGATTTTGTGATTTTTTGTCCCAACCTTTGCCTATCCGGCCCCTCTCCCACTATTACATAAACTAAATTTTCCACCGCACCAGCGATTTCTGGCAAGGCCTCGATTACTTTATCAAAACCTTTTCTTTCCACCAATCTCCCAACTGATAACAAAATATTCTTGCCGGCTAGACCATATTTTTCTATAATTATTTTTTTATATTCTCCTACCCGCAACGCCTCGCTGGCCTCGGCTTGCCTGACGGGCGGGTGTATTCCTGTATTCCCTGCCTCGCCAGCAGGCAGGTTGTATTTTTGTATATCCACCCCCGGATAAATCACTTTTATTTTTTCTTGAGCCACTCCAAAACTCTCCACAATCCGCCCTGTGCTCTGGCTGTTTACGGTTATAGCTACTGCTTGCTTCAAAATAGTCCTTGCTAATAATCCTTTTACTTTACTTCTTTTGACCAATAACAAATCCTTGCCGTGCGCCGAAATAATATAAGGCTTATTCGAAAAAATTGAAACCAAATATACCGCCAAACCTGTCGGCCAGATATCTCCGACCCACAGTCTCTCTATTCTTTCTTTTCCAATAGCCTGCCAAATTTTAAACACCATCAGCCACCATCCAGGCCAACACCACCTCGTCAACAACTTCTCCCTGATAATTTTAAAATTAAATATACTCTCCTTGTTTTCTTGCGTTCTTGTATTTTTATCTCCCTGTTCCTCGGTCAATACTGCTATCTTATCCTGGGGCAAATTCTGGCACAAATTAAAATAATAATTAGCCACTCCGCCAATTTTCGGATAAAAGTCTAGAGTCACCAATAAAGTTTTTTTCATAATTCAGCCCTTAGTCACTGATCCCCAGACATCAAAAAAATCCTGCTTTCTCACTCCGCCCAAAACAAACAACACGCAAAAATAAACCACTCCACCGATCGGTATTAATAACAAAAAATTTATCACCGGCAACAAAAAATAAATCGTACCGCCCATTACCGCCGCCGCCAAAAATGCTTTTAGAAAATTACCAATCAAATACCACGGGTTATAGCTTATAATTTTTGGCACCCAATACAATCCCAGAGCGAATAGGATCGCCGTACTAACAAGTGAGCTGATCGCCGCGCCCAGATACCCGTATTTAGGAATCAAAATAATATTTAGAATCACATTAGCCAAAACGGCCACACCCGTATTAATCGTATTAGTCACCTGTTTATTACCAGCATTTAGCAAATATCCCACCGGGTAATTGATAAATAAAAAGAACAAACCCACCATCAAAATTTTCAAAGGCAAAATAGAATTGGCGTAAGCGTCAGTATACAATTTTAAGACTACCGGTTCGGCCAAGACGACTACCCCGGCCGCCAAGGGCAAACTGATAATTATTAAATAACGCATGGCTTTTTCAAAAGTCTTCTTCAATTTTTCTCTGTCCGCCACAAAATATTCGCTCATCGCGGGGAAAAGAGCCGCCATAAAAGCCATGGGCAAAAATTGCAAAGCCGAAGTTACTTTTGTTGGAATACTATACCAGCCCACATCCGCGTCTCCTTTTAAAACTGAGAGTAAAACAGTATCGAGAGAACCATTAATTCGACTGAAAATACCCGCCAAAGCAAACGGTATGCCAATCGCGAATAACGCTTTTAAAACTCTTGGTTCGTAATGAGGAACTATTCTTATCTTTAAATACTGGTTTATTTTTATAATAGCAAAAACCAAATTGAACAAACTCCCAGCCATTAAAGCAACCATCAACAATGGCAAACCAAAATGAAAATGCAAAACCAGCCCGCCAAATGTCACCACGATCAACTGCAAACCAATCACGCCAATGCTTTCATATTTCAATTTCTGGTGACCGCGTAAAACCGCCCAGAAAGTTGTTGAGAATGAATCCAAAAACATAATCACGCCCGATAGATAAACCAAACTTTTTGTCAACGTCGGATAACCCAAAATATTTATCATTATCACGACTGCTATATAAGTCACCACTGTCAAAGGTATTTTCAAAGCGATAATATTGGACAAATATTCTTGGGTCTTCTCTTTGTGTTTGGCTATTTCCCTAGTCAAGACTGGCGCCAATCCCAAATCAATAAAAATCGCGAACAGCGTGGTAAAAGACAAAGCAAACACGTATTTGCCAGTGTCTTCGGTCCCCAAAAATCTGGCAATCAAAGAAAAATAAACAAAGGCCAGCACCTTCTGACCGATTAAAGCCGCTGTATAATAAGTCGTATTTCTGGCGATTGAATCTTGTTTTTTTGATTCTGATTTCATAAATCAATTAAGTTATCGAGTCAGCGTTAAATGCGAGCATCTGGAGCGAGAAAGAGAAAATCTAGCCGGAGTGAGGCTTAGAAAATTGTAGGGAGCGGAACGTTTGTGAGCTAGGATGCCCTACAATTTTCAAGCGAACGGAGGTAAAAATTTTCCTTTGAGCTCCATGCGAGCTAGTTTTCTTTGGTTACTTTCTTTTGTTAAAAGAAAGTAACAGATAAAACCAAAATGTTTAAATCAGTAGAAATGTTCCAGAGCAGGAACCAGGAACTGGTAAGGAACCACGGATATTTGCATTGATAACCAACCACCCCTTTATCCCCTCCTTGAAGAGAAGGGGAAAACGCAATTATCTCCACCACCATTCATTCTCCTGATACCATTCCACTGTTTTTTGCAAATACTCATCCAGGCTAAATTCCGGTTCATAACCCAATTCTCTTTTTGCCTTGGTCCAATCAATCGCATAGCGTCTATCATGCCCCGGCCGATCTTTCACAAATTCTATCATCTCTTCGCCTTTATTCATAATCTTCAAAATCTTTCTGACTACTTCTAGATTACTGATATCATCATTCATCCCACCAATACAATAAGTCTCGCCGACTTTACCTTTTGTCAGAATCAAATCAATCGCTCGGCAATGATCTTCCACATATACCCAGTCACGTACGTTCAAGCCGTCGCCATAAACCGGCACTTTTTTGCCCTGTAGTAAATTGATGATGATCTTGGGGATCAATTTTTCTTGATGCTGATACGGTCCGTAATTATTAGAACAATTGGTGATCGTCACCGGCAAACCAAATGTCCGATAATACGCTCTAACCAAGTGGTCGGAACCAGCCTTGGAAGATGAATAAGGCGAGCTCGGGTCATAAAGCGTTTGCTCGTTAAATTTATGATTACTGCCCAATTCCAAACTCCCGAAAACTTCGTCTGTAGAAATATGGTGGAATCTTTTTACTCCGTGTTTGACCGCCGCCTCCAACAAAACATAAGTACCCACCAAATTAGTCATAATAAAAGGCGCCGCGTCTTTGATAGAATTGTCCACATGACTCTCCGCCGCGAAATGCGCCACTATATCAACGTCCGCCATCGCCTTGTCCACCAATTCTTTGTCACAGATATCACCTTTGATAAAATGGTAATTCGGGTCATTTTCAACATCCTTCAAATTTTCCAGCCTACCAGCATAGGTCAATTTATCCAGATTAAAAATCTCATCATCTGGATGATTCCTGAGCCAATAATGTATAAAATTTGAACCAATGAAGCCACAGCCACCAGTCACTAATATCTTCATAAACATTTATCTTAAATTTTAACTATAAATTATGGAATAATTTTCAAAAAACAAGACGCAATTTCCGAATAAACTTCAAATTCCAAACCCCAGGCGCCTATTCTCTTTTGAAATTTGAATATTGAGATTTGGTATTTATTTGGAAATTGTAAATTTGAATTTGGAAATTTAAACTAAAATAAATATCCTTTTACCATAAAAAATGCCTAACCAACATTCATCTCACTACAGGTGAAACTACAATCACATATTCACCTTTTAACGGATCTGCTTTTACTTTCTCCAACACATCTTGAATATTCCCCCGATAAATACTTTCAAATTTTTTGGTCAATTCTCGTCCGACCATCAGCTCTTTCGTCGTGCCATTTTCTGATAATGTTTTCATTTCCTCCAAACACTTTATAATCCGGTGGCACGATTCATAAAAAACCACCGTTCTTTTCTCCGCCAAAACTTCTTTTAAAAAAGTCTGCCTGCCTTTCTTATGCGGAATAAAACCCTTAAATAAAAATTCGTCTGTTGGAAAACCGCTCACGCTCAAAGCCGTTACCGCCGCCGACGCTCCCGGTATCGGCACAATTTCTAAATCCTCCCCCCCCTTGTTCTTTTTTCCTTGTATTTTTATATTCTCCTGCCCGCCATCGCTAGCCACGAGGTGT
>DAOOPA010000020.1:0-13757 GCA_035388025.1 bacterium
CGCAACGCCAAGCATAATATTAAAAGGGATTTCTATTATGATTCACCCGGATCATCAATATGACCCACGACTGGTGCCCGACTTGCTCATGCCCCTGATCCGGGATGATGCCGACGCGGTTTTCGGGTCGCGCATGATGCGGCCGGGCGGAGCACTAACCGGTGGCATGCCGAGCTGGAAATACCTGGCTAACATATTTTTGACTAAATTGGAAAATTTGATTTTGGGGCTACGATTAACCGAATATCATTCCGGTTTTCGCGCTTACGGCCGCCACGCCCTGGAAACAGTTAACTTCATGGAAAATTCTGATGATTTTGTGTTCGATACAGAAATAATCATCCAGCTCAGAATAAAAAATCTGCGCATTCAAGAAGTCCCGATCAGCACTAGATATTTTAAGGGTGCCTCAATGATCAGTCTGAAACGCAGCACGATTTACGGCTTGAATATTTTGAAAAATTTGGGGCAATATATTTTGTTTAGAATGGGGATAAAAAAGTATAGAAAATTCCAATAGCTAAATTCCCTTTGCCATTGCGAGAAGCGATGCCCTAATGGGCGAGCGACGAAGCAATCTCATACCCATAAATAAACCACTGTGCTTAAAAGAATATTTGATTATTTCCTCAATAAAAAATTTATCCGCTTTGCCATTTCCGGCGGCGTTGCCACCTTGGTGGATGTGGCTATTTTGTATACCTTAACCGAATGGGCGGGAATCTGGTATTTACTTTCTTCTGTTTTTTCTTTTTTAATTGGCTCAATCACACACTTCGCCATCAGCCGAACGTGGGTATTTGATAAGATAGAAAAACCATTCTGGCAACAATACCAATCTTTTTTTGTCATTCACTTGGGCGGACTCACCATCAATACGACTGCACTTTACTTGTTGGTGGAATACTGGGGACTATATTATATTTTGGCCAAGATGATCACGGTTTTATTCGGGGTGAGCTGGACATTTTGGGCTAATAAAAAATTTACTTTTAAGTAATAAACTGTAATTATCAAAAATCCTCCCTTGTGCGGGAGGATTTTTCGATCAGAAAAATTTAGTTGGTTCGCCCCGGAACATAACTATCATAAAGTTTGAGCGGGTGCAGCTCGCCCAGAGAATCCATAGCCCGACGCCAATGGTTCTCTTCAAACCATTTAGTCATATTATAATCGTTACCGGTAATAAACCAGATTCTCCGGGGTTGATATTTTTTGATGATGTAATCCATTTTTAAACGCACAGACTCATAGTTTTTTCCTTTATTATTTGGCAGACATCGAAGTTGCGCTTCGTTTTCGTTCAAGCCCAAGGTCTCCCGAGAGTTCAAAAAATCCCAGTGATAATCTAATATCTCCAAGGGATAAAGAGAAAGAGAAGGAATTCCAGACCGTAAATAATGATTCACGTCAGAGCGACCGATACTTGAAGAAACCAGGACTAAATCACCTGGGCGATAATTAATATTGATCTGCTCGCCAATCGATTTGAGTCGAAAATATTCGTCCCAGAGCGCATCATCACCAATAACGCTAATAAGCGGATTCATAACACTCAAAAGAAACAAGACCAGCAAGAGCAGTCCCTTTTTGTAACCCAAAAAACTAACTAAATAAATTATAATAATAATCAAAAAGACCGAGCCGGTAATGACATGGCGCTCAAAAATAGGAGCGTAGGCAACGCTAAAAGGAGAAAGCGCGAAAAAAATAACTGGCAGAAAGGTCAGAGTTAGAAGATAAATAAGTGGTTGACGCTTGGAAATAAGCTCGGATAAAAATTTTTCCCGATGGCGAAAAATCAGCCAAACCAAGCCGGCCCAAAAAGCGACTTTAAAAATAAGAATGGCCAAAACCTCAAGTAGGGGTAAATTTTCATTTTTACTCAACCAAATCAGCTGGTTAAAGACTGATTCAAAAAATGCTACTGGCCGGTTGGCACTCAAGGTGCGCGGCGTATCAAAGAGCAGATAATCGCCCAAAAGCATTTTGTACAAAAGACTGACAGCCTGGAAAAAATAAGCCAGGATAATAAACAGATGAGATCCAAGCCAAAGATAAAATTCGCGAGGTTGTGATTTTTGCCCCCTGGCAATTATTTCGATCAACCAATATAAACCAAGCGAAACAGCGAAAAAAATATAAGAGTAATGTAAAAATAGACCAGCTAGAGTAACTAAAATATAAAGAGGAATCAAAATAACTTTATTGCTGTCTCGATAGCGCCAATAAATAATGGCTGATAAAACAGCGCAGAAACAAAAAATTATATAGGGTCTGGCTTCTTGGCTGAACTCAACTTGAAATGGCAAAACAGCCAAAACGAAGGCACAGGCAAGAGCCAACTTTTCACGACGAAAGAGCAGGATAGACAACCAGAAACCGAGCAGTATGATACCGAGACCAAAAAGCAGAGACAGCGACCGAGAGGCAAGTTCGCTCCAACCAAAAAGCCGACACCACATATTGAGAATCAAATAATAGAAAGGCGGATGAACTTCTACTGTTTGGAGGTAGACCAAAAGACCGGGAACATCACTTTCATAATGCTTGGCAATATCAAAACTCAAAGCCTCATCGCCCCAAAATGGTTCGGTACCCAGATTGACAAGACGCAGACCCATGGCCACCAAAATAATCAATAATAAATAGAGGCTTGTGGTTTTTTTACTCATAAATTAATTGGCTACGAATAGCTTTACGTTAGCACGAAATATCACATTCAAAAACCGCTCCGATAAATGACATCGGAGCGGTTTGGAAAACAGTATTTACTGAATACCATTAGCATTGGCTGTGTGAGCACCAGAAGTGAGACCGCCAGTGGCTCCCTCTAGACCGAAGACTAGGTTGTAACCGGTGCAGGCAGTGCCAGTACAAGAAGCTGGGAGGGCACTATAAACATAACCAGCCGGAACAGCGGCTGGAGTTGGTTCAGCCGGCACTTGGCCCATGTAAGTCGTACCAGCGGCCGCGGAAGCAAAACCGGAGGTACTACTCAAGGTATCAGCTCCTGTCGAACCCAGGACGGTAGCAGAACCAGTCGGATAGGAGTTCTGATCAACGAAATAAAGTTCCAAAGCGGTTTGAACTTGTTTAATATCGGAAACACGCTTGGCATCGCGGGATTTCATACGGGCATTGTTCAAGGCAACAACCGAGAGGGTGGCCAAAAGACCGATAATGGCAATAACCACCAAGAGCTCAATCAAGGTAAAACCTTTTTTGTTATTCTTCATAATTGTAAAGAAATTAACTAACTAATAAACCTAGCTAGATTTATTACATATTACAAAAGTAATTTCGACCTTTGACTTTTTATTTTGTAATAGATGGCTAAAAACTAAAAAGTTGATATTTATCCACAAGGTTATTATAGCACTTTTTGACCAATATACAAAAGACTATTAACAGCAAGTAAAAAGATTGGGGGGCGGAAATTAGAAAATAATAACTAGAAATCAGGAAAAATCTGACTTCCGGGTGCTAGAATCCAGATGACATATTATACATAGGCATCATAACCGCGGCGACCATGATGCCAACACCGACACCCATAACCACCATAATCATCGGCTCAATCAAACTAATCAGATTGGCCACTAAACCTTCAATCTCCCGAGCATAAAAATCGGTCATCTTGTTTAGCACATCACTGATGCGACCGGTCTTCTCGCCCACAGAAAGCATATGAGCAATCATGGGTGGAATCTCTTTGGACTTTAAAAAAAGACTAGCAATAGGATTCCCATCCTGAACGTCGCGCGCCGTACGGTCAATAATGTCTTTGTAATAAGCGTTGCCGACAATATCACTGACAATATTCAGAGAGGTAGTGATGGGGACGCCGCCCTCAACCAAGGTACCCATACTCCTAGCAAAACGGACGATATAAATACGTTGAAAGAGGCTACCAAAAATAGGGAGTTTGAGCTTGAGGCGATCCCAAAACTTACGCGGTCCTTCTTGCCGAAGGACATAACGCAGGGCAAAAACGACACTAATAATAAAAAGAGCGAGTGCCCACCACCAAGTAACCAGAAAATTACTGGTACCAATTAGAACTCTGGTGGCCAAGGGCAACTCGCCGCCAGTCTCTAGCAAAATAGAGGTGATCTTGGGAACAACATAAACCATCATGACTACGCCGACACCGCCAAGGGCGGCTAAAATAAAAGCCGGATAAATCATGGCGCCCTTTATCTTACTAACCAAGGCGTAGTCTTTTTCTTGTTCATCAGCCAAATAGTTGAGTACGCGATCAATACTGCCGGAGGTTTCGCCAGAACGGACCATAGCGACAAAAAAGGGGCTAAATATTTTATTGTGACGATCAAGGGCGTTAGAAAGGCGCTCACCGCCCTCAACATCGTCAGCGATTTCGGAGATCACTGACTGAAAATTCTGGTTGTCGGTTTGCTCAATCAGAATACGCAAAGATTGAACGATCGGCAGGGTGGCGGTGGTCATAACGGCCAATTGGCGAGAAAAAAGAACCAGATCTTTGGTTTTAACACGATTAAGAAAGGGCAGATTTATTTCAAAAATCTTTTTCCGCGCTTGAGCCTCAAGAAAAAGAATGGCTACGCCCTGTTCACTCAGGGTGGCGACGGCGTCACTTTTGTTGGAGGCTTCAATGAAGCCCTCAATGTCTTCACCATTTTTATTTTTACCTCGATATTGAAATATCATAAATAAAACAGCAGTAGTTGAAAATTATTTAGGGATATCAAATTTCTGGGCGGCCACCTGAAAATCGGTTTTATTGATGGCGATTTCCAGGGCATCGCGGTAGTCGACCTCACCGGTTTTAACCAGCTCCAAAAGAGCTTGATCGAGACTGCGCATACCTTCATCGCGCGAGGTTTGGATAATGCTGGTAACTTGGGCAAAGCGCCCTTCTTTTATTAAAACTTTGGCCGCGGAATTGGAAATCAATATTTCCATAACAGTAACCTCTCCCCCGCCACGACGAGGCAAAAGCTGTTGGACAACCGCGCCCAAAAACACTTTGGCCAAAGTGTCTTGTATTTTTCCGCTGTCTTTTTCCGGGGCCAGCTTAACCAGTTTGGCCAAGACATCGGAAACCGATTCAGCTTCAGTGATCACAATAACCAAACGACCGCTTTCAATCAAATCAAAAATACTTTCCAGGACTTCAATATTTTCAACTTCAGACAGAGAAATGACATCAACGTCGCCCTCTTTGGAAAATTTCAAGGCGGACAGAAAACTGTCGCTATCGTGGCCGATTTCCCGTTGTTCGATGATACTTTTTTCCGAAGTGAGAACATATTCAATAGGGCGTTCCAAGGTCAAGATGTATTTGGAAGATGTTTTATTGAGATAGCTCAAAAGGGAAACAACCGTGGAGGTCCGCCCCGAACCATGATAGCCAGCAACAACAATAAGACCGTTTTTGCGGTTGATAAGGTCAATAAACTCCCGAGAGAGGCCAAGTGTCTCTGGGTCGCTAATAATATTGGGAATATAAGAAAAGAGCAAAGAAAGAGTATGCCGCTGATAAGAGAGATGAACCTTGAAGCGAATATCTCCTTCAAAGGTGTGAGTGACAACCAATGACTTTTCTCGGTTAAAAAAATCCTGTTGCTCTTGGCTTAAAATAAACCGCAAGACGTCCTCTAAAAAATCCTGGGCAACAACCCCTTCGTCATCAAGCGGGACAAGCCTTTGGTCAACCCGCACAACCGGCTTGGAACCGACATAAAGATGCAAGCAAGAGGCTCCCATTTTGACAACCCGAGTGATCATTTTGTTGAGCAAAAGATTGTTTTGAACAGACATATTGATTTAATTTAAAATTTACAAATAAAAAACAGCATTAGAAAAAATTATTCTTTGGTGACAGCTAAAACTTCTTCAATGGTAGTGCGCCCTTCAAGAGCTTTGATAAGACCGTCTTGCTTTAAAGTTAACATGCCTTGTTGGGAGAATATTTCATTAATCTTGCTCAAATTTAGACCAGAATAAATAATATTTTTTATTTCTTCACTAACATTTAATACTTCCACAATGGCCATGCGGCCTTTATAACCCGTGTGGTCACAACGAGGGCAACCCTTGCCGTGATAAATCTCTTTCAAATTATCAAGGCTCAAACCCTTGGGAATACTTTGTTTGGGCAAAGAGTCAAAAACTTTCTTGACCTGGCTGAATAAAGTATTGGGCATGGGAATAGTTTCCTTACAATCAGGGCAAATGGTGCGTACCAATCTCTGAGCGATGATAACATTCAAGGTAGAGGCGAGCAAAAAAGGCTCTATTTTCATATCCATCAGGCGAGGAATGGCGCCAAAAGCGTCATTGGTGTGCAAGGTAGAGAGTACAAAGTGACCGGTCAAACTGGCGTGAATGGCCAGTTCGGCTGTCTCGACGTCGCGGATTTCACCTACCATAATAATATCGGGATCCTGACGAAGAATAGAGCGCAGACCAGAAGCAAAGGTGAATTTTACTTCCGGTCGGACCTGTGCCTGATTGACGCCAGTAAGATAATATTCCACTGGATCTTCCAAGGTGACGATATTGACTTCTTCTTTATTCAAAAGATTAAGAGCGGCATAAAGAGTGGTAGATTTACCGGAGCCAGTCGGGCCAGTAACCAGAAACATACCATGCGGTTTGGCGATATTTTCATACATGAGTTCCAAGTTTTTACCCTCAAAACCCAAATCCTCCCAGGTAGAAACGCCCTTGGAGGTATCAAGGATCCTCATCACTACTTTTTCCTGACTATAAAGCGGCAGGGTAGAGATACGAAAATCTATATTTTTATTATTAATATTCAAACGAATGCGGCCATCCTGGGGAACACGCGTCTCGTCAATTTTCAAATTAGCCATGACTTTAATGCGCGAAATAATAGCGGCGTGAACGTATTTGGGCAAAGATAAAGAAGTCTGTAGGAGACCGTCAATACGGTAGCGCACGCGCGTTTCGCCAGTGGTCGGCTCAATGTGAACGTCGGAAGCCCGTAATTCTACTGCGTGTTTCAAAATAACAGAAACCATTTTGGAAATCGGGGCCGCTTTGATAATTTTATCCATTTTGTCTTCCGAGGGATCTTCGGAGTTAAGGTCAAATTTATTTTCAGCGATCTTCAAGGCCTCGGTGACTTCTGTTTTAAGGTTGCCATATTGCTGCAAAACCCGACTAAAGCCGGTCAAGGAGCTGATATAGTAATTAACCCGATAATTTTTACCATGGGCAATGAAATCAGCGGCCTCTCGGGCCTTGAGACTAAGCGGATCAACCAAGGCGACTTTGAGCTGGTCGTCGTCTTTGGCGAAAACCACCATTTGATAATTCTCAGCCAAATCCTTGGGGAAAATGTTTAAAATAGCATTGGGAATACGTTCCTCACCCAAACGCGCGTATGGCAAACTAAAAATATCAGCCTTGGCCATGGCGAGATCCTCATCGGTAATATTTTTATTTTTTAAAAGACCCTGCTCCAGATTGGCCAAGGTGTTTTCCAGCTTCAGCTGTTCGGCTTCGTGGGCGTCAATCTTCTTTTGTGCCAAAAAGTAAGCCAGTATTTTGTCTTTGAGGTCTTCGGTTTTTTTCATAAAGAAATAAAGAAAAAATTACTGGGAAGAGAAGAAGGGTGCGAAAGGATCTGATTTACCAACATTTTGCGGGATAACTGGCCAGTTGCCAATCTTTTTCAAGGTGTTAAAAATTTTATTATCAAGAACTGACTGATTGCCGTGACTGGCAACTGTTGCGGGTTGGGTATTTTGGGCTTCGGTGGAAATATTATTCAAATCCTCCAAATAACCATCGTCCACCATAGTGGTGCGAGAATTGAATAGATAGATAGCGGCATTGGCAACAACGAGCAGGCCGATGACAGCTACGTAGGTAATGATTTTCTTTTTGGTTAATTTTTGTTTGGCAACAATCATAAAATTATCTCAGATAATAAGCGACCATCGTTAAGTCTAAAGTGCCCTCCGAGGGGTTGAAGTTAAAGGATTTGATATCTAAAAGACGAACGTTGTTTTCAATTAAATCAAAAAGATACTTCATCTTCGCGTAGCTGGTATTGGCAATACCCAACCTGATGCGAGCGGTTTTGATTTGGCCGGTGGCAAGGATATTTTTTTTATTTTCAATTAATACTTCTTCGCTTTGAGCGCCACTAGGCCCCTCATTAAGTTCAATATTGATAGTTTCCATAACGGCTCCGCTTGCTTCCACTAAACTGGCAATATTAATATATAAATCCGGCTCGCTCGGGCCATAGGGCAAAATTTCTTTTACCTTGGTGCGGTCAATCTCGCTAATACTTTCATAATTCATAAGGGTCTTTTTGAGTTCTAGGAGTTGGGATTTTTTTTGTTCCAATTCGCGTTCTTGGCTGATAAGGAGTTCTTTGTTGATTTGGTGGCTCTGCCTTTCCGGACTGATAAATAAAAAGTAGCCTGGCGCAAGAAGTACTACAAAAAGCAAAAGGACAAGAAATTTAAAATTTCTTATATAAAACTGGGCTGGCTTTTGGGTGTTGGCTGGATTCATAGTTTAATCTTTATAAGGATTGTTCAGCGTGGTCAGCGGTTGTCCCATTGGAAAGACTGACTGATTCCGGCGCGGTAAAACTGATGGAGAATTTGATTGTTGGGGAATTGGGTTCCTTGGGCTCAACAAAACTCAATGATTGAAGCTTGAAATTGGTGTAAGTTTTGCTCTGCTCCATCACAATAAGTTGCTCGGCCAGAGAACGAAGATTGAGGCCGGATCCTTCGAGGCCAACCTTGCGATCCTCACCAAGAGACAAGGAAGTAAAATAAACATCACCTACGGTATGTTGTTCCAGGGTGGGAAAGAACAGACTCCAATAAATATGAGAATTCAAAACCTGAGCGAGATTCTTGAGCTGGAGAGAAAATTGACCATAATCCTGAATCCGGCCCTGCATATCTTGAAGCCGACTATCAATCAAAGACAGCTGATTTTTCAGAATCTCATTGTCATTTATATAACCCTTATTTTTGCCTTTGTAATAAATATAAGGAGTAAAAATAACTAAGAGGCAAATGATGAAAATAAAAAAGTAACTGAAAATAATTTGGCTGTCAGTCAGATGTTTTTTGGTTTTGGGCAAAAGATTTACTTCTAAATCATTTTTGGAATCGCTGACTGGCGGCACCTTCCGGTCAACTGGGGATGCTGGTTTTGGGGCAAGGGAAACGGGCGGAACATACTCAGTCGGAGCAGACGGAGCAGGAATCTCTTTTTTAACTAGTTTAGCTGGTTGATTGGCGCTGATATTTAAGATGGGCGGCACAGATGGCTGATTTGAAAAACCTAAAAGACCTCTAAACTTGCCAAAAAATGATGGTTTGGGCTGACCAGAGCGGACTGGCTCAGGAGCAACCAGTTTGGGATTGCGGGATTGGGAAAAATTATCCTTGGCCGGTTCGTGAACGGGCAGGGGTTCTTGCTTGGCGGCTTTTACCTCTTTGGCTTTTTCTTGGTTAGCTTTTTTGGGTAAAAGGTTGATCTTGCTATCGTCAAATTCTTGATTATTGTTTTTATGATCAAACATAATTTTTTAGAAGAAAAATTAACAGCTAGATCTCTCTCATGGCCAAACCAACGGCCACAGACAAGCGCGGACCGAGATCTGCGAGGACGGGTTTTAATTCTAAAGGATAAACGATCCGATCCCAGGGATCACCAATAATAACTTTGATGTCCAGAATCTTGGACAGATAATTGACCAGTTCGGGCAAAAAGGCACTGCCGCCAGTTAAAATTATTTTTTCAATTTTATGGCTCCCAGCTTGAGCCAAATAAATATCCAGCGAATACTTAACCTCATTAACAATTGGGTTGATGGCTGATTTAATAATGTCTGGCAAATCACCTGGACCGAGCGAAGAAAAACCAATATCGCGCTTGAATTGTTCAGCTCGACCCAGATCAACGTTGAGACTGGTCATAATGGCTTTGGTAATACTCGTACCGCCAACGTCAATACTTCTGGTCAGAATAGGAATACTATTTTCCACGATAGAAACATCGGAGGTAATCGCCCCAATATCTATGATCATAATAGGGGTCGGGTCGTTGCCAGCCAAAGAACGCTCTAGGGCAAAAGCTTCCGTTTCCAGGCTAGCTAACTCTAATCCTGCAGAACGAAAAATACGGATGTAGCGTTCAACTATTTTTTTGGGTGCGGCTGTTAAAAGCACTTTGATATTGTCTTTGAGTGATGAGGACGAAGGCAAGTCAACCGGCTTTTTTTTATCACCCAATAATTGGCCCAAAAAAGAGGTCTTGGCTTCGTTGGGAGGGGCGCTATTCTGCCCCTCGTAAGGTTTTTTGATGCCTACCGGCAAAGGCTTGATAACCGGTTTGGGTGGGACAATCTTCCAATCAAGGGTCATTTCTTCTATGGGCAAGGGGATAAATTTTTTAGCCTCCCATTGAATCGCTTTGGCCAGATCTTTCTTCTTCATGGCCGGCAAACTTATGATAGAGCTAAAAACAGAAAAGCTGGGCAGGGCGGCAACTACGCTCTTGGAAGTCATGCGGCTTTTTTTATGAATATCTTTGATAATATTAACGATCTGCTCCTCCATTTCCCGAGATGATGAACGAATAATATCCGTTTGCTGTTCCACATAGCCATAAGTCAGGAGAACCGCCCGGCCAGCCTTGTCCTGTAATTCTACTATTTTTACCGCGGAGGCTCCCAGATCAACACCCAAATAACTTTTCTTTGAAGAAAAAATATCCATAAAAAATAAAGTTGAAGATTGAGATAAAAAAGCGGGTCAGTAATCTCGTGCCGCCAAATTAACAATTTTATTATAACACAAAAAATAATTTTTTCCTACAAGAACCAACGTGTGGATATTATTTATAGATTCAGCTAATCCACAAATTGACTTTGCGGGTTAAAAGCGGTACATTTAAAGTAACCAAAGGGAGAAATTGACAATAACTAATTAATTAATTTGACCAATTTATTTTTAAAAAATATTTGGTTAAATAAAAAAGGATATATGACAATACTTTACGCGGTTTTAGCAATCGCTGTCGTGTTGGTTCTGTGGTTAATTGCGGTCTATAATGGCCTAATTAAACTAAAAGTTCGCACGGATGAGGCGGCTTCTGATATAGATGTGCAACTCAAAAGAAGACACGACTTGATCCCCAACTTAGTGGAAACAGTTAAAGGTTACGCGGAACATGAAAAAGGTGTTTTTGCCCAAGTAACCGAGGCCAGAGCGGCGGCCATGGGTGCCAAAACTATGGCAGATAAGGCCAAGGCCGAAAACGCGCTTATGGATACGATGAAGAGTTTGTTCGCCGTAGCGGAAAATTATCCACAGCTCAAGGCTTCGGAAAATTTTGCCAAACTACAGGATGAGCTCGCGGATACGGAGAATAAGATCCAAGCGTCCAGAAGATTTTATAATGGCAATGTGCGCGACTTCAACACCAAGATTCAAGTCTTCCCGAACAACATGGTGGCCGGCATGTTACACTTCAGCAAATATGAGTTTTTTGAAGTGGCCGATGCCAAGGAGCGGGAGAATGTAGAGGTAAAATTTTAGATAATTTCCAATTTTCAATTTTCAATGAATTTTCAATGACTGAATTTTCAATTTTTTGATTAAGCCCCAATTCGGCGCGAGAGCGTCCTCCCCTATGTAGGGGAGGTGGCGAGTGCGAACGAGTCAGAGGGGTATCGCGGGTTATTCAATTAGTAAATCATATGACAGATTTGGTAGATAAAAATTTTCTGCCAACTATAAAGATATGCGAGCAACTCGGGAAGAAATACATCCAGAGAATAGAAAAAGCAAAGGTAATAGATTATGACCTGTTTACTTCACCGCTAATAAAAGGCTGAAGAATATTAGATATAGGGTGCGCTGGCGGAAGAGACGTGGGTGAATTTATGAAACGGAAGTTTGAGGTTGTGGGTATTGATTTAGTAGATATTTTTCTAAAAGAGTGTAAAAAGAAATACTCTCGGGCCAAATTTTTCAAAATGAACGCCAAACAATTAAAATTCCCAAGCGCTTATTTTGACGCTGTCTGGGCTCTGGGTGTTTTATTACACATCAACAAAAAGGATATACCAAAAACATTGAGATGATTTTACTGGGTATTGAAACCCGGCGGTAGATTGATGGTGTCAGTCAAGCGAGGCGTTGGGACAAAAAACAAGCAAGAAAAACTTTCAGACCATAAAGAGCGATTATTCGTATATTTTTTGAAAAGTGAGATAGAAAATTATATAAGAAAGGCTGGTTTTAGGATTATAAAATCAAAATTCGTTCCTGACTATCTAAATCGTGACGATAAAGAAACGAAGTGGATAGAGGTTTGGGGAGAAAAGAAGATTCAGAAAATATAATCGACCAGTTGCTTAATAAGTAAATTTATTGTTTTTTGTTTTAATGTTTTAATGATTTAATGCTTTAATTCTTTTATGTACCAGCAAATTGACTCCAACAAAAGAAAAACCTTAATTTTAATGACGCTGTTTTTGGCGTTCATCATGTTTTTGGGCTGGATAATAGGAAAAATCTATCCGGACTATGGCTATGGGCCGCTGGTCTTGGCAGTGGCAATATCTCTCCTAATGACTTTGGTAAGTTATTTCGCGGGCGATAAAATCAGTCTGACTACGGCTGGAGCCAGGGGGCCGATCACGGTCAACGACAACGCCTATATTTACCGGCTAGTAGAAAATCTCTGTATCACCGCGGGTACGCCGATGCCGAAAGTCTATATTATTTCGGATCCTGGTATGAATGCCTTTGCCACGGGCCGAGACCCAGAGCATGCCTCGATTGCTTTGACTAGCGGGATAATTGAGGGTTTAAAAAACGAGGAACTGGAAGGAGTAATCGCCCATGAATTGTCACATATAAAAAATTACGACATCCGGCTGATGATGGTGGTGGTGGTTTTGGTCGGAGCAATTTCTATTTTAAGCGATTATTTTCTCAGGTCAAGCTGGCGCAAAAGAGATTCTTCCAATAATAGTGGCGGGGCCGGGGCTATTTTGATGGTGATAGGAGTGGTTTTGATAGTCCTCTCCCCTATTATCGCGCAATTGATCCAACTGGCTATTTCCAGAAAAAGAGAATTTTTGGCGGATGCTGATGGCGCGCTTCTGACTAGATATCCCGAGGGTTTGGCTAAGGCCCTAGAAAAAATAAGCAGTAATTCTACCCCGCTAATCAAAGCCAATACGGCCACAGCACACCTTTATATAGCCAGTCCGTTTGGAGCCAAAGCGACGAGCGGATTTAAAAAGATGTTCTCCACTCACCCGCCGGTAGAGGAAAGGATCAAACAACTGCGGTCAATGGCATAAATGGCAAGCTACAAATCCCATGATACAAGCTCAAAATAAATCTCAAATTCCAATATTTAAATTCCAAAATACAAAGTTTGGAATTTGTAGTTTGTAATTTATTTGGAAATTGCGTCTTATTTCTTGGAATTTAATTTAGTTTATGGAATTATTAAAAGAATATACGGAAAAAGATCTGGGGATCAGCGAAGAAAAAATTAGCCAAACCATCAAATACAAAGTCCGCCGGGCGGCTCGAGCGGTAGTTTTGGATCAGGACAATAAGGTGGCTATCGTTTGGAATGACAAAGGGCAACATCATAAAATTCCCGGGGGTAAAATAGAAGAGTGGGAAGATATTGAAATGGCATTGAAAAGAGAAATAAAAGAAGAAACCGGCTGTGATTCA
>DAOOPA010000021.1:0-13711 GCA_035388025.1 bacterium
ACATAGGCTATTTTATTAAAAATTAATAAGACATATTTATCCCTATAAAAATAGGAAAGTTCTGACAAAATTAAATATCAATATTTATTTAATCGACAATATAGTTCCTTTCAGCTTTGTAGGTATCCACCAAATTCTCTCCAAAATCTTTAACCAATACTGTCACTTCCACTCTTAATTTGCCAATTTTTTCAATAAACGTTGAGGTAAAGGCGCAGGTATTGTCGCCTCCGGTGCTCAACACTGTCCTGATTGTTTGTTCTTTATAAAGCGTTTCTTCATTGTTTTCGTTAAGATAAAACCGCCATTCACAAAAACCAAACTTTCCGTATTCATCTTCAAAGTTCTCAATCTTCGCCGACCACATCCGAGCTTGTCTGGCTTGAAAAACTTCTTCCTCTGGGCTGATAATCTTGACTTCAACCGGTTTTTTTTCTTTTTCTTCAGCAGGTGGAATTTCAGTACTTTCTTCACTAATGTTTACTTCTTGTTTTGCCGTTTGTTTTGTTTGTTTTGATTTAATAAACACTATACTAAAAATTATTAAAATTAACAAGACAAAAATTATCCATTTATTATTTTTCATTTTTTTATAATTTAATTATAAATTTGGTTATTTTTTAATTATTTTTCCCAACCCAAGAAATATTTGCCCGGCGACAAAATTATTATACATGGGTTTACTCAAAAATTAAAAAATCCACCAGCATAAAGTTGATGAGTTTTTTAATTCTCGGGGACAGGGATTCGAACCCTGGACCCATTGGTTAACAGCCAATTGCTCTACCGCTGAGCTATCCCCGAATATGTGGTAATAAAAAAGAACGATTTTAATTAGACGAGTATAGCGCAACTGGCTGAATAGCCGCCAGAAGTGACATTGGGCCACCTCTTGGCCTCCACCGCTGAGTCCCGACGACCGATGGTGTCGGGATCCCGACTGAAGCGTCGGGACTATGCCCGAATAAAATTCTAGAATTTTCAATTTCCAAACAATGTTTCAATTTTTCAATTTTAAAATTTAGTTATTTTGAAATTGTTTGAAAATTAAAAATTTCGTAATTGAAAATTAACTTAGTAATCTTTCAGTTTTTTCATATCCAAGTGCTGTTGTATTTTTTCCAGGGCCTTGGTTTCAATTTGGCGGATGCGTTCACGAGTAACGCCAAATTCTTGGCCAACTTCTTCCAAGGTGTGGGCTACGCCGTCAACCAAGCCAAAACGCATCTCCAATATTTTTCGCTCACGCGGAGTTAATTCTTCAATAATATTTTTAACATGTTCAGCCAAAAGACGCAAGGAAGCGGCTTTTGACGGGCTCAAGGTTTTGGTATCCTCAATAAAATCAGAGAGCTTGGCGTCATCATCGCCATCATCGCCAACCGAGGTTTCCAAGGAAACCGTATCCTGCGAGATTTGCATAATATGATTAATTTTTTCAATCTCCTCCCCCATCTCTGCGGCGATTTCCTCAGCCAGCGGCTCACGGCCGAGATCCTGAATCAGGCGGCGCTGGACTTGCTGAAATTTATTAATAGTTTCCACCATGTGGACCGGAATACGGATAGTGCGCGACTGATCGGCCAGCGCGCGAGTAATGGCCTGGCGAATCCACCAGGTCGCGTAGGTGGAGAATTTATAACCCTTACGGTAGTCGAATTTTTCTACAGCGCGGAACAACCCAATATTACCTTCCTGGATTAAATCCAAAAGAGTCAAGCCCCCCCGACCGACAAACTTTTTGGCAATAGAGACAACTAGGCGCAAGTTGGATTGAATAAGGCGACGAGAGGCTTCTTTTTCCCCTTTTTCCTTGCGCTTCGCTAGTTGCATCTCTTCTTCTATATGGAGGAGCGGCGCTTTGCCAATCTCGCGCAGATACATCTGAATGGAGTCGGAAGAAATATCTGTCAGATCAATTTTTTTCTTATCAGATTTAATGCCAATTTCATCTAAAATATCTTTACGAGTTTTCTCCGTGGTCAAAAAACCGATTTCTTTTTCAATAATATTCACTCCCAGGCGATCAAGGCGATAAAGAACCTCCTCAACCTGATCCAAATACTCTTCCAGTTCGGGAAAGGCATAAAGGACTTCTGATTCTGTAACAAAACCGCGCAATTTACCTTTGCGAATCAATGATTCAACGACCAAAACCGGAAATTCAACCCGGGACTCAATCGAACGTTGGGCTGTTTTGTGAACCTTGGATTTGGGCCTGATGATCTTATGTTTAATCTTTGGCCGGGGCGCTGATTTTTTGATCAAATGCTGACGGACAATTTTTTTTGATTTGGTTTTTTTGAGTTTAGATTTGGTGGTCATTTTTTTGGGAGATTGAGAATTATTTTTTTGGGCATGAGCTTGAAAACGGGAAGGGGTTTTCTTCCTGTTTTTATCCGGCCTATTGCGTTGTTGAATCCGAGACATAAAATAAATTAAAAATCCGTGTCTTTCAGTTCAGCGGATAATTTATTGAGCCGCCCGAGAATAGATTGGATTTCCGAATGGAGAGCATCTTGTTCTTCGGCTGAGGCGGCCAGGGTAAGCGAGTGTTCAGCTTGGCGCAATTCTTCTTTTAGAATTAATTGCCTGGATTGAGTTAGGGACTTTTTCAAGTAATCAAGGTGTTGTTGAATCTCATGCACGGCCTCGGCATAGGAGAGCGCGCGCAATTCTTCTTTCTTTATTATCAGGCTATTTGCCAAGATTGTCAAACCAGGTTCCTTGGCGGCAATAAAATCAATCGGGTCAGGCGGCAGGCTCTCATTGGAAGCTTGTTTGGTATAATAAATAATAAGTAATTTATAGACTGATAGCCAATCTTGGGGCAAAGATTCGGGGAGAAGATGCTCGCTCACATAGACGGCATAGTCGCGATCCAAAAGCATAAAAGACAAAAGTCTGGTGGCCACGGCTGATTTTTTATTAAGAGGAATATCCTGACGAGGCGTCGAAAAAGCTGACGTGGTTTTGGGAGGAGCAACCGAATTTTTAGCTTTATAAACAACCGCGCGCAAGGAGGATTCATTAATATTTAATTCTTCAGAAAGCTTTTTAAGATAGAAATCCTGTTCAATCGGACTTTCCAACTTGAGAATCAGGTTGAGAATATTTTTGGCAATATTTTTTTTATGTTCAACATTATCGGGCTGATAATCGGTTAAGTGCAAAGTAAAAAAATAGTCCATGGCCAAAGGCGCGGTGGCTACCAGTTGTTGCCAGGCGATCGGGTTTTTTTGCGCCAATTCATCAGGGTCTTTGGCTAAATTGCGGGGAACGACGGCGACTCGAACATTGGCTTCGGCCGCCCAAGCAATAGCGATAGCGCGCTCGGCGGCGCGAATCCCGGCGGCATCGGCGTCAAAAGAGAAAATGATGTTGTTGGTATAGCGCTGGAGAATTTTTATTTGAGCGGTGGTCAGAGCAGTGCCGGAAACGGCAACGACATTTTTCACTCCGCCCTTGACCGAGCCGATAACATCCATATTGCCCTCAACAATGACCACGGAATTTTGCTCTTTGATAAACTGCTTGGCTTGATAAAGCCCAAAGATCACTTCAGATTTGTTATAAACCGGAGTTTGCGGGGTGTTGACATATTTGGCTTGTTCATCAGCTTTCATGGTGCGGCCGGTAAAGCCGACGATATTGCCATGGTGGTCAACAATGGGAAACATGATACGATCTCGAAAGCGGTCGTAATATTCATAGCCGCCGGATTTGGGTACAACCAAACCGCTCTGAATAATTTCTTCGGGCTTGAAACCATGACTGCGCAGATGCTCCCCAAGGGTATTCCAGGAATCCAAGGCATAGCCCAGTTGCCAATATTTGATAAGATCGTCATTTAGCCCCCTAATATTTTGTAAATAATCTTTGGCTTTGGCCCCAGCAGTGGAGTGAATTAATTGAGTGGCAAACCAGTCGGCGGCAAGCTCATTCATATTCATAATGCGCGTGCGCAAGCTAGTGGTCTTGGGGTCTTCGCGGCGTAGCTCCACCCCAGCTTTGGCCGCTAAAATTTTCAAGGCTTCCGGGAAATCAATATTTTCTATTTTTTTGATAAACTCAAACATGTCGCCGCCTTCATTGCAACCAAAACAATGCCACATTTGACGTTCGCGGGAAACCATAAAAGACGGCGTCTTCTCCTGGTGAAAAGGGCAGTTTGCTTTGAAATTGACTCCGGCTTGTTTCAAGGGAAAATATTCCTGAATAACATCAACAATATCCAAACGGGATTTTATTTCTTCAACGTTTGTGAGCATTTTAAACAATTTTAAATTTTAAATTTCTAATTTCCAAACAATTTTTTAATGACTCAATTTTATAATTTATTCTTTACTAACTGATTTTTCCCAGATAGCCATTGATAATATTGGTTTCCTCCACCACGGCTTTGATTTCATCGAAGCGTTAGCGGAAAACACTTGCTATTCCCAAAATTTGACACCCATTTTTTTAAGAGCCAAATAAACCTGAGCAATCGGCAAACCGATGATGGAATAGAAATCACCTTGGACACCAGCCATTAAAACCGCTCCCTTGTCCATAAAACCATAGGCGCCAGCCATACCAAGCGGTTCGCCGGTAGCAACGTAGGCGTCTATTTCTTCATCAGTTAGCTCTCTGAAAAAACTTTCCGCCTGGCCATAGCCATTAATAACTTCTCCGGTCTTGGTATCAATGACGGCGAAACCGGTGACTACTTCGTGCGAACGACCAGAAAAATTTTTGAGGATCTCTTTGGCTTCTTTGGCGTCCTTGGGCTTACCCACAAATTTGCCTTGGCAGGCAGTGAAGGTGTCGGCCCCGATGACAATGGCGTCTGGGTAAAAGCGCGCCACATCTTGGGCTTTGCTGAGTGCCAAAAATTTGGCCAATTCATAAGGATCTTTTTTGGCAGTCATATCTTCCTCATATTCACTTTCATGAATTTCAAACTTTAGACCAATTTGTTCCAAGAGTTTTTGACGACGAGGTGATTTGGAAGCAAGAATAATTTGACGGGGCATAAATGTTTTAATAATTTTCAATTTCTAATTTTCAATTTCCAAACAATTTCAAAATGACTCAATTTTCAAATTGCTACACCAGTCTGGGAATTATGGAGAGGTCGTATTGCATATTTTTGATTTTGGATTTTAAAATTTGAGTTTTAAAATTTAAAATTATAACTCAAAATACCTATCAATTTCTTCTTGACTAAAACCCACCAACTCCGGTTCCAGTTCTAATTTAACACCGGTTTTACTAAAAACTGTCTGGCGGATTTTTTTGACTAGGTTCATCAGATCAGCGGCGGTAGCAGAATTGTTTTCATTGGTCAGGATCAAAGGCTGGCGCTCATAAACCACGGCGGAGCCGACCCGCTCCCCTTTCAGACCGCAGACATCCAAAAGCCAAGCCGTGGGAATTTTGATGGCGTCAGCAATGGGAAATTTGTTTTTGATTTCTTCCAGTTTGGCCACAACGTCTGGCGGGAAGTGGGCAGTGACTTTTGCTTTTAGCTGTTCATATTCTTCCGAGGTTAATAATAGGTTTTTAAAAAACGAGCCGGCTGAACCTAAAATTTCGGGCTCGGGTAATTTGGCTTGACGGATGGAAATAATGGCAGTGCGGACATCAGACAATTCAGGCGCGATGATGTTTCGGTCGCCAAAGTATTTGGCCAGATCGGGATAATTTATATTAGCCAGCCCGGTTTGTTTGACTTCGAAAATGGCATTAAGAATCAAATAGCGTTCATTTTTTTGAAACAGGCTGGAGCGATAACCAAAGCGGCAATCATCACGAAAAAATTCTTTTATTTCATCAACTTCCCGATCGTAAACGGCAATGCGATTGACGCTGGCACTAATTTCCGCGCCATAAGCGCCGGCGTTTTGGACAATAGCCCCGCCGACGGTACCATAAATTGAAGACAAATTTTCCAGCCCCCACCAATGATGGCTCACCGCGTAATTAATCGCATCATCCAGTTTGACTCCGGCGCCGGCTTTAAATAAAATCTTTTCGTTGTCGTCGTGGACGGTTTCCAGCCCAAAGATCTTTACTTGAATAACCAGCCCGGGAAAACCAGCGTCGCTAACGACCAAATTACTACCGCCGCCTAAAATAAAAATGGGCAGACTTTTTTCTTTGACCCAGCTAACGGCGCCTCGGAGATCTTCAACGTTTTCGACAATGATAAAATAGCGCGCTGGGCCGCCGAGATGAAAAGTAGTGTAATTTTTCAGGGGGACGTTTTCTTGGAGATTTAGACTCATAGGAAGTAAGTTTAGCGATAATTTAATTTTAACGCAAATCCATATAAAAAAGCAAAAACCGCTGGGGCCAGCGGATTAAACTATTATTCTATCCAGAGCGGAGAGAGAGGGCCGGTCACAACTCTCGCTCGTTTCCACTCACTCGGTCGCGACCCCGCCTCGCGGCGCTCCTCGCCTCTTAGCTCGTAGCGCATCGCTCCGGCTTTCGAATCCCTCACGCGAGCCAAGCAGTTGGCTCGCTTCTCTCCCCAAACTTAAATTACAAGAAAAAGAATACCATCTATTAATTATTCTATCCAGAGCGGAGAGAGAGGGTCGGTCACAACTCTCGCTCGTTTCCACTCACTCGGTCGCGACCCCGCCTCGCGGCGCTCCTCGCCTCTTAGCTCGTAGCGCATCGCTCCGGCTTTCGAATCCCTCACGCGAGCCAAGCAGTTGGCTCGCTTCTCTCCCCAAACTTAAATTACAAGAAAAAGAATACCATCTATTAATTATTCTATCCAGAGCGGAGAGAGAGGGATTCGAACCCTCGGTGCCTTTCGACACACACGCTTTCCAAGCGTGCGCACTAGACCGCTATGCGATCTCTCCGCCCTGAAGGGAATATTGTTGGTTTAGGATATCATGATATTAATACTTAAACAATCTTTAACAATCTTTGGCTTTCAGTTGTCTTTAAAAATATTTCACGGCGTTTGGTATCTGATTTTGGCAAATAAGAACCATGACCGGTTAAAATAACGATCGACAATAACAGGTTGATTCAAGCTTGGGGAACCGGGCTGAAAGTAAACATTCATCTCTAGTTTAGCTAATTTAAGCTGGTTAGTCAAAAGTCTAGGCAGAATTCTTTGCCTGGCGCAACTAAAGTGTGGTATAATAATGTGGTATAATATAAATATCCTAAAACTAAATTAAATTATATGGATAATACAATGCTACCAGCAGAAAACAAGCATAAAATAATTACTACCATAATTATTGTTCTCGCGCTAATAACTCTTTTGATATTTATAACTTACAACATTCAAAAGAATAAAAAAATGAACCAGGCGCCCGTGAAAACAGAGACTGAACAAAGCGCTGACGGCTTGCCAAAGGTATTTTATTCTTATATCGGAACAATCCAAAAAGTTGACAATGGCACCATCACAATCATGGCCGCAAAAGACAAAAATTATTTGACAATGGACACGGTGATAAATGTCAAAACCGACGGGGAAACCGTATTTATTAGTCAAGATAAAAATTTTGACATCAACAAGATTGAACCGGGGCAGTCTGGAGAATTTTATAAGACAACAAATATAAGTTTTGGCGATCTAAAAGAAGGACAGGAAATCACCGCGATTGATTATGAAAATGTGCGCGGCAAAGTGGAATTTACGGCCAAGAGGATTGAGGTCAATGCCAATTAATAAGGAGTGATTTATAAAAAACAACCCAATAATTCTTGGGTTGTTTTTTATTTGATAATAAAAACAAGTTTGGCCAGTTGATCTTGTCTGAAACAAAATAAAATCAACTAATAGATTTTCCAAAGCCTTTTGTCTAAAACTATAATCCTCTCTTTCTGGCCATTATAATAGCCCTTGCCCACGATCTCCACCGCCGAGGGAAGAGATGTCGCTGGGGGATTATCATGAGGACCAATGACATAGGTCGCATCAGTAGAAGTGGCATTATTAATGAAGCGCGCTCGCCAATTGGGGGAATTGGTCAGGGTGTCAGTTTGAGGCTGGCTGGGCGAAGGACTAGTGTCAATCACTGTTTGCCCAGAAGAATCAAGAATAACCAGACTGCCAGGAGTGCTCTTGTCCCAGTTGAGATAAATAGATGAGGGATAAAATTCCAATCCGCTGGGAACTGCGATGCTAAAATCCAACTCAAAAGATTTACCGGGCCTTAATTTTACTCTCAAGGGATTGGATTCGGTAATGATGCCGGGATCGTCGGTATAAACACAGCTCTTGTTTTCCCCTTTGCCTGAAGCGCTAATATCAGCTAAGGAATCATAAACATGATAAATATGATCATCACCAATACAAATAATCGGGGTGGTAAATATGGGCTTGAGATAGCGGCGCCAGGTGATTTCTGTTGTACTAAGCGTACCCATTGAGGGGTAAATCTCTGTGCCCAACGTTGTACCATCATGATTTTTTTCAAGAGCATAAACGGCTTTTTCAACGGCGGCTTCCGCGGCGTAATAGGCGCTTTCGGACTCGCCTATTTCCCGGCTGGTCTTACCAATGCGCAAGATGACATCAGCCACGATCAAAGTGATCATCATCAGGTTGGCCAGAATGAGAACCGAGAGAACGAGGGCGATGCCTTGGGATTGACGAGAGATGGGGCGAAGCATAAAAGATTTTAATAATTAAAAACCGGCTAAACGTTGGGGCACGGTTTGCTGGACCTCCAGATGCCGGGTACTGCCAGCGCGTGTATTGGATAGGTCTAAAACGACAGTAATCTTGGGAAACTCCTCCGGCGGAGCATTGAGAGTAGTAAAAGGATTAGTGACCGGATCAATAAAAAACATTAGGTTGCTGACGAGAACATCAGTGGGAGGAATAATATAAAAATTTTCCGGGAAAGAACAATTGGAGATGCAAACTGAGAGGTCTTGGCCTGAAAAACGAAAAACTGTTTGATTGCCGGAAGCATCCAATAGGGCCAACTCGTTCTCGCCGGTTGATTCAATGGCGTTTGAATAATAAGAGTAATCCACCTTGCCGCTACGAATCTTTTTGGCAATAATTTCCATAACAAACTGAGCTTCTCTCTGGAGTTTGGAAATCTGAATGGTGCGTTGCTCGGCCCTGATGGCGTAAGAATAAATACCCAAAATCAAGGTAAAAAGTATTATGAAAATGCCTAAAGCAATAGTCATTTCCAAAAGAGTAAAACCTTTGTTTTGGGAAAAATTTACGCTGAGCATAAACAGGGTTAATTAGCTGATTTTTGCCAATCAGTCAGGCGGGTCTCCAAAGAAAGAACATGGGTTCTGCCTTTGACCTGCCAGCTGACGGTGGAGACGATCTTTTTTTCATAAGAATAACCGTCCGGGGAAGAGAAAATGGTTACGAGACGGCTAAAGGTGGTTGGCTCGCCAGCAGTATAATCATGGGTGTAGCGGCCGCTTGAAGTCAGATACAGGCGACAAGGGGCGTTATCACCTGCGTTGCACTGATTGATGTCGCCGGCAGAAATATTAGCAACCTGATTGCTGATCCCCAAGGTGGAATTATCGCCGCTATCAACAAGATAACTCTTGTTGTCAAAGGTGCCAGTAAAGATATCAACAACGTCTGTCTCTCCCGAAGGAGGATTGCTGTTATTGTTCCTAACGGAACGAACTATTTCCAGACCCTCACGGGCCAAGTTGACAACCACGATTTCATCTTCTGATGATTGAATATAATTGAATGAGGAAAGCATCAAAGTCAAGCTGGCCAAGATGCCCAGCATCAAAATACCGAGAGCAATGGTGGTTTCCAAAAGAGTGAGACCGGGTGATGAAGAAAAAAATTTTTTCATGAAAAATAGTTTATTGGATGTTAATGCGTCCGGATTTACTGATAATAGTAATGACCCTCTCATAGGAAGAGTTGGCAAAACCCAGAGACATTTCCGCTTGTTCAAAAGTATCAACACCATTAACATAAACCAGGCCTTGGGGCGGCACAAAAGCAATATCTAGGCTTTCTGGTTGAGGTTGGCCAACGGGCAAAGGCAGAACCAACTGATGAATATAGACGTTATCATCGAGCATGCCAAAATTTTGGATGATGATGTCGCCAGGGTTATCAGGATTATAGAGATGATCGCCATTGCCATCAGCAAAAATAAAGTAAGAACAGTCAGAAGAGCAAGCGCTAAGATGAACACCAAAGCCCCCAGCTGGCCGAACACCGCCAGTAACGGTCAGACCGATAAGTGAATTGATATTGGCCTGGCGTAAAACAGAACCGAGCCTCTCGGCTTCATTGTCAAGAGAGGCTCGCTGATTGGAGCCTTGAAAATTGGCAATAACCAAAGCGGAAACCATGGCGATAATACCAGCACAAACAACCAACTCGGCAATAGTAAAGCCAGATTTATCAGCCAAAAGCCTGATGGATAATATTTTTTTGCCAATCATAATAATAAAAGCGGCCAAGATAAATAAAAATCTAATAATTGTTGGCCAAAAAGCAGAGTAATGAAGGTCGCTGGAGCGAGAAAGGCGCCAAAGGGCACGACTGATTGCATGGTTTTTCTTTTGAAAGCTATCAATAATAAACCAATCAGAGCGCCAGAAACATAAGAGATAAAGAGAGCGACTAAAACAAAGGGCCAACCAACCAAAAAACCAATGAGGAAACCCAGACGAATATCACCCCCACCGATCCAACGGCCTCGGGATACAAGGAAAAGGAATAAAAAGAAACCGCCAGCTACCAGCCCGGCCAATAGGTACTGGCCAATGGCCGGCCAGAAACTGAAAATGGGAAACTTGCTCCAGTAAATAAACAGATTGAAAATCAGGGCCAGCAAAGCGGCGGGCAAAGCGATAATGTCTGGGACAAGATAATACTTTAAATCATAAAGGAAAAGAGCGATCAAAATAGCGGCAAAGAGCCAGTTACGGATAAGTGTCAGCGCTAGAGGCCAAATTGGCAAAAAACTAAAATCGGGCCAAAGGATTAAAAAAACCAAAAGAAAAGAAATGCCACCGGTTAATTCGATTAAAGGATAGCTGAGAGAAATTTTTTGGCGACAGGCGCGACAACGGCCACGAAGTAAAAAATAACTAAGCAAGGGAATATTGTCATACCAGTGAATCAGCGCTCGGCAGTGAGGACAAAAAGAACGCCCGCTGACAAATGATTGTTTGGTATGGAGCCGATAAACCAAACAGTTGATAAAACTGGCAACGAGCAAGCCAAAAATAAAAACAAAGATGAAAGGCAAAATTGTCATAGCTGATTATATTATAACATAAAACCCGCCGGGCAGAAACCCCAGCGGGAAAAATAAAAAAATAAATTTTAATTGCAGATAATGCCAGACGGGCTGGCGGTGCAACAGGTGGCACTATAGGTAGTACAAATAAGGTTGCCGGTTTTGCCCGCTAGGCCAAAAGCGATAGTATAGGTCGAGCCAGTGCTGGATTCGTAATCATAAGCATAACTGCTTTCCCCGCCAGGGTCAGAAGGAACTTTGGCCATATAGGAGACGCCGCTGGCGGAGGTATTAAAACCATTTTGAGAGCTCAAAACGCGGTGACTGGCGTCGCCCAAAGAGCCGGTGGTTTGGACGACACCACCGATTGTGCCAAATGGATAGCGCGAATTGTCATTAAAATACATTTCCAAGGCGCCTTGTATCTGTTTGATATCCGCCACCCGGCGAGAGTCGCGCGACTTCTGGCGTGCGGTACCGAGTGCCGTCGTGGCCAGGGTGGACAAAAGACCAATGATGGAAATAACGAGCAGAAGTTCAATAAGGGTGAAACCTTTCATGTTTGTTTTGAACATAAAAAAATGATTAAATTTCGGCTTGCCTGGCCGGCTAAGAGTTGCTATGATTATATTATAACATAAGCGGAATAAAATAATATATGCCCTTGGAAATTATTAAAAAAACAGTCAAATTACTCCGAGAGAGAAAGGAGTATTTTTTATTGGGGGGAATAATCCTTTTGGGTTTGGCTCTACGGCTGATCAATATCGGGGTGGAACCGTATTGGGCCGACGAGTTGTTGGGGCTGGAAATAGCCAAGCACTATCTTGGCGATCCAGCGGGACTGTGGCGCTATTTGCAAATCGCCGAGGTCCATCCCCCGCTCTATTATTATCTGATGCAGGGTTGGGGTAGTTTGTTTGGTTTTGGGGAGGCGGCAATCAGATCATTGTCTTTACTTTTCAGCTTGGGTTTAATTATTTTAACTTACTGGGCCGGATTGGTGTTTTTTAAGAGCAAGCGGATCGGGCTCTTGGCGGCTTTTATCGTGGCTATATTGCCCATGCAAATAGAGTTTGGCCAAGAGGCCAGGCCATACGCAATTTATTGTTTTTTTGGGATCTTGAGCTTGATCTTGTTGGCCAAATATTTTCAAGAATCAAAAACTAAAGCAAAGATTTTACTGTTAGCCGGATTTGCTCTGGCTAGTATAATCGGACTGTATTTACACTACTCCTATTCGTTGATTTTGGTACCGCTTGCTATTTATTGGCTGGCCAGATTGATAATCAAAAAATCAGGCCGAGAGTTCGTGTGGTGGCTCGCCACAATGGCCATAATATTTGTGGGATTTTCACCGTGGTTGCCGGCTTTATTATTCAAAACATTTTTTATAAATATTATAGTGACGGAGACAGGCAGATCTTCATACTTTGTCAGGCCCTTTGGCTTCTTTGAAAATGCTTTTAACAGCCTCTTGTGGACAGACAAAGAATCACCGCACATTATGGAAATAATTGTGCCTATATTTATAAAAATAATGTTCGCGGGGCTGTTGGCTCTGATGATAAAAAATAATGCGCAATGGCTCAAGAGACACAAAAACAACTTGCTTTATTTACTGGTAATTCTGGTCGCGAGCATACTGTTTTTCCTTTGCATGCCAAGCTCTATCAGTTACACGGCTTTGCTCTATAGACACATATTATTTGGTTCCATAATTTTAGCTTTATTGATCGCGGTTATTTTTGTACAGATGGGAAATAGCCGATGGCGTTTGATTTGTTTGCTGTTTTTTGTAATCAGTCTGATAACTTTCCAAATAAAAATAGTCGGGGATGATTCTTTGTATGATATCAATTATAGATTAAAGATTGTGGCTAATCATATCAACGAAAATTATAGAGAGGGAGAAATGATACTCACCAATACCGCCCAAATAAGACCCCAACTAAATTATTATCTAAGGGATGGAGTGCCAAAAGCGATAGGGGTTTTCCCGGCTGACCTAATGATCCCTGATTTCATGGCGGCAGAAGACACACTGGGAATGATGGAAAATGAATCACAATTGCGTTTTTCATTGGTAGAATGGCCAAGCATGGATAAAAAATTAAATTATTTAATCAAAAAAAATCAAGCAAAAAGTGTGTGGGTTTTGGGCGACGGCGCGACAGAACAGATCCGAAAATGGTTTGTATTTAATGGCTGGAAAATCGCTTTTGAGCCGATTGGCAGTTTGTTTCCACTAACCTTATATGTGAGATAGAATAATTATGTCAAAGCTTTTTCCGAACAAAAAAATAATTGCCGTTTTGCCAGCCTACAATGCTGAAAAAACCTTAGAACAAACTTTGAAGGATATCCCTGAGGGCTGGGTGGATGAAATAATTTTGGTGGATGATGCCAGTCAAGACAAGACAACGGAATTGGCCAGGCGCTTGGGTTTGAGGGTTTTCACTCATCCTAAAAATCTGGGCTATGGCGGT
>DAOOPA010000022.1:0-4787 GCA_035388025.1 bacterium
GGCTCGATTATGGGGAAAGACTGCAAACTGGCATTTTTGTCCGCGCCAGTGTTACCGGTACAAAACTAGTCAGCATTAAAACCGACAGTCTGTATGCCGGCGTTAGACTGAACGGCAACAACTCCGTGATTGAAGACCTATCCGTCTTCAACTGCAAATATGGGGTTATAGTTCGCGGAGACAGTAACACAATCTCCGGCAACCAAGTTATTGAGGATTTTTGGCACCAGTTCCTTGGTGTCTATCTCGCCACCGGCTCCACTGGCAATACTATCTCGGCCGTTTATTTCAGCGGATTAGCCCGAGGCGTCGTGCTCAGTAGCTCTAACAACACCGTTGTCGACAACCACTTTTCCAATTGCGGTTACGGGATCGGGGTAAGTGGCTATTATAACAAGATTGCTGACAACGCAGGTCTCTGCCTCGATCGGGGTATTGTGATCAATCCGCCTGCGACCGGAAATGTAGGCACCGGCAATATCATCCAAGGTCAGTTCTATGACCCCAAATATCCGGACTTTGATCCGAATATTGTCGGGGGAACCACGGGTGGCAACAACGTCGTCGCCAATGATCATGATTTTAAGGCGAGCGGCGTTGAGGCTATTATCAAAGGCCTGCCGACAGAGTTTAGTCTGGCACAAAACTACCCCAACCCCTTTAACCCGGCCACGACCATCTCCTATGACCTGTCCGCCAAGAGTTATGTCCAGCTCACAGTCTTCAACGCCACCGGACAGACCATCACCCGCCTGGTCGATGAGGAGCAGGGCGCCGGCAGCTACCAGGTTTCCTGGGATGGATCTGCTGTCCCGACCGGTATCTATTTCTACCGGATCGAAGCTGGCGACTTCGTTCAGACAAAAAAAATGACCCTCATGAAGTAATGGGGGCAAAATGGAGGAGATTAATACAACGAGGGCTAGAGGAAAAAGATGACCAAAGTTACTTTTCCACTGGTCCTCTTTTTCTTTTTATAGCTTTTTAATTTATGTAAGATATAAATTTATGATAAGAAAGGGGATACCACGATGAAACTCAAAAGCAATGTTGGTTGGCTGGTTATCTTTTTTTTGTTTTCAGGTTTGAGATCCTTAACTATTGGCCAGCCAAGTTCTGATCGCGGCGAGGGTATATTAATCCCTTATTGTCCAGCACCCGGTGATAGGGTAAGTAATCCGGTCCAAATAGGTTGGCACGAATGGAAATGGGAACTTCGGCCAGTGAGAAAAAAAGTATTTGTCAATGAAAAATTTTTCAAGGAACTTGCCGAGGACGAAATCGACTGTCAGCTCACTCTTGAGCCGGGGCCACAGGAAGTAATCATTCTATATAATGACTATAATGAAAAGCTGTATTTTAGGTTTTGTGTGATTACATTTATGCTATCCCAAAACTACCCCAACCCCTTTAACCCGGCCACGACCATCTCCTATGACCTGTCCGCCAAGAGTTATGTCCAGCTCACAGTCTTCAACGCCACCGGACAGACCATCACCCGCCTGGTCGATGAGGAGCAGGGCGCCGGCAGCTACCAGGTTTCCTGGGATGGATCTGCTGTCCCGACCGGTATCTATTTCTACCGGATCGAAGCAGGTTCCTTTTCCAAGGTTCAAAAAATGACCCTCATGAAGTAGATGGCCAGAAAAGGAGGAAATTCGAGGGTCACGAGAAGAGGACTATAAGTCATCTTTCCGTGGCCCTCTTTTCTTTTTGGGAACCCTCTCCCCATGGGAGAGGGACGCTAAGAAGTCTTGTATTTAGACCCATCATAGTATATAATAAGAGTTAAAGGTAACATCACAGGTAACATTTAACCTATAAAGTAATAAATATATGGGAAAAGCAGACATTTTAAGCATTCTAAAAAGCAATAATACGGTTTTTTCTTTTAAGGAGATATTATTAACTTCTGGGGAGAGAAACCCGGCTCTTTTGAGGCGCAGAATATATTCCTATCTAAAAAATGGCCAGCTTTACGGTATTCGCCGAGGTTTATACGCCAAAGACAAGAATTACAACAAGCTCGAGTTGGCGACAAAAATATTTATTCCTGCCTATGTGAGTTTTGAAACAGTTTTAACGAAGGCCGGAATTATCTTTCAGCATTATAGCCAAATTTTTGTTGCTTCATATCAAACCAAGGACATCAATTGTGATGGCCAGCTTTTTTCGTTCAAAAAATTAAAACCGAACATTCTGAATAATAACAATGGCATAGAAAACAAAGATTATTACTCACTCGCCTCAAAAGAAAGAGCGTTTTTAGACGTTGTATATCTTCATAAAGATTACCACTTCGATAATTTATCACCATTGGATTGGCCCAAGGTCTTTTCCATGTTGCCGCTATATGGCAACAAAAGAATGGTTGGAAAAGTAAACGAATACTACAACGATTTTAAATCTAAATAAAACCATAAATTTATGACCATAGACAGAACCACTCACAAAAATATTCTCATCAGAATTTTAAAAGATATATTTACCGATCCAAGTGTTGGACCTTTTCTTGGTTTTAAAGGAGGCACGGCTGCTTTCCTTTTTTATGATCTCAATCGGTTTTCGGTAGATTTAGACTTTGACCTGCTGGAGGCAACCAAAGAGGATCAGGTTTTCAATCGGGTTAAAGAGATTTTGGAAAGTTATGGAACGCTCAAAGAGGCCGCGCTGAAAAGATTTAATCTTTTTTACTTGCTTTCTTATGAAGAGAAATTTGCCGGGGCTCAAAATGTGAAAGTGGAAATAAGCCGCCGGGATTTTGGTTCTAGATATGAGGTGAAGTCATACATTGGCATTCCAATGAAAGTGATGATCAAGGAAGATATGGCGGCTCACAAGCTCTGTGCTCTGCACGAAAGAATCGGTAAAACTAATCGAGATATTTTTGATGTTTATTTCTTTTTAAAAAATAACTGGCCGATTAATAAGCAAATTGTGGAAAATCGCACCGGTCTGACCTACAAAGAATTTCTGAAAAAAAATATTAAATTATTGGAAAAAACTGCGGATCGCAATATCCTGGCCGGCATGGGTGAGTTGTTGGATGAAAAGCAAAAAGCTTGGGTGAAGTCAAAGCTCAAGACGGAGACAATATTTTTGATGAAGCTGGCCTTGGATAACGAAAAATAAAAATCCCTTTTTGGCTCTCCCTTTCCCTCTCCCCACGGGAGAGGGTGGGGTGAGGGATATTATCAAAAAGCTTGGTCCGACACTCCGATTTTGAATTTTTCTATTGTTTGGCATTTCTTTTTATATTGTGTTATAATAACATCATAATCAACCAAACCACATATTTTTTATGAACACTCGTCGAATAAAAAATATCTATTTTTTAGCCGCTTTTTTATTAGTGGCTTTTTTTATTATAAACATTAACGCAAATACATCGCTGGCGGCTGATGATGATGCTGTTGTTCCGGCTTGTATCGATGATGATTGCGATAATAGTCAATACTATTGCGTTACAGCGCACTCTCTTGATTGGACTGCCTCTGGCTATCCGAGTGGTGCTGGTAATCCTAGTTGTTGTGGCGATGATAGTCAGGAGTATTACAAACAGCACCCAAACCAATCATCATGGACTGGGTGTTGTAATACTGATATTGATCCATACTCAGTAGGAAAGTGTTTTGCTGACGTCGGAGCCACGTGTTCTGATAATAATTTTTATTGCGACACAAATGGAAGATGCGTAGACGACGGTTCTTACTTTGAAAGTGGCGCACTAAGGAGTATTGATGGACTTTATGCCGCTGATCGAGAATATTGCTTTGAATCGGCTAGTATAAATACAGGCTATGGCATATGGTATGACCAAGATAGATATAGCTGGACTTGCCAAGAGGGGACCTGGTTTTCCAACTCCTCTAGTTGTAAATCTGCTGGCCCTGATGGCGTTTGTGATGATACAGGAATTACTTCTGACGGCTTCTGCTGTGGCGATGATGCTACTGCTAGCGTTGGCGAATATACCAGTGGGTGTAGGTCTTTAGGTGATCAAATATCAGCCAATTGTTCCAGTGATCTAATTTGCTGTCCTAACGACTCATGTGTTTATAATAATCAATGCTATCCTTCTATTGGAAAATTGTATTCAGTAGGTGTTCAGCCTGATTTAAAAACACTTTGTATTTTGGCTCCTACTTATGCTTTTGGGACTGCTTGGGTAGATTGTGATCAATCAGGGGAAGTTTGGAGCTGGCCAATGGGTAAAGTGCTTGTTAATCAACCAAATATGTGTAATACCTGTGGCGGCTCATGGGCCATTGGTGGTGAATCCCTGGTTTTTGGGGAGTATGATTCAGGCACAGCCACAGAATGTTGCGGTGATGACTCTGGGGAATATTATATTACTTCTTTCTGCCCCGGTTATTCCGGTTCCGGCAAATGCTGTAACGGCGCAGGAAAGAGCATTGATGCTTCAGGAAATTGCGTGGCTTCTTGCCCTGTGCCCAACACCGCTCCCACCTCTTTCTCCCTCTCCTCTCCTGCCAACAATGCCACCATGGTTTCCACCAGTCCGACCCTGAGCTGGAGCGAATCTACTGATCCGGAAGGCACGACCGTCACCTACAACATATATTATTGCTGTTTCCCCACTGCTGGCTGTACTCTGCCTTCTAGTCCAAACTACACTACCTCTGGCGAAAGCTGGAGCCTCTCCGGTTTGACCCTTGGCAACTATTGCCGCTGGAATGTCGTCGCTTCTGATGGTTCCCTCCAGACCACCTCCTCCAACGGTCCTTTTTCTTTCCGTGTCAATCAAGCTCCGAATACCCCGGTCA
>DAOOPA010000022.1:4797-13144 GCA_035388025.1 bacterium
CCCGCCCCAGCTTGAGTTGGAGCGGAAGTGATCCGGATACCGGAGACACGGTGAATTATCAAGTCAAATGGTGCACCGGTTCCGGCTGTACTCCGACCCTCCAAGCTAACACCAGCAATACCAACTATACTCCGAGTTCTGATTTTCCTAGAAATACCATTGTCCGCTGGCAGATCACGGCCTACGACGCGCTATGGACCTATGTCAGCGGCGCGATTACGCAATTCACCACCGCGCCTGCCACGCCGAGTGCCACTGTCACTGATAGCATTAACAGCACCTGCTCTGCCGGGCCGGACACCGTTTCTGTGAATTGGTCCAATGGTTCTACTCCTCTCTGGGGCTATAGTTCTGATGCTGTTTGCAACGCCAGCGACTCCTATCCCAATAGCGGTTCTTCCGCTACCGTGAGCTCGACTCACTCTGATTATCTCTGTTTTAAAAACAGTGACTCCTGCAGTCTGGTCGGTTACAGTTCGGCCCAAGGGCCATTAAGGGTTGATACAACTGCGCCCACGGTCAGTTCAGTTACCGCCAGTAACCCATCCAGTACCTGCGAGCAGATTTTGTTCACTATCAACGGCGCCGCCGACACTGGTTGTGCCGGCTTGGCCAGCCAGCCTTATTCTTTTGATGGCGGTGGGAGCTGGCAATCCGGCAACACCAAGTTATACACTGGTGTTACCAGTCAGACAGCTCAGGTCCGCGTCAGGGATTCTGCTGGCAATGTCTATAGCACCACCGCTTCCGGCACTGCCGGTAATTGTAGTGGTCCAACCATTAGCTTTAATCCCACTTCTCGTTCCTACAACTACACCGATGTCAGCGTTGTCGCCACCGCTTCTGATTCCGATGGCATTTCTTCCACCCTTTATTGCTGGAGCAACAGTGGCAACTGCACCCCGACCACACCATTCACCAATGGTTCATCTCTGACCCAAAACAGTACTGGTAGCTGGACATTATGTGTCAAGGCCACTGACAATACCAGCAATTCCAATACGCAATGTTCCAGCCCTTATGAAATTGATAAAATAGCGCCCACGATCACGGCCCTCTCCACAAATGTCAGCTCTGTTTGTAGCGGTGGGACCGCCACTATTTCTTGGTCAGCCAGCGATACCGGCGGCTCTGGTTTGAATCGCACCGAACTTTGGGCCAACCCCGGTTCTGGCTGGGCTATTGTTTCCGGTTGTTCCTCGAGTCCTTGTACTGTCACTGTTTCCGCTACTACTCAATATGGGGTCCACGCCATCGATAACGCCGGCAATTGCATAAATGAGTCTGGTGGGCACTGCGGCGGTGTTTCTTCTGACAGTGTTTCTCGTAGTGCGGTTGGTCCGGACACGATTACCGCGCTCACGGCGCCTGGCGCGCCCGGCAATCCGACCTATTCCGGCACCACCCAAAATGGCACCAATGTTTCTTGGACTGCCGGCTCCGGTGCCACCTCTTATGGTTTGTATCGCTGCGAAGGCGTCGGTTGCGCCAAGCCCGGCTCTTCTTGGGATAATGTTACCAGTCCCTATACCGATAGTTCTCTGAATTGTAATACCACCTATCGTTATTGGATCGAAGCTAGAAATTCTTGCGGTTCAACTACCTCGGCCCAGGGCACCTCGGTCACCACTGGGGCCTGCACTGCTCCGTCTATTTCTTTCAATCCGACCTCTATGGCGTGGTCATCCAACGACGCTTCCGTTGTTGTCACCGCCAATGATTCGTCTGGCGTTAGTTACGTTCACTATTGTTGGACCACCAGCGCTTCTTGCGACCCGGGCACTGCTTCTTCCAATGATTCTCCCTTTGCTTGTAACGGCTCTTCACCTTGCAGTGCTACGGTTGTCAAAGACACCACTGGCCAGTGGAATCTTTGCGCTCGCGCCAGAAACACTGGTGGCAGCTGGAGCGCCGTGGTTTGTTCTGGTCTTTACAAAATTGATAAAAATAAACCACTGGTCAGTAATTTCCAGGCCGAAGGAGTCGGTCTTGGCGGTCATGTTACCATTACCGAAGTTGGCGAAAAACCCACTTTTGTTTGGAGTACTTCCGATAGTGAATCCGGCATGAAGCGGGTTGAATTGTGGCGCACTAATTACAACGCTACCACCTGTAATGGCGTCACTATGACTGGTTGTAGTTGGAGCCAGATTTGGGTTGATACAGATGCGATTGACGCAACCGGTCGCGACGATACCACCGCCCTTGATACGGGAGATTATTTATATGGCTTGCACGCGCTGGATAATGTTGATAATTGCGCTTTGGAAAACAATCAAGGTTGCAGTGGTAACAACGGCGATCCGATTCGTGTCACTTTGGCCATTGGTGGCTTGCCACCCTGTACTGTTCCTAGTCAGCCCACCAGTCTTGATCATTCTGGCAATACGGTGAATTCCATCACCTGGACCTGGACCGCCCCATCATCCGGTGACTCACCGATCACTTATCAAATTTACAACTCTGATAATCAGTTGGTAGGTACGTCTGACACTGTCAGTTATGTGCAAACCGCTGTCAGCGATGGCGGTGCCACTCTTTCTGCTAATACCGAATATACTGTCTATGTCGTGGCCGTTAATGCCTGTGGTGCTAGTGGTTCATCTGGCAATGCTTCCGCCTATACTTCCGCCAATCCACCGGCTTCCTGTTCTGGCACGGCAGTTTCTTCTACTGCCATCGATTGGTCCTGGGTTTCTGGCGGCGCTCAAGATTCTTTTTACGCCTCCAATTCCGCTGGTAACTCCAACTGGATCCCAGGCACCAGCTGGAGCCAGATTGGCCTGACTTGCGATACTAGCTATACTACTTCAGTCATGGCTCGAAATCAACAAGGCGATGAAACCACCGCTGTTCAATGTTCCGCTTCCACTGCTACTTGTAGCGCCGGCGGCCCTGTCACTGCCGCTTACCAATGGTGTGCCGCCACTACTGACACCATTATCTTTGTTGATGCTTCTTCTGGCGGAGTCGGTGGCGTTACTGGCTGGGTCTGGGATTTTGGCGATGGGGAGACCTGTTTATCCAACTGCAACACTGGTAGTTATAACGGCAGTAATCAATATCCGGTTCATCAATACACTCTTTCTGGCGGTTCGGGCACCAAAACTTTTGGGGAAAATGGCTCCTCTGATTACAGTGGGGTCACCTATGATGGTCACGCTACCAGCTATTCCGCTTCGCGAGATACCAATTATGGCGATAGCACCCTCATGGAAGTTGGTACCGGCAGTTCTGGCCGCATCCGTCGCGGCTGGTTCAAGTTTGATTTTATTGACGATCTCCAAGCTGCCGGCGTTACTGATTCCAGTCAGATTACCGGCGCGACTCTGCGGCTTTATTCTTATGACCCGGACGGGGCTGGTTTGACTCTCAATTTTCACGCGTTATTGAAAAATTGGGTGGAAAGTGAAGCTACTTGGAATAGTTATCGCTCCGGTTCGGCCTGGTCAACGGCCGGAGCTGGAGCCAGCGCCAGTGGTGTTAATGGCTGGGTGGTCGGCGATTATGATGGCACCCGCGACCGCGCTTATACTGCCGACTTTTCTTATACCAATGTCGCCAGAGCCAACGAATGGATTGTGGAAAGCGGTGCCAATCTTTTGAATAGAATAAAATTTTGGTTTGATAACCCGACCAAGAATTATGGTTATTTGGCCAAACGTAATCCTGAAACCGCTGATGAAAATGGATTTAAATTAATTTCTTCCGAGCATGCCACTTTGTCTTGGCGCCCGCAACTATCTATTTCTTACAGCGTGCCGGCCTCTACTGCCAGAACCGTCATTCTGACCGCCAGTGACAGCGCCAGCAACTCTGATCAAGAAATCAAAACTGTTTATTTAGATCCCGTGACCTATCCCTGCTCTGGCTTGGGCTGCGAACCAGCCTGCTATACTACTCCGGGTACTTGTTCCACCTCCCAGTGTGATAACAACGCCAATGGTTTTCTTTACCAGCAGATTAGGGACAATGATTGTCCGGACAACTGCCACTGTCCAGCTTGGTCCGCCTATCAGAGCTGCCAAGCCTCTTATACCAATTGCCCCAGCGCCAGCCCTTATCAAAGAGTGGAATGTTACACCGGCACTGGCTGTAATACCGCCACCAACGCTTGTACCTGTGAAGCTGGTTATGAGCCGGACGGCGCTGGCTCCTGCCGCCTCGAAGAGTTTACCTTCCGGGAAATCAATGCCTTGGGTTCTACCCAACTTTCCCTTCACTGGGACAAGCAAGGCGCCACCAATTCCTACACTATCTTTTGTAATAGTTTGACTGAAAATACCACCTGTGATACCGGCGACTGTTATTATACGTTTGGCGGTCTGGCTCCTGGCACCACCTATACTTGTTACCTGCGGGCCAACTTGGGTACGAATATTTTAAATTCCACCACCAATCCTCTCTGCGGTCGTTCTTCCCCTCCGCCCTGTCCGCTTTCTGGCACTACTGATAGTGTGGTTAGTGGCTTTACTATTGAGCCAACCTGCGGTCAACTGCGCCTGAGTTGGGAAAACTTGGGAGCTGATTATACCTACAATATCCGCAAGAGCACCAATGGTTATGTGGAAACCGGCGACCCTTGGCAGTCAATGACCAGCGCCCAGTGCGGTGGTGACACTTGCGTTTATGATGATCAGGAAATCCTGCCTCGGGTGCGTTATTATTACACTATCAAAAGTGAGAAAGACGGCTCCGAATCGGGCACCGCTTCTGAGCAGAGCGGTCAATCATACTGTTATGAGGCACCGGATTGGGAAGAGCGCTAGGCAAGATAATGTAGAACAAAAAAAGAGCGGATCGCCCCGCTCTTTTTGATTTGGCAATCGTGACGGCCGGTGGGGTAGATTTGAAAGAGGCTAATCCAAAAACAATGCGGTCTAAAATTATTGATAATCTTTATTTGGCTGGAGAAATTTTGGATTTGGATGGGCCGACCGGCGGCTTTAATTTGCAGATGTGTTGGAGTACTGGATTTGTAGCCGGGGATAGCATAAATAGCTAGATTTTGCTGTTTTGCTTGGTGTTTTGGGTGTTTTTTTTGTTTTTAAATTTTGGCGTGATATAATTAGAGTAGGGAAAATTATATGCTTGGAAAAAATAAAGGTTTTACATTAATAGAGCTTTTGGTAGTCATCGGTATTATTGGAGTTTTGGCGACTCTCGGAGTCGTGGCTTTTGGTGGCGCTCGGGTCAAGGCCAGAGACGCCAAGAGATTGAATGATCTAAATCAGATTGGGCGATTTTTAACTTTCGGTTGCTTGTTGCCGGATGGCGGAGCTGGAGAATATGATTTGAATCAATTGATTGATGACTATAGGGCAAAATATCCCCAATATGCGAATCAGATCCCCGGTAATTTGAGCGATCCAAAAACCGGCACAGAGAGTAATTCTAATTATAAATATGTTGTCAATGAAAATAATCAGTGTGCCCTATATGCCAATCTGGAAAATGAGGCCGAGTCGGTGACCCTGCCCAATTTGAGCGCGCCAACGCCGGGTGGCGGCAAGGGCGTGTTGGAGGGGACTGTGCCAGGAGTGAACGGTACAAAAAAATATTTTCAAATTTCAAACTAAAACAAAATGTCTTTCTGGAATAAATTCAAAAGTTTTTTATATGCCTACGCCATGCTGACCGGTACTATCATCGGAGTAGGTATTTTTTCCTTGCCTTATATCACCAGCCAGGTTGGTTTGGGCATCATGGCTGCTTATTTCATTGGTTTGGGTGTGGTGGCCTTACTGATTCATATTTTTTGGGGCCTGGTGGCGGTCAAAACGCCCGGTCAACATCGACTGCCGGGTCTGGTCAGAATCTATCTAGGCAAAATTTGGGGCCGGATAGCGAGCGTGACGGCGATTGGCAGCTTGCTCGGAGCGATTTTGGCCTATGTTATTTTGGGCAGTCAGTTTATGCAAACATTATTGAGCGGATATTTCCCCGCGGGCGGCCAAGGCGTACATGTCGTAGCTTATTGTTTGCTCGGCGCGTTATTGGTCTTGGCCGGTGGTAAAATTATTGCGCGCCTGGAGGTCGGCGGGGTCATGGCTTTGATTTTGACTCTGGCGGTTTTGGTTTGGCGCTCCAGCGGCCACTGGCAAGGAGAGAATCTTTGGGCGATCAAGGCCCAGCCCCAAAATTTTTTCTTGCCCTATGGCATGGTGTTGTTTTCTTTATGGGGGGCCTCAGCGATTCCCGAGGTCAAGGATATTTTGGGTCGCAATAAAAAAAGATTGAATAAAGTTATTGGACTCTCTATTCTGACGGCCCTGATATTTTATTTGGTTTTTATTGGTTGTATCTTGGGCGTCATGGGACAAAGTGTTGACCCGACAGCCTTGGGCGGACTATCCGGCGTGTTTGGTCAGACCATGGGGACACTCTTGATTATTTTGGGTATCATCGCCATTTTCACCTCTTATATCACCCTGACCTTGGCTTTGAATAAAATTTTGGTTTATGATCTAAAAATTCGGCCGACTTTGGCTTTGGGCGTGGTGACTAGTGTGCCGATGATCTTATATTTTTTAGGCGTTAATAATTTCATCACTATTATTTCTTTTGTTGGCTCGGTGATGCTCGCGATTGATGGCATTTTTATCGCGGCTGTTTACTGGCGCAGTAGCCAAGCCCGGGGCGTGAAAAGTTTAATTATGATGCTCTTGATCGCTTGTTTGGTGGCGGGGATTATTTATGAGTTTTATAAAATATTATGAAGTCAATTTCTACACGTTCAAGCCAGCTAATCGCTTCACCGATCAGAAAATTTTATCCATTGGCCGTGGCAGCAGAACAGAAGGGGATAAAAATTTTTAAACTGAACATCGGCGACCCGGATTTGGCTGTCCCGACATCGATCAGGCGCTCTTTGGCTGGTTGGGGCTCAAAAAAATTAGGTTACGCGCCATCGAGCGGATTGGCCGAACATGTGGACGCCTGGCGGGCTTATTATAAGAATTGGGGTGTTGATTTGAAAAGGGAAGAGATTGTGCCCACGACCGGCGCCAGCGAGGGAATTTTATTCGCCTTTTTGACAGTGGCTGATCCGGGTGATGAGATTTTGGTGTTTGAACCATTATACACCAATTATAAAGCCCTGGCCGGGTTGGCTAATGTGCGCTTGCGGCCAATAACCTTGAAACTAGAAAATAATTTTCGCTTGCCAAAGGAGCGAGAAATTATTCAAAAAATTACGCCCAAAACCAAAGCGATAGTCGTGATCAATCCGGATAATCCCACGGGCAAAGTATGGAGCGAGCAAGAATTAAAATTGATTATTAAAATCGCCAAGCAACATAATTTGTATATCATCGCCGATGAAACCTATCGGGAGATTGTTTTTCATGGCCACGGAAGTAGCATTTTATCTTTGGCCGGGTCGCGCGAGCGGGTGATTTTATTAGATAGTATTTCCAAGCGGTTTTCCGCGCCGGGTATTAGAATCGGAGTGATTGTTTCTTGTAACAAGACAATTCAGCAGGCCATATTGAAAGTGGCCATGGCGAGACTATCGGCACCAACTATTGGCCAGATCATCACCAACCGAGCGCTGAAAGATGCCCGGGTTTATACCCAAAAGATCACCAAAGAATACAGCCGGCGCGCGGCCAAGGTAGAGAGCGAATTAAAAAAGATACCGGGCATTTTTTATAATCAGCCCCAAGGCGCTTTTTATCAGGTCATCGCTTTGCCGATCAATGACGCGGAAGATTTTATCCGCTTTATGCTGGCTGATTTTGATTATCAAAAGAAAACAGTTTGGGTGTCGCCGATGGCTGATTTCTATATCACACCGGGCTTGGGGAAAAATGAAATCAGGCTGGCGTATGTGGTGGAAGTGGAAAAATTGAGAGAGGCCGTGGAGATACTCGGGAAAGGATTAGAAGAATATACCAGAAAAAGGTAATTTTTAATTTTTAAATAAATCTTAAAGCTAAATTTTTAAACATTAAAAATTAGATTTTTTAATAAGTATTACCATGAATTGGGTTTGGTTCGCGATCGGCGCGCATTTTTTATGGGCGCTGGTCAATACGGGCGAGAAATATCTTGTGTCTAGCCGGATTAAAAATCCGTTGGCTTATTTGTGCTTAGCGACTTGGTTGAATGTTTTGATTATCCCAATCGCCTGGGTAGTCAAAGTACAAATTCCCAATTGGGAAGCCTTGGGCTATATTTTTGCGGTGGCGGTATTTTATTTTTTGGGGACCATTTTTTATATCATTTCTTTGCAGAGAGAGGAAGTCAGTCGGATAAATATTTTATGGCAGATAATTCCCATTTTTAATTTAGGTGCTTGTCTAGAACAGACAAATAATTAGTAATATTTTTTGATAATTTTTTT
>DAOOPA010000023.1:0-12738 GCA_035388025.1 bacterium
TTCTTAATGGCGTAATTTTCTGTGGGCAAACCAAAAGCATCAAAACCAATCGGGTACAAAACACTATACCCCTGCATTCTTCTTTCCCTGGCAATAATATCCATAGCCGTATTAGAGCGCAAATGTCCGGTATGCAATCCATCGCCCGACGGATATGGAAATTCTATCAAGCCAAAAAATTTCTTTTTACCATTCTCCTCTTTGGCTTCAAATACTTTTTCTTTTTCCCAAAACCCTTGCCATTTTGGTTCTATTTGTTGTGGTTCGTATTTATTCATATAATTTATATTGTTGAGTGAAGCGAAATCACGCTCCAGCATAACTACCTTAGCTCTCTTTCTTGCGAATTATATCTTTCCATATATTTCTATTTATTTCAACTTGTCTCTATGTGTTTCTGTTTATCTTGATTTTCTTCCTTTTGCTAGTTACAAATTACTAATTACGAATTACTATATTTATTCTCATCTTATCATTTTGTGGCCCCAAAATCAAATCTGGTATTCTTTACTAAATCGTCTTTTTTTGATACCCTAAATCTTAACGAATTGCTCCGCCCTCGGTGACAATTTGTTGCTTTTTTATGCTGACTTTTCTAAAAAAATCAATTTTTATCGTCACTCGCGCTATCGCCTCGCTGATTGTTTCCTTTTCAGTTGGTCTCTGGTATTTTCTTTTTAAAAGACTGATCCTCCCCCTTTATAAGGGTTTTTTGTTTTTTAAAAAAAATATCAAAAATATCTTTTGGGGGAATGGCCCTGCTCAAACGGAAAAAAACGGCAAAAAACCCTACTTAGTCCACTCACTCGTTGCTCTTATTTTCTTTTTAGTAGTCTCCAACAACCTCTCCACCCGCAATACCTACGCTGAAGAATTAAATAAAAATAGCATCTTGGCCAAACTTTTTATCAGCACGCCGGAAGAAGAGATCATTGAACGCCCACTTTTAAATGAAAAAAACAAATCGCTACCCAAAAGCGAAACCATTATTGGACAGTTTGACTCTCTTGAGCCACCGACCAATCAGCCAGGAGTAGATCTCTCCGCTGAACAAAATTTAGCCGTCATTTCTCCTACCGGCGACGCCTTAATCAACCCTCAGCAATCTCCTTTTGGTAACGCCTCCGCTGACAACTCCGCCGCCAAAAACGCCATACAAACCTATGAAGTACAAACTGGTGACACCCTTAGCTCCATCGCCTCGCACTTTGGCCTCTCTGTCAATACTCTCCTCTGGGAAAATAATCTCACCCTTAAAAGTTATCTCAAACCCGGCATGAAGCTCTCCATCTTGCCGACCAATGGTATTTCTTATTCTGTTAAGCGCGGCGACACAGTTGCCAGTATTGCAAAAAAATTCGATGTCAGCCCGGACAAAATACTCTCTTACAATAATCTCGATAGCGCTGCCACCATCAAAGTCAGTCAACACCTAATCATCCCTGATGGTAAACCGCTTTCCACCTCCGCGCCGGTTGCCAGCGCTCAGAGTTCTGTCAAAAATATCTTTTCCAAAGGAGTCGCTTCCACCCTTGGCAAATATGTTTGGCCGAGCACCTCGCGTCGCATTACTCAATATTTCAGTTGGCGCCATACTGGTCTTGATATCGGTGCTGCGGCCGGTACTCCCATCTATGCTTTGGATAGTGGCCGGGTAGAACTCGCTGGTTGGAGTAGTGGTTATGGTTATAATATCATTGTCAATCACGGGAATGGGATCAAAACCCGCTATGGGCATTCACGAAAACTTTATGTCAAGGTCGGCGATCAAGTCAGCGCTGGCGAAGTCTTGGGTGAGGTCGGCTCTACCGGCTATTCTACCGGCCCACATATCCATTTAGAAATAAAAATCAACGGCACCAACGTCAATCCTCTTAGTTATCTCTAGCCCCTCTTATTCTCCAAAATGTCTTTTATCAAAATCCCGCCTCACAGCGGGATTTTAAATCTTTCTCTCTTCTAAGACTTTCTTCTAGCCTTAAGCCACCCGAAACACCTCTTCTAGACTGGTAATACCATTAATCGCCTTGATAATTCCGTCCTGTTCCAATGTCACCATCCCATTTCTTATCGCTGTCTCTTTTAGTTTTTGTTCAGCAATATCACCGGCCAAAATCATCTGTTTTATTTCATCAGTCACCTGCAAAATTTCAAACAAACCAACCTGACCCCGATAACCAAGACCGGAACACGCCTGGCAGCCCTTCCCGGTGTAAAAAATAGGTTCAGCCAATTCATTGGGTTTCAATATTCTTTTTCTGGCTTCTGATAAGCTATTCATCGCAGCTCTGACCCTTTCTCTCTCTCCTTCTGTCAAATTCATTTGCTGTTTACAAGACCCACACACCCTTCTCACCAGCCTCTGAGAGATAGAGACATTGAGTGCTGGCGAAAGCAAATATGGCTTAGCCCCCAGCGCCATAAATCTAGGAATCACTCCGGCCGCGCTATTGGCATGAATAGTAGACAAAGCCAAGTGCCCGGTCAGGGCGGCATTTAAAACAATTTCCACCGTTTCTTGGTCTCTAATTTCCCCCACCAGAAGAATATCGGGATCTTGGCGCACGATTGAACGCAAAGCCTTGGCAAAAGTATAGCCCTTGTCTTCCCGCACCTCCGATTGATTAATGCCTTCCAATTTATATTCAATCGGGTCTTCTACCGTAATAATTTTATTATCCGAAGAATTGAGTTTATTTAATATTGAATACAAAGTTGTCGTTTTTCCCGACCCGGTCGGACCGGTTATCACCAAAAGTCCATTGGGCTTATTGATTTCTTTCTCTAAAAGCATCCGATTATATTCGTCAATGCCCAAATTGTCCAGACCCAATTTTCTGATCTTGTCATGAAATAAAATTCTCATTACCACGCTCTCTCCATAATTAGTCGGCAGAATAGACACCCTGAAATCAACTGGTTTATCCTGAACGCGCAAAGTGAAATTGCCGTCCTGCGGTCTGTCCTGAACATTTATCTTCAATCCGGCATTTAATTTTATTCTCGCCACCAAGTTATTCCATGTCTCCTTGGGTAAAAACGCGACATCGTGCAGAACCCCGTCCACCCGAAACCGCAACTTGATGCTGCTCTCTTCGGCTTCAATGTGTATGTCGCTTGCCTCAATCCTCGTCGCCGCCATGACCACCACTCCCAATATCTCCGTAGTTGAAGCTGAATTAATTTTTTCTTGAATCTCATCCAATCCGCCAATTCGCAAACCAAATTGGGCGATTTCTCTTTCTAAAACTTCTATATCATTTATTCTCTCCACTCTCCGGGGCAAAGAAGAATATAATTTCAAAGCCGCGTCCATGCTTTCTTGACTGGTCAAATAAATTAATACTGACACCCCTGGGTTTTCTTGTTGCAACCTCTGAGCTATTTTGCGCACCTCGTCCGTCAGTTCAACCGTCGCCAGTCGGATCTCTTCTTGCCTTTTGTATAAAAAACAAATTACTTTTAATTCTAACGCTTCCTTCTCGTCAATAAACTTCAAAACTTCCGGCATGATAGGCAAACCCTTTAGATCGATATAACCCAAACCAAGGTTCATAGCCCTCATCTTGATTCCATCCTCCTTGCGCGCCAGCTCCATCGCCTTGATCTTATCATTTAATTCTTCCTCGCTTTTGTGTAAAAAGTTAAAACTGCCATTCATAAATTCTCTAGCTTTACTTTCCTCATCATCTTTTTCCTTATCCCTCTTGTCCTCCGACAAATCTCTTGGCTTATCTCCTGACTCTTCTTTCTCTTCCTCCGGCAGAGTCACTGGCTCGTCCGCTTTTTCTTCTTCATCTATCGCCGAGACGCCTTCCACTGGTTCAACCGACTCCGCCCCCAGCATCCTTTCATAAAGAGGTTTATCCTCTTCCTCTCTTTTTGCTGGCTGAACAACCGGCTCATCTTTACGCGGTTGGGGAATAATGGTTTTGCTAGCCTGTAAATCTTCCGCCAAAAACACCTCTTCCTCAATTCCGTCGTCCTGACCGTTCAATAAGTCGTTTAATTTTTTCTGTACTTGATCACTGTTTATCATAAACTACAAATTACAAATATTATATGAGATATTACTTTCTTTCCTTTATTATATCCTTCTTAAGCCCTTTTGCCCAGCGGACGCTATCCACATCAGCCCGATCATCAGCCAAAAAAACACGCTCAAATCGTTTTTAAAATATGGCACATCCACCAAGCCATGAATTATTACCACTGTCATCGCCGCCGCTATAGATATTCTTAAATCACCTGCCCGCCAATCGCTAGCGCTCAAGGCGCTTGCAGGCGGATAAATCTTAAATCCTAAATCATTTTTTAGCTTAGTCAACGCTCTCCTGTAAAACCAAACTATTATTCCTAAAAACGCCAACAACCCGAGTAGTCCGGTTTCACTCCAAAAATTAAAAATGATGTTATGGGGATATAGATAAATTTCAATATATTTTTTTTGATGATATTCGGCCATTACCTCCTGGTATCCAGCCAAGCCGGCACCAAGCATATAATGATCTTTGATCATCTGCCAGCTCTCCGCCCACATTTCCTGGCGCACGCTGATCGAGTCTCCGCCCTCCACACTAAAATTTCCTTTCAGGTTGATCCGCCCGCTCTGCCATAAAAAAACAGCCGCAACAACTCCTATCGCTACCACCGGCCAAAAATATTTTCTCTTGCCCTTCCAAAATACTGCGTAAAAAAATATTCCTGCCCCGATTCCCATTATCGCCCCCTTTGACCCGCTCCAATATACTGCAAGTAAGTCCGCTACTACTATTCCCCACCCCAACAATTTAACAATATAACAACATAACAACTTATTTCTATTTATTTCTACCTTATTTCTACTTATTTCTATCCCTTTCTTTCCCCCTCCCCATGATTTAACCAAAAAACCTATCAATAAAATCACAATGGGGGCTAGATACAACGCCAAAGCATTGGGATATGGAAATACTCCGCTCACTCTTCTGGTTGCTTCTGCCGCCCAAAAGTCATTGGCGATCCAGTTGCCCGTCACTTTTTGATAAACCGCTACCGCACTCACCACCGCTGATGACCCGGCCATGGCCCAAAAAATATTTTTTAGATCTTCTTTTTTAATCACCGAAGTTAAAACCACAAAAAACAAAATTGGCTCAATAAAATACGCTTTCCACAATCCCATAGCCGCCTGCGTTTCCGACGACACCACAACCGCCACCGACCCGGCGAGCAAAAACAAAATTATCGGCCCAAACAACCCTCTCCACTTTTCTACCCACCTCCTTATCTTTCCAAAATCAAGTTCCCTTATTTTCTTTATCTCTTTATTTCTTAATTTCTCAATTGTCCATATCCCAAACAAAATCAATATCATCCCCTCAAGTACTGTCATCGGCAACGGCCCCAGATTAAATCGGATCAAATAACTCGGCAACCCAAATATCAAAATATAAATCCCTAACTTCATATTTTTCCATGTCCAAAAACCAAAAGCCAAAAAGTATATAATTATTAAAATAGTATAAAACATATTTTCATCGTTGGTCATACTCTTCCCCCCACCATCCTCGGGCGACCCCGCTGTATCTCCCGGGGCGACCCGGGAATCCAAAAGTTATAATTTGGTATTTTATTAGAAATTAGGAATTAGAAATTTTCCCCCTTCCCATCATCTCTCTCACCATCTCTCTATCCACCCCCTTCAATAAAATCAAAACCCCCGCATACACCCCTGCGCCGACCACGACCACGATTATCACCTGCATATTTTTCAAAATCACCAAGACCGCTCCCATCACTGCCGTGGCCAAAAATATTTTACCGAGTAGTTTTTTCTCCACTCCCACAACCGCATTTTTTCGGAGAAGTATCCAGGTGGTGATCAGCATAAACAGCTCCGCCGCCACGGTCATCACCGCCGCGCCAAAATAACTATATTTAGGAATCAAAATTAAATACCCCGCTACTGCGCCCACGGCCGCTACCAAATAATATCGAATCATCTTTTTTTGTTGGCCAAGGGCAATCAAAGCATAAGTAGTCAGATGACTCAAAAATATTATTCCTGTGGCCCAGATCAAAATCTGCAACACCGGCGCCGACCGCGCGAATTCCGCTCCCGCCACGAACACCATGAGCGGCCTGGCCACAATCACAGCGCCGACCATCATCGGCACGGCTATCATGAGTAGCCCGGACATTGCTCGCCTGAATATTCTGGTAAAATCTTCCTGCCGCTTCTCCCCGGCCGCCGAAGACAAGATTGGCGACACCAAACCCATAAAAATCGCCGGCCAAGCGATCAACACTTCCAATATTTTATAGGGCGCGCCATAAATTCCCACTGCTTCATTTTGTGTCGCGGCGTAAATCTCATTTGCCGGCAAAAGTGACAAAATCAATATATCGGCTTTAAAATAGATCAGAGAAAAAACCGAAGTCAGCGCCACCGGCCAGGACAAACGAAAAATTTCTCGCCAGACCACTTTATCAAAAGCCAATTTTATTTTGGTAAATTTCAATAAATAACCAAAATTGATTCCGCCGTTCACCAGTCCGCCAATCACCGTGATGGCAAGCATGACGATAAGATTCATCCGCGCCTGGACAGCAATAATTACCAAGGCCAAAGTCATCACCTTGCCAGCGATCTCCGCTATGGCCACTCTTTTCATCTCAGCCCGATTCTGAAAAAACGCCACCATAATCTGATCCAAAAGATTGAGCCAAATCGACACCGCCGCGACTATCACGCCGATTTTGACTATTGGGTCATAAGGGAAAAACCACACCAGCCCCGAAGCAACGATCATGAGCCCTGTCGCCGATAGCGCCCGCAAGGTAAAAATATTATTCAAAAAAACTTCTTCGCCAAACTGACTGCGCTTCAGTTCGTTGACCACCACGACATATAGTCCCAAATCCGACAACACCGCGAAAAAAAATAAATAAGAAAACACCGTCGTGTATTGGCCATAACCTTCCACCCCCAAATACCGCGCCAAAATCGCCACGATCAAAAGCCCAATAGCCGACGCGCCAAACTTACCCAAAGTATGGATAATTGTATTCAAAGCGACCTTACTTGATAGTTTCATATTTTCGCCAAGTTTATCCCGACCCCGCCTTGAGCCCGGCAGGGTAGGGATCCCGTATTTATTAACTTCAAACCATGCTTCGCGCCAAAATAAGATTAATACTAAAATCTAAATAAACAATCCTCTCTTTTTGTATATTTCTGAGCCTTTGTTCAAATTAAATCATCAGCAAATGGTTATTTTAATTATACCAGCGGTGCCCGGAATTAACAATTTTAACACCAGCCCACTACAAAAACTATAAATTTGAAAAAATAAAAAAGGGGACCTTGCGGGAAGATCCCCCTTTCGGTCAAGGCGGCGTTAGATCCATTTGGTTCTTTTTACGCACCCTGACCACAGGCACCAAAGGCAACCATGCCCTTTGCAGTGGCTACACGCCACCCAATAGGTTACCTTCGTTCTCTTTTTCTTTCCCATTTTCCTTTTCCCTCCAAATTAGAAAGATAAAACCAACATTACATCAAATCTGTTTTTTTGTCAAGGCCCTGTGTTTAATACCCCGTCTGCTGTCCAAAACCGCTTAACAGCCGGCCATCACAAAAGCTTAACCCGCCAAACTACTATTAACCTTCTTAGCCCCCTGTCGTGGTCTCTGCCAAAGACTCCAGCGTACAGCCAATAATTACTCTTCTCTTTTCCTCAAAACCTTTTTCCTGATATAATAAAAGTGACCCAACCGGTCTCTTTTATTTATACTTTTTAATTTTGAATTTGCCTTTTGGCTTTTTAAATTTATGTATCTCAAACGCCTGGAAATTAATGGTTTCAAATCCTTTGCTCAAAAAACCACCCTGGAATTCACAAAGGGCATCACTGCGGTCGTCGGTCCCAATGGCTCCGGCAAAAGTAATGTCGCCGACTCGCTCCGCTGGGTCATGGGCGAACAAAGCATCAAGACGCTCCGCGGCAAAAAAAGTGAAGATGTAATTTTTTCCGGCTCTGACAAAAAAGCGCGCCTCGGACTAGCCGAGGTTTCCATGGAGCTGGACAACAGCGACCAAAAGGTTCCCATTGACTACCGCGATCTATCCATCACCCGGCGACTTTATCGCAACGGCGAGAGCGACTATCTGATCAATGGCGGCAAAAGCAAGCTCGCCGACATCAACCTGCTCTTGACCCAAGCCAACTTTGGCCATCGCACCTATGCCATCATCGGCCAAGGCACAATTGATAATTTTCTGATTGCTACACCCGAAGAACGCAAGGAGTTTTTTGACGAGGCCACCGGCGTCAAACAATATCAAATCAAAAAAAATCAAACCCTGGCCAAGCTCAACCAGGTTTGGCAAAACCTGGCTACCGCCAACGTACGCCTCAAAGAAATGGAACCGCAACTCAATCTCCTTACCCGCCAAGTAAAAAAACTCAACAAGCGCAAAGAAATAGAAAACGAACTCCGCTCCCTGCGGCTCTCCTATTATTCTGCCGCCTGGCGACTCGTCAACCAAGATTATGAAACTGAATTGTCGCGGGTTCAGTCCGGCGAAAAAGAAAAAAATATTATAGCCGAGCAAGTCAAATCCCTGGGAGAGGAGCTCAGCTCCGCCACCAAGAGCAATAGTTTTAACCGAACGATTGAAGACCTGCATCTCAAACACGAGGCACTCCTCAATGAAAAAATGAAACTTAAAGAACAACTCTTGAGCCTGAAAAGCGTCCCCGCCCTCAAAACTTTTTCTATCGGAAACAAGGCCCTAACGACCGATAAAATAAAAGAATTACACTCCGCCTTGCTCGAACTAAATTCTTTTGTTCAACAAAATTTGTCCCCGCGCGAACCCGCAAATTATCTCCAACTTTTAACCGAAATAAACAACCAACTTTCAGCGCTTCTGTCTTCCTTGTCCCCTTATTTAGCCGCCCCCAAAACCAAAGCAGAACCCGCCCCGGCCACCAACCCGGACATCCTCCGGCTGGAAAATTCCATCACTTCTCTAGACAAACAAGCTCTTGAGCTTCAAGCCTCTATCAAAAAAATGCTCTTTGAAGAAGAGAACAAGCGCTCTGGCCTCTGGCAAACCCAACAAAAATATCAGCTGGCTCAACAAAATTACAACCAAATCAACAATCAAACAAGCGAACTGCGCATCACCCTGGCCCGCGTGGAAACCAAAAAATTTGGCCTGCGCCAAGAAATCGTCCAAGAACTCGGCTCCCTGGAAGCCTTGGAACAAATCAACATCCCCGCCCCAAAAGAAGAACCGTCAATCACTCTTAATAAAATCAACCGCTTCAAAGCGCAACTGGAAATGATCGGGGGTTTGGACCCGGAAATTGAAACCGAATATCAAAAAATGCAAGAGCGCTTTGATTTTCTTACCACTCAAGCCCGTGACCTAAACCAAACCCTTGAAGCCTTAAAAAAAATAATTGAGGATCTTAATCAAATCATAAAAAAACAAATGGCTGAATCTTTCTTTGAAATCAATGACTACTTTCAGAAATATTTCAAAACCTTATTCAACGGCGGCTCAGCCGAACTGGTAATGATCAGAGAAGAAACCGAACCCGCCGATTCCGAATCGGCTCCAGACCCCAACCCCCCAATTAATTTTTTTCAAACCAAAAACAAAGACACCTATAATGGCATAGAAATTCATGCCACCCCTCCGGGCAAAAAACTAAAATCCATCAATATTCTCTCTGGCGGTGAACGCGCCCTAACGAGCATCGCCCTCATTTGTGCCATTATTTCTTCCAACCCAGCTCCCTTTGTTGTTTTAGACGAGGTTGATGCCGCCCTTGATGAATCCAACTCTCTTCGTTTTGCTCAAATCCTTTCTGACCTTTCTCACAAAACCCAATTTATAGTTATTACCCATAACCGCTCCACAATGGAAAAGGCCAAACTGCTCTACGGGGTTACTATGGGCGACGATGGCGCCTCAAAACTTATCAGCATCAAATTAGAGGATTCAAAAAATTATATTTCCAAATAATTTTTTCTTTTTTATACTCTCTTAAAAATTTTTATTTTCCCCGTTGCTTCTCTTGACTTTTTAGCTCAATGTGCTATACTTAAAATAGATGAAAAACTTTCCAGATATGGGAAGTTTTTTAATTGCCCAAATGGCCACAAAAATATTTTTATATGTTTTTACAAAAAAAATCCCTTCTTTTCTACAAAAAAATACTTTTTATTATTTCTCTGTGCATGGCCTTCATCCAAACCAACCCCCACCAGGTAGTTCTTGCCGAAGAGGTAAATTTGGATTACGGAAGAGGACCGGTAGAATTGGTTTGGCTCAACCACCCAGATAATCCAATAGTCGAAAAAACTTCTGCTGACACCACTCTTCCCAATAATAAAGAGGCAGAATATTATACTACTTATATTACCGCCACTGCTTATACTTCTCGCGTCGAAGAAACAGACGACTCTCCTTTTATTGCCGCCTGGGGCGATCACGTTTTCTGGGGAATGATTGCTAGCAATGCTTTTCCTAGGGGCACCAAAATCCAAATTCCTGATTATTATGGTACCAAAGTTTTTGTCGTATTAGATCGCATGAATGCTCGTTATTATCATCATATTGATATCTGGATGCCCGAACTCAATGACGCCAAAAATTGGGGTTCTCGTTATATCAAAATTAATGTTTTAAAATAATATTTCTTCAAAAAATTACCCGCCGCTTTGGCGGGTACTTTTATTTTTACTCAATAACCATTTCCTTTTTATTTTCATTATCTTTCATGATTCTTTCCAATTATTTTTATTTATCTTGGTTTATTATTATCTCCTTATTGGCATTATTAAATATAAGTAATCATCCGCCTTATCTGGCCGCAAAATCACAGGCATATCTGCTGAGTTTATCTCCATTAAAATCTTTTTCTGACTGATATTTTGTAAACCATCCAATAAATATTTGTAATTAAAAACTACGCTATTGTCACCACCCTCCGTTTCTGTTTCTATTTTTGACTTATTTTGGCCGTATTGGCTATTGGCCGCCGAAATACTCAAACTATTTTTACTAAAATCCAATAAAATATCATTAATTCCCGCCCGAGAAAAAAGGCTGGCCGCCTTTACCTGGGCTACTAAGGCATTTTTGTCTATCAAAACCCTTGTTTTCCAGCTGGTGGGAATAATTTCCTTATATTCAGGGTAATTGCCCTCCACTAACCTAGACATAATGATCGTCTCTTCAAAATCAAAAACCACTTGGCCGTCGCTAAAGCCGATATTTAGCTCTTTGTTATTATCCGCACACACCCGCAAAACCTCTTGTAGCGCCCTTAATGGCACTATTTTATATGCTTTTTCTTGATCCAGAGCATTATTTTTAATTTTTATTTTCCTTTCCGCTAATCGATAGCTATCTGTTGCCACCAAAACCAAATCATCTTTATTTATAAACATCAAAACCCCAGATAGTTCTGGCCGTATGTCTTCATAGGACGCGCTGTTTATTACCTGACTCAACCCATCGCGAAAAGCCAAGGAGTCAACGGTTAGGCCTGCTTCTGTATTTACCCAAGGAATTACCGGGTATTCTTCAGCGCTCTGACAATTTAATATTGTTTCTTGATTTTCTGTTTTTATAATCAACTTACCAGCTTCTTCTTCTATGGTAATATTCCCAGCTGGAATCAGGGCGATATAGTCGGTTAAAATTTTTGCCCCCACTGTTACCTCACCTTCCTTTTCTATTTTTCCACGAATAGTCGTTTTAATTCCAATATCCAGATTCGTACTCATTAGACGGATTATTCCGTCCTCTGTTTTAATTAATATATTATTCAAGATGGGCAAACTAATATTTTTACCTGCAATATGGGAAACAATACCCAACCCCCTTATTAAATTTTCCTGTGTACAAATTATTTTCATAATAATAATCTTTTAATTTATATATAAAACTAATATTATTATTAAGGCCTGTGTATATGTTGATATGGCCAATATTCTTTATTTTCTTCAAATATTTTATAGAAAAATATCCACTCTGATTGTTGCTAATTATCTTTTTTATCTTATTGTTTTGGGGATAATTTTTGATTACCTATTTTTAAAATTTATTATCAACAATTGATACACCAACTTTAGGTTAGTTTTAAACAGCGCTGTTGAATATCTTTTGTTTCAACAAGATAACATCTTGTTTTAATTTATCATCGTCAATTAGCTTGTTTTTAATTTTTGAGTGGGCGTGCATGGCGGTGGTATGATCCCTGCCACCTAGTTCCTGGCCAATGCTTGGAAAAGACGAATCAAGCTCTTCCCTCATGAAGTACATAATAATTTGTCTTGGTACCACTAATTCTTTTTTGCGGCAACTGCCAATAATATCATCAGTGGTAATATTAAAGTATTCTGCCACTATTTGGGTTATTAGTTTGGGCGAAATTGAGCCTTTTCTGGGTAAATTAACCAACCCGGATATAATGGATTTTACTGATTCTATGGTTGGTTTTTCTTTTTTTAATTCATGATGAGCAATAATTCTATTTAGCGCCCCTTCTAGTTCGCGAATATTGCTTTGGATATTGGTGGCAATGTGATTAATTATTTCTTCTGACAAAAAATAATTTTTTTCCGCCAATTTTGCCCCCAAAATAGCCATTCTGGTTTCCAAATCAGGTTCGCCAATGTCTGCGATCATCCCGCACTCAAATCTGGAGCGCAGACGGTCTTCTAGTGTTG
>DAOOPA010000024.1:0-12635 GCA_035388025.1 bacterium
ACTTGCTTGCCATATTATCAGCATAAATGTTTATGCTGTTCTAGACAAGCTCCATTTTTAATTATTGTTATTCATATCTTAAGGCTTCAATCGGATTGAGTTTGGCGGCGCGGCGAGCCGGGTAATAACCAAAAATGATACCGATAGCCCCGGAAACCCCAAAGGCCAAGGTAACTGATTGAAGAGAGATACTAGTAGTAATACTACCAAACCTAGCTACCAGATAACTCAAAAGCCAGCCAAGCAAAATGCCAATAATACCGCTGATGAAAGTCAACGTAACGGCTTCAGCTAAAAACTGCTGACTGATATCGCCGCGCTTGGCGCCAATGGCTTTGCGCAAACCGATCTCCCTAGTGCGCTCGGTGACAGTCGTCAACATCATATTCATAATGCCGATACCGCCGACGATCAGAGAAATACCGGCGATGGAACCGAGTAATAGTGTCAGGGTGCTCGTCATGTCGGTCATGGCTGATAACATATCGGCTTGATTCATAATACTGAAATCGGCGTTGTCAGCGCCGGAGATATTATGGCGCTGAAGCAATAATGACGTGATCGCTTCTTCGGTAAAATCCATGAGCTCGGCAGAAATAACCTCCACACTGATATTGCTCAATTTACTATTGCCGGTCAGATATTGCTGAGCCGTACCCAAGGGAATATAGACCAAATCATCAGAACTGCCCATACCAGTACCGCCTTTACTCTCGGTAACGCCGATTACGGTATATTCCTGGCTATCAATTCTAATCTTTTGTCCGACCGGATCATAGCTTTCCCCATACAAGGTATCGCGCGTGGTGGGGCCAATAACAGCCACTCTGTTTTTGGCTTTGATCTGTACAGGACTAAAAGCGCTGCCCAGCTCCAAAGTGATAGATTTGACGGAAAAATAATTCTCATCAACGCCATAAATAGAGGTATTAGTGTTACTACCCTTGACAGTGACTTGCTTACGGGCGCTAACGACTGGAGCGACTGTTTTGACGCCGCTAATGGTCTTGATTGCTTCAGCATCTTCGAGCGAGAGAGTGGTGGCTGAACCCATGCCGCCTCTGACCATTTGTCCTCTTTGTGAACCCGGCATCACGGTCAAGAGATTGCTGCCAAGAGATTCCACGCGATCAGTTATAGACTGGGCTGACCCCTGACCGATAGAAACCATGGCAATGACCGAACCAATGCCAATAACAATGCCCAGAATCGTCAGACTGGAACGGACTTTGTTGGCCAGGATGGCGAAGTATGTCTCTTGAAACAAATCGGAAATTTTCATAAAAAATTATTTAGCTTGAACACCCAAACGTTTATGGTTGTTTTGTTTATCTTCAACCAACTCACCATCTCGGATAAAAATAATGCGATCGGCGTATTCAGCCACATCGTGTTCGTGAGTAATAATAACAATCGTGCGCTTGAGGCGCTCATTTAGTTCCTGGAAAGTACCCATGACAATATCGCCAGTCTTGGTGTCCAAATTGCCAGTCGGTTCATCAGCCAAGATCAAAGAGGGATTATTGATCAAGGCTCTGGCAATCGCGACTCTTTGCATTTGGCCGCCGGAAAGCTGGTTTGATAAATGCTCAAAATGAGCTTCTTCCAGCCCAGCATCGGATAGGGCGGCCCGAGCTTGTTTTTCTCTTTGGCTTTTTTCCGTATTGGTATAAACCAAGGGCAAAATCACATTGCGAAGGACGGTCGCGCGCGGTAATAAATTAAAAGATTGGAAAATAAAACCTATTTTATTTTTACGGATATCAGCCAGCTCGTCGTCAGTAAGGCTGGCAACATCCTTGCCGTCCAGAAAATATTCACCGCTAGTCGGCGTATCCAAGGCGCCCAAGATATGCATTAAAGTGGATTTGCCAGAACCAGACGGACCCATAATGGCGACGAACTCGCCATCTTTAATCCGGAAAGAAACATTTTTCAGGGCGTTAGTCTCCACGCTGGAACTCTTATAAATTTTAGAAATATTTTTACATTCAATCATATAGTTTGGCCATAAAAACACAGAAAAAAAATAAATTACAAAGGATGGGGGGTTAATCAAATAATCTGATTTATCTCTAGAAACCGCCAGGAGGGCCGCCGGCGCCAAAACCCTGAACGCGGATAGAATTATTAGAAGGACTGCCGGCATTAGAATTGGTTGTGGTTTTTTTGCTTGCGCCAGAACTAATGGTTCTGACAACCAATAAATCCCCTGTCTCCACGCCACTGGTTATTTCCGTATTGATGTCGTCAGAAGAACCGACCGTAATAGTCTGTTTAATCGGAGCAGTAGTTAAAATAACGCCGGTGCTTTGAGCGGTAGCAAGGTCAAAAGAACCATCATTGCCCACCAGCTCAACATAAAATTCGCCACCAACCGTTTTAACGGCCGTGGAAGGAACTAACAGAACATCAGTCTTGGCTGATAAAATAATATTGGCGCTAACGCTCATACCGGGCTTAATCCTTTCATCTTGAGTGTCAAAAGCGATTTGAACCGTATAGCTAACCACCCCTGATGAAGCCGCACCGAGGGTATCAATTTCAGCTACAGAACCGGTCAGTGTCAGATCTTCAATCGCGTCAAAGGTGAGATTGGCTTTTTGCCCGACTTTGACTTTGGCCACATCAACTTCGTTCAGAGGAATTTCGGCAATACTTTGTTTGGTAATAATAGTGGCAACCGAAGAACCAGAAGAGATAGTATCGCCTTTTTTGACATTGACTTCAGCAATCAAACCATCAAAAGGCGCCCGCACAGAATAATCAGCCAGCGTTTCCTGGGCTGAGACCAAGGCATCGGTTTTTTGCTGAACAGCGATTCTTTTGGCGCGAATAGACAACTCATCAGTACCGGCTTTGACATCCTCAAGAGAGAGTTTTTTTTCTCTGATTGTACGCTCAGCGTCTGCGATATCATCTTTATAGCCGGGAATATTATTTTGGGCACTCAGCAAATTTGATAAATGAGTATTAATCTTGCTGGAATAGGAATTTAGGCTAGTGAGCTGGGTAGCGGCCAGGCTCTGGGGTGTCAGACCGCGGCTGGTAAATTTATCCTGGTAAAATTGAATTAGATTGTTGGCGCTTTTGGTGGCTTCAGAAATAAAACGCGTGGTTTCATAGGTTTGACTTATGAGGCTTTCAATGGTCGCCTGGTCGGAGGTTCGGCTAACGGTTTTGTAAGTGCTGAAATTGACGTCATAGGCCGTGCGGGCTTGTTCATAAGCGGTTTTGGCATCATCGCGATAAGTCAAAATTTTGGTATCAAAATATTTGGCAGAATCAGCATAATAATCCATATTAGCCTGATTCTGATTGTAGGAATAACTATAAAGTACATCACGAAGCCCGGCGATAATATTCGGCAACTCCAGAAAAGCGTTGGAAACGGTATTAAAACCGTCTTCATAAGATTTGGCCAGATTGTCTTCGGCCGTTTTTTGAGATTGCTCGGCTTGAAGCAAAGAGCCCTCGGCTTGAAGCAAGGTCAGTTCATCGCTCGGCTTCAAAGCTTCTTCCAACTCCAGCTTGGCGGTTTCCAAAGCGGTTTTGGCATCACGGACATTTTTGTAAGCGTCAGAGGCGTCTAGCTGGGCCAGCAAGGCGCCGGATTTTACCTCTTGACCAATTTTAATAGACAAAGAAGTGATTTCGCCGGAAGCTTGGGCCTTAACGTCAACCTGGCTAGAAGCCGAGATCTGACCAGTACCGGAAACGGAAGTGATGAGCGTCCCCTTCTCCGCACTCGCCAGCACATAACTGGTAATGGTCGCGGTAGTGTGAAATTTTTGGTAGGCATAATAGCCAGCAACGCAAATGATAATAAGGAGAAATAAAGTTCTGATTTTATGAGCAATTAGCTTGGCAAAAAATTTTTTCAGCATATTCAAATGGAATTAATTTGGTTTGATGTTAATTAGAATTGCGGCGGGGGCGGCAAAAAATCGGCAGATGATGAATTGGTCTGATCAAAGCCGGGACCAGTAGCTGGAGGCGGCGGCATCACGCGAATTAATTTGGCCTCGATTTGGCCAGCCCCATTAGGCTCGCCGATAACAACAATCGGATCATCAACTTTGAGATCTGCTAATTTTAGATTTTCCTTGCCCCGAAGAATAGCAGTGTCATCTTTGACGATAACTATTTTTTCTACATTGTCTTTGCCGCGAATAACGATGTTCTCCCCATCAATCTTGAGAATCGGCCCGAATACGCCGGATGATTCAATAAAATCTTGGCCGCGCAAATTATCCATGAAACCACCTTTGGGACCAGCAAAGTTGCGATGATAGTTTTCTTCCCAGCGGTAGGAAAAATCGGCTTTGCGAAAACCGACCATAAGTCCGGCCTGGAAAGAAACGAGAACTAAAATTAAAATTCCCAGAGCGAGAATCAAGCCCTTGAAAACCTTGGATTGAAAAAATTTGCCAATATCCATGGTGATAATAATTAATTTTTAATAATAGAATTTTTTATAATTAGGCGGCGGAATGCCGGAAGGCACAACGAAAATCCGCGGTAAAAAAACGGAGGGCAAATAAAAAGACAAAAGTAACAGCCAAAAATAAGGTCAGACTAACAACCGGCATGGTTTCCAGGAGAGAAAAGGCATAACTCTGCCAAGAGCTGGCAATAACAGAAAAATCAGAAAAGAGCAAAGACAAATATTGAAAAAAACCGGAAGCGATCAGATCGGTATAAACGAGCTTGACAGCCGGGAAAAAAGCCCAAAGCGAGCCCAAAAGCAAAAGGGAGACAAAAAACAAATGGCGGCGGGAACGAGCAATAGCCCGGCGTTCTTCCTTGGCCAAACGAGCCATCACCACGGTCAAAAGACCGGCGGGTGGTTCGGCTGGTTTCAGGTGAGTGAAAAGTTTTTGATAGCTTTGGTCCATATTTTCGCTTATATTAATATATACGAAAAAATTATTGTTTTGGGTGCAAAATAATATTTATTCCTTATTTTTTAATAGAATATTGCGCAGGGCGATTAGCGCCCGGCGGTGGCGACTTTTGATTGTGTCCACGGGGGCGTCCAGGACTTCGGAAATTTCCCGCAAATTCAATTCTTCATGATAATAAAGTTCCAAAACTTGTTGATAGCTCGCGGGCAACTCGGACATGGTATGGTTGAGAGTTTCGGCGAGATTGCTTTGGTCAAACAAGTCAGCGGGCAAGGGCGCAGGATCGGCCAAATTATCAATCGCGGGATTATCGCCTTCGGACGTAACAAGATCGGAAAAATTTAAGGTCTTTTTCTTTTTCAAAAAATCAAGCGCGGCATTTCTGGCAATGGCAAAGAGCCAGGCTTTAAATTTTTTGGTCTGGTCAAAGCGCGCTAGGTGACGCCAAGCTTTGACAAAAACTTCCTGGACAACATCTTCGGCGTCCGCCGAACTATGAACATAGCGCCAAATAAAATTGAAAATTGGGACCAAATAGCGCTCAACCAAAAAATTGATAGCGGTGTTGTCTCCAGCCAGGTAATCAGCCACCAGTTGTTCATCGGTTTTATTGGTCATAGTAAGATAATTGAAATAATCTTAGCATGTCTGGCGATAAAAACCAGAAAAAAAAGGATGGTTTTTCCGTCGAAGTACCCTAATGCGAGACTCCGACGGAGCGGTAAAACCGCCATATGTATGTACAAATTACCGCGCCAGCTTGACAAAAAGATTTTGGCATGCTATAATTTAGCGATAATTAATGACTCTTGTTTCTCTTCCAGCTTTTTTATGTCTGACCTTGAGATGCTCGGGTCGGATTTTTTTATCCTATGACCCCGCAAATAACACCACAAACCTTTGACGGACTGGGAATCGCCCCAAAAATTTTGGATATTTTAGACCGCCTTAATTTTAAGACGCCCACACCGATCCAATATCAATCTATTCCCACGGCTTTGGCCGGCAAAGACATTATGGGCATTGCCCAAACCGGCACAGGAAAAACTTTGGCTTTTGGCATTCCGATGTTACAACGATTGGCCGCCCTCAAAGGACGTGGCTTGGTGGTTTTGCCAACTCGAGAACTGGCCATACAGGTTGACGAGTCGCTGACAAAAATCGGCCGACCGCTAGGACTACGCACCGCGGTTTTGATTGGCGGAGAAAGTATCGGCAAACAAATGCACCAGCTCAATCGCAATCCGCACATTATCGTGGCCACGCCCGGACGGCTGATTGATCATTTGCAACAGAAGACAGTTGATTTGGATAAGGTCGTGATCTTGATTTTGGATGAAGCGGATCGCATGCTGGATATGGGCTTTGCTCCGCAACTGAAAAGAATCCTACAAAGCGTGCCCGAGAACAGACAAACCATGCTCTTTAGCGCCACGATGCCCGCGGAAATTGTGGACATGGCCAAGTCATATATGCAATTTCCGGTTCGAGTGGAAATAGCGCCGACCGGCACGACCGCGGCCAATATCACGCACGAGATTTTCTTCGTGCGCCATGATTACAAAATGGCGCTTTTGGAAACATTGATGCAGGAGTACAAGGGAAGCGCGCTCATCTTCTCACGCACCAAGTTTGGCGCCAAAAAAATCGCTTTGGCTGTGCGCGAGATGGGACACCGGGCGGCAGATCTCCATTCGGATCGCTCACTCAAACAAAGAAAGCAAGCGCTAGCTGGTTTTAAAACCGGCTATTACCGCGTGCTCGTCGCCACCGATATTGCTTCGCGCGGAATTGACGTGGAAAATATTGAACTAGTAATAAACTATGATTTGCCAGAAGACTCGAGCGATTATGTGCATCGAGTCGGCCGAACCGGTCGAGCCGGACACAGTGGCCATGCTATTTCGTTTGTCAGGCCGGAACAAAAACGCGATGTCGGCGTGATTGAAAGACTGATCAAAAAACAATTACCGGTTTCTCCCCTGCCCCAAGCAGTGGCGGAAAAAATTAAAAATCAAGCGCAGTCAAAGACCCTAGGCTGGAAATCGTCTACGCCGGTGCCAACACGCGCCCGAGAGAATAATGATAAAAATGATTTTAGGATTGACCAACTATTAGAGCCGAGCGGTAAATTCCGAACGCGAGCATCCGTCTCAAGAACTCATCAGCCTAAACAAAATTTTGACCGTCAACCAACAGATGATCGTTTCGGGCCCCGATTGGGCCGCTTCAAACCTCGTCGGAAATTTGGCCGCCAGAGATTTTCTCAAACCCCAAGAGCCGGGAGATAAAATTGAATAGAAATAATTAACCCCGCCGTTCACGAACAGCGGGGTTTTGAATTGTTGAATGGAGCTAACGCCACTATTGAGGAAAACTACCAGAGGGTTAAATTAGCTTTACCAAAAATCGAGATGGGCTGATTTTCACAATAAACTGATAATTTCTGCCAACTCCTTAAGAGTATATTTTTCTACAATACTATCATTTAGCCAAACCATTAACAGCTTACCGTCCCAATCCAAAAAATCAAAGGGTTCCGTGGTGGTTTTAAAGTATGAATAAATTTTATCATACTGAGCCTGTAGTGTTTTGTATTCCATAATTTTATGTTAAGTGATATTGTCCTCCTCCCACAAATGCTAGATAACCTTTATCTCTTAAAATTTGTAATTGTTGGCGGATTTTATCTTTGATATGACGATTGTCGGGATACTTTCTACTCAACTCATTTTCAAACGCATAAATATCATTAAGAGAAAAATCCTTGCGCCCGAGTCTATCAACACATACCATAATATCCAATAGCCAGCCCTTGGTTTTTGTTTCTTTCTCTTCTCGCAGAAATAACGTCTTTCGCCATTCCGCTAATACTTTATCTTTGGGCTCAACTTTTTTATCTTTGATAAAGAATATCTTGCCGGTTTGCGGGATACTTGACAAGATGATATTACACCCGACCCGGCCAGCGCGACGGGCAGTTGGCGAGAGTGGTTTTCTTTTTTCAATTATTTCAGGAACAAAAAAATGTTTCGGAATTACCAAAAAATTCTGCACCATAAGATCACGCAAATTATAACTAAGCAAGAAAAAATTGGGGTTATTATTACTTTGCAATCGTTCGAGCATGGTACGATACGCGCCATCAACAATTTTTGTGTCCAAGTAACGTTGTTTGCTTTTTAACTCATATTCTTCTTGGCAATTTGAGCAATAAAAATCGGCAACTGGCTTGTTGTTTGGATATTTACTGATATCTAAATGACCACAGTTGGGACAAAAGACAGAATTACCAACCCATTGTTCCGTTAAAATGCGAGCTTTCTGGGAGCGACTTTGATAGCCGTCGGCTAAATGTGTATCAAGAGTTAATTTCATAAATAACGATAAGATAGTTAGATGGTGGATCTGGGATCTATAATGGTACAATTATATAATATACCCTAGCAAATGCAAGAAAAACAGTTAGGATGATATCATAATTTTAAAAGCACTCGCCCGCCTCTGTTTAACACCGAAGCAGTTGATTTAATCTTCAATGATAGAATATAAGGCCGGCTCTTGATTTTATCCACCAAGAGTGCTATGATATCAGGAGTTATTTAAAAATCCGTTTCTTTCGGAAACGGTTTTAATTTTATCTATAATTTGGCTATTAATTAATCTATGGAAATCAGAAACATCGCGGTCATCGCCCACGTGGACCATGGCAAAACAACCTTGACCGATGCGATCATGCGTCAAACCGGCATGGCCGAAGAAGGGACCAGTATGGACAGTAACTCGCTCGAAAAAGAGCGGGGCATTACCATTTATTCCAAAAATACCGCTGTCTACTACAAGGGTACAAAAATCAACATCGTAGACACGCCCGGCCACGCTGATTTTGGTTCGGAGGTGGAACGGGTTTTGCGCTCCATTGATTCAGTGATTTTGGTGGTGGACGCGCAAGAAGGGCCGATGCCACAGACAAAATTTGTGCTCAAAAAATCGCTCGACCTCGGACTCAAACCGATGGTGGTGATCAATAAAATAGATAAACCAGCGGCCAAACCGGATGAGGCGCACGATGCCGTATTCCAATTATTCGTAGATCTCGGGGCCACAGACGAACAATTGGATTTTACCACGCTGTATGCCATTGGTCGGGAAGGCGTGGCTAAAGCGCGATTGGAAGACGAAGCCAAAGATCTGACCCCGCTTTTGGACGCGATTCTGGCCAAGGTGCCGGTCGCTTCGAGCGAGCTGGCTGAGAGCAAACCCTTGCGCGTGCAACCATTCAATCTGGGTTATGATAATTTTCTCGGCCGGTTGGCGATCGGGAGAATTTATGAAGGCAAAATAAACGTGGCTGATTCGGTGGTGGTCAAAAACACCAAGGGCGAAACGCGCGTCGGCAAAATCACCAAACTTTATACCTTTGAAGGCATTAACCGAAAAGAAGTGGCGAGCGCGGGCGCGGGCGATATCGTGATGATCGCCGGTTTGCCGGATATCTATATCGGCGAGACGATTTGCGTGGACAAAGAGCAGGCGGCCTTGCCGGCGATTGAGATTGACGAACCGACAATCTCTTTGAATTTCTTGATTAACAACTCCCCTTTTGCCGGACAAGAAGGCAAATACGTGACCAACCGCCAACTCAAAGAACGTTTGGAAAAAGAACTGGAGGTGAATGTCGGTTTGAAGATTGATTTTTCTTCGACGGATTTTTATAAAGTCTACGGCCGGGGCGAAATGCACATCGCCATACTTTTGGAAAACATCCGGCGCGAAGGTTATGAACTGCAGATTTCTCAACCGCAGGTGATTATTCGTCAAGATCCAGCCAATCCGGAAAACAAATTGGAGCCGTTTGAAGAAGTGACCGTCACTGTCCCGGAAAAAATGGCGGGCGGAGTAATTGAAAAAATTTCCAAACGCAAAGGACAAATGGCAGATCTGAAAACCGAACACGGTCAAACAAAAATCACTTTTGAAATGCCCACCCGAGGACTGCTCGGCTACCGCAATGAATTTGTGGTGGATACGCGCGGAGAAGGCATCTTGTGCGCGCGAGTGATCGGCTTTAAGCCATACGTGGGCGAGATAGAAAAAAGCGATCTGGGTTCGATGGTTTCAATGGCGGCCGGCAAAGCACTGGGGTTTTCTTTGTGGAATTTGCAAAATCGAGGCACGCTCTATATCGGCGCCAACACGCAGGTTTACGAAGGAATGGTGATCGGCAATGTGTCCAAGGGAATGGATCTGGCGGTCAATCCGATCAAGGGCAAACAACTGACCAACATGCGCGCCTCCGGCTCGGACGAGGCGATTATTCTGACGCCGCCGGTAGAATTGACACTCGAACGCGGCATGAGCGTGATGAGTGATGATGAATATCTGGAAATCACGCCCAAAAGCGTGCGCTTGCGCAAGAAATATCTGACAGAGAATGAACGAATAAGATACGAGCGGCAGAAAAGAGGTTAAAGATAAAACCAGAATAAAAAAGCAACCCTTGAAAAAAGAGGGTTGTTTTCATTTTTTAATATTGGCGGCTGTCATAGGCCCAATGCAAGAGGGCTTGGCGTTGGCGGGCGTGGCAGGCAATATCTCCCGGGCGACAGTGTTTTTTTATCTGCATAATATGGCGCGTCATCAAGCGCCACCTTTTGATCTGGCGGGTATCATCCTCGTGGCGGCGGCCAAGATAATAACGGCAATACCACTGGAACCAGCCGCGCGGATCATCGGGGTGAAGCCAGCCCTTGGCGCGCCAAACCGAGAGTGGTTGTGAGGCGTCCACGCCAAAATAGTTGAGATGGCGGTCATGGCCGGCGCGGCCGATAGGCAATAGTTTGGCTTTGGCAAACCAAGCGCGGGGAAATTCTTTTTGGCAATCACGTAGATAGCGGCCGCCAAAAACACCAAGAACGAGCATCTGCCTAGGAGTCAAATCAGGGTGAAAATCCGGGGCAAAAGAACGGCCAGTCGGCGCGGTGAGATAATAGGTATAACCAGATTGCATTTGATCGTGAACTACAATCTTTCTCTCCTTCATAGCAAAAAATAAATTTTAACTTTGAACGCTTGTCTAAAAAATATTGGAACAACTCCCCAAAGCCAAACAAAAAAAGAGGTGAGACACGAGCATGGGTTGATTAGTCATGAATTATAAGAAACTATGGCAGGCAACGGAGGCGGTCATAAAATCGTAATAATTTTTTTGCTGATTGCCTGATCCAAAAGATAAAAACGTTGGATGCCATTTTCCAAAAGGAAATAATGGCGGACATAGAAAAAGAGCATGATTAAAAAAATAATATTTAAAAATGCCAAGATAAGACTCGGAAAAAATAAAACCAGCCCGAAAACAATCAGGCTGGCCAGGCCAAAAGTCAAAGTCACCAAAAGATGAATCAGGCGCTCGTGTTGAAAAAACTGGGTTTGCGCGCGGTGATAAGATTGAAGAGCCGGCCAATCAAAATCACCTTTTTTATCAGCCAGTTTGTTTTTGATAAAATCTTCATGGGCGCGGAGATATTTTGCGGTGGACATAAAAGTTATTAATACTACTCGGCGCACTGGGCGTTTTCCAGGCACTCATCAATTAATTCCTGGGTTGGCGCTTGACGACAAAAATCACAAGCTTGATTTTTGTTCTGGGCGGAATTTTTTTGCAAATCTTGCGCGGCCTGCCCCATCTCCTTGGTCAAATCCTGGAAATTCTTGTCGCCTGGCAGAGTAAACAAAGAATTATCAACCGACCATTTTTCACAGACAAAATTGCGCGCCTGTTCCATGGTATTGGTATTCGCCGGCGGGACAGAACCGGAATCGGGCTGGGAAATTTTTTGCATTTCTTGAAAATTCATTTTGGAAGCGGTGTTGGTAAAATCATTCCAAATATAAAGATACTCGCCATCGCTAATAGTGTAGGCGTGGCCCATATCACCCATAGTCACGTCCTGATAAAATTTTTGACCGCTTATATAGATGACATTGGTCACCTCGCCAGCCCCAGTCAAGCTTTCCTTCCAGGTACACTTAAGTGGTTTATTCATAGTCAGAAGCTCATTGATAGTGTACTCACCGGTCGGATAATCTACGGCCGCGGACTGATTTTCGTTTGATGCCTGGCTTTCTTCGGGCACAATAGTTTCGTTGTCTGGCTTCTTGCCACAGCCGGGCAGGGCCAGGACGATGAGCAAGAGAACAATGAAATAAAAGGCTTTGGTGTTTTTGGGCATATTTGCTGGCTTCTTAATTAATATTAATATAATAAATTTTTAAACTTAGACAAAAAGAATGATATAATTTTTGCCGCAGACCTTGTCGTTGGTAGACAGACTAATTTTAATTTTGTATGCCTTAAGGTTTAATTTTGAATATTTTATTTTAGTTTACTAAATTGGGTAGACTTTAAAAAATTACTCTTTAATATGTATAAATATCCTCGCAAAAGTATCCCCATCTTGGTGGTCGGTATGATAGACATCACCTTTTTTACCGTTAAGAATAACATCCATTAAAACAGCATCCCCATAACCATTTGGCGGTTGTGTGCCAGTGATTACATCATTGAAAAAGCGTAGTTTCTCAAAAACGCCAGCTTTTTTTATTTCTTCGGTCCAGAAATCAAGGCCTTTCCAAATACATTTTTCTATTTGCATAAATTTTAATATTATTTTAATTTTGGAGCTTGTCTAGAACAGCATAAACATTTATGCTGATAATATGGCAAGC
>DAOOPA010000025.1:0-12321 GCA_035388025.1 bacterium
GTAGGTTTTGGCTCGCGGGAGACGAGTCCTCTTTTAACCAACTGGCTTTTGAATATCGTGGTCACGGTAGCAACTTTTGTTTATTTGGCTGGAGCGGGTAAATTGAAATTGACTTATAGTTATGCCGAACAAAACAAGGGATTGATTTTGGGCACTTGTTTTTTGGATAATCTGGCTTGGGTGGCTTACGCTTTTAGCATGGAGCGAATACCGATCGCGATCGCGACAGCCATTAGTGAAAACTATATCGCTATCGGATCGTTTTTGGGTTTTGTTTGCAACAAAGAGAAATTGGCCAAACACCAGTGGGCGGGTATAGTGATTAGCATAGTGGTGGCCGTGATTTTGGCGACGACGATGGTGGAATGAAAAACAGGCTAATTAATTTTGTTATTATAAATAGCAATCGGTCAGGGATCACTTTTTGTTTTTCTAGGAGAAGTGGTATAATATAAAAGGAAGTAAGCTGATTATTTTATCCAATATGAAACAAAAAATAAAAAAAGCAGTAATTCCAGTGGCTGGATTTGGAACAAGATTTCTGCCGGCGACCAAGGCGATGCCTAAGGAAATGTTGCCGGTGGTAGATAAACCAATAATTCAGTTTATTGTCGAAGAGGCGGTCGCGGCGGGGATTGAGGATATTATACTTGTGACTGGTTGGCACAAGAGAATTATTGAAGACCATTTTGATTATCCGTTTGAACTGGAACAACGGCTAGAAGAGGCAGGTAAAAAGAATCAATTAGATGAAATCAGGCGAATAGCGGCCTTGGCGAATTTTATTTATGTTCGCCAAAAGGGGCCATACGGTAATGGCACGCCGATTTTGAACGCCTGGCCAGTCATCGGCGATGAGCCTTTTTGGGCGGTGTGGGGGGACGAATTTTTTGACGCGGAACCGTCGCGCGCCAAACAGATTCTGGATTTTTGGGATAAATACCAGAGTCCGATTATTGCGGCGATGGAGCCAAAGAGTAAAGAAGACGCCAACCATTATGGCGTGGTTTATGGTAAAGAGGTGGAAGAGGGAATTTGGGAAGTTAAAAAAATTGAGGAGAAGCCCGGGGCAGATAAGGTGCGGTCCCCATTTTTGACTTCAGTATCGGGCTATGTTTTGACGCCGGATATTTTTCCGATTCTGGAAAAATTGAAAGCGGGTCGGGGCGGGGAAGTGTGGTTGGTTGATGCAATCAAAAAATTGGCACAACAGAGACCGGTGTACGCTTGCAAGCTGAAAAATTCCGTGTGGTGCGATACGGGTAATAAATTGGAATATATCAAAACCATTATTCGGTTTGCCATGAAACACAAGGAATATCAGCAGGAACTTAGCCAATACATGCGTCAGTTTTTGGATAATTAAAAAATTAATACAATTTAATTCGCGCTTATGAAGTTAAAGATAATGGCAATTTTAATTATTCTGGTTTTTGTCTCGACGACCGGCTGGGGTTGCAAGCAGGGCAATATAGCCGCTTTTAATGAGCTATCAGAGCCGGTTACTTTGCGTTATTGGCGGGTATTTGATGGAGACGATGCCTTTGGCGATATTATTGCCGATTACCAGAGGTTGCATCCAAATGTTAGTATAGAATACAAAAAATTGCGCTATGAAGAATATGAAATGGCTTTACTGGAGGCTTGGGCTGAGGATCGGGGGCCGGATATCTTTACCATTCATAACACGTGGATGGAAAAATATAAAGAGAAAATAATTCCTTTGCCGGATGATATTGAGTTGCCGTACGCAGTGGAGTCTGACAGCCGAACCGGCCGGATGACCAAAGCCGATTATAAAAAAATAAAATCTTTAACTTCAATTGACGTGAAAAACAGATTTGCTGACGCAGTTTATCAGGACGTGGTGAAAGATAATCAAGTATGGGGTTTGCCATTGTCCCTTGATAGCTTGGCGCTTTTTTATAATCGGACTCTTCTTGACAACGCACAAATCACAGAGCCACCTAAGACTTGGGTGGCGATCAAGGAAGCGGCTAAAAAATTGACGCTCAAAGACGAGACTGGCAAAATCACTCAAGCGGGGATAGCTTTCGGGACGGGAAAGAATATTAATCGATCCGTAGACCTTCTGTCTCTTTTGATGATGCAAAACGGAGCTCAGATGGCAGAAAGCGGTAATGGCCGAGCGACTTTTCACGAGGTTAGCCCGTATATTACAGATAAAAGTTTCAAGCCAGGGGTGGACGCGCTTCGTTTCTATACTGATTTTGCTTCGCCAACCAAGGATGTTTATAGTTGGAATGACGAATTGCCAGAGGCGGCAGAGGCTTTTGTCGCGGGCAAAGTAGCGATGATGCTCGGTTATGCCTATCAATTGCCTTTAATAAAAACGCAAGGAGCCAGGTTGAATATCGGAGTGACAGAAGCGCCGCACATTAATGCTAGCGGTACGGATGCCCTTGGCAGTAAAATAAATATAGCGAGTTATTGGGTAGAGGTGGTGGCAAAAAAGACCAAATATCAAAATTATGCTTGGGATTTTTTGACTTTTGCCACCGGGAGCGAGGAGGCGGAAAAATATTTAAATAAGACAAAAAAGCCAACAGCTTTGCGATCTTTAGTAGAAAAACAAACCAATGATTACGAAATAGCGCCTTTTGCGGCTCAAGTTTTGACAGCAAAGTCTTGGTATCAGGGTCGTGATTTTCAGGCAGTAGAGGTCATCTTTAAGGAGATGATAGAAAATGTTTTAACGGGAAAAAGCGAACCAGAGGAGGCGGCGAGTTTTGCGGCTAACAAAGTCAATCAGACGCTTTGATCTGGTTAAGAAAGGGGAGTTTGATTTGCCTTGATAATTTTGAAGAAATGGTTTATAATATCATTAAACAATAAAAAGCGATATTATAGCCTAAAAAGGTCGAATAATATCTAGTTTTACATAAAATATATGAACATGAAAAAGACAAATAAGATCGCAAAAATTGCCTTAATGGCGTTTGTTTTGGCAAGCGTGGCTATGCCGGCCGGTGCAGTGGACATTGGTATTAATTATGCGGCCCAGGTAGGACTTACCACTGGTGATCTGCGTAATACCGCGGTCGGAATAATCCAGTCACTTTTGGGTGTTTTGGGTATTTTGGCTCTCGTAATCGTGTTGATCGGCGGTTTCAAATGGATGACCTCCGGCGGCAATGAAGAGGGCGTGAGTTCGGCCAAAAAGACCATTGCGGCTGGTATCGTGGGTTTGGTGATAATTTTCTTTTCTTATGCTATCGTGACCTTTGTATTCAATGTGATTGGCAACTCAACCAGATAAATTTTCTAGTCCAAAGCGCGTAAATATTTATGCATTTTAAGAACACACAAGGGAGAGGCTTGAGGAATTTTAAAATACAAGTGATGGCTATCATTGCTTTGATTTTTATACTCTGGGCTTCTCCCTGTGTGTTTTCTTTTACTGATGGGACAATAAATAAAAATACGGTGGAGGCTTATGATTTCAAGGTATCTCTTAAGGGATTGGCGGTGAAAACCGGTTTAACTACCAATTCAGCGGATGACTCAGTATCTTTGCCCACATTTATTGGCCGAATAATTTATTATGCCTTGGGATTTATCGGAGTAATTTTTCTCCTTTTGGCGATTCTAGCCGGTATTAGGTGGATGTTGGCCGGGGGCAATGAAGAGACAGTGGCCAAGGCGAAGAGTTCACTTATCAATGCGGCTCTGGGCGCTCTGGTGGCTTTGTCGTCTTACGCGATTGCTTATTTTATCGTAAATATAGTCGTCAAATAAAATTAATTTTATCGATAAAATGTCAAACGTAAATAACAAAAAAAAGAAAAAGTTTTTATGGCTGTTTGTTTTGTTATTGACGCTTGGTTTTTTTGTTAGTTTTGGTCCGGTATCGGCGGCGGATGAAGTCTTTGGTGAAGATCGTCTTATTTCCAAACAGCTGGAAAATATCGCCCGCAACCCGAGTGTAAATTTGGGGGGCAATCGGCCAGCGATCACGACGATGATCGGGTCTATTCTCTATGGCATTTTGGGTTTTCTCGGGGTGATATGTCTATTACTCGTGATGTATGCTGGGATCAAATGGATGTTGGCCGAGGGCAATGAAGAGACAATCAGCGAGTCCAGAAAAATAATTTTTTACGCGATCATCGGTCTAGTGATCACGATGGGTGCCTATGCGTTGAGTTACTTTGTGGTTAATAAGGTTTGGGAGAGCACGGTGCCAGAAATGACAATAACACCAACATTGAATCCAGTTGATTTGGATACGCCAATGCCAGGGTATGGAGATGGTGGAGGATGCTTAGAAGCTTCCGAGTGTTCGTGCACCTATGGAACTCCATATTGCAATAGGGATAGTGGTACGGGGGTATGTGAGTGCCATAATAATTGCAGTACTTGTGATGCTGATTGCCGAGAAGAAGGCCATGATGGTGGGCATTGTGACTTGACCGGGCGTTGTGATTGTTACTAAAATGAAAAAATATTTTTTATCGCTAATCAGTTTTTTTGTTCCAGCAATAGCCAATGCTGGCTATCTTCAGGAACAAGGACAATATCTGCAGAATTTTCGGGTAGCCAATGGAGAGACGGGATCTTTTGAGATGTTTATCAGTTTGATAAAAGTGACTTTGGCTGGAGCCGGGTTGATTCTTTTGGTGATAATATTATATTCAGGTCTACATTGGATTTTTACCTACAGTGATAAGAAAACTTTGCATGATTCGGGCGTTGTTTTTTGGGGAGCGGTTGGGGCCCTAGCGGGGGTGGTCGGAGCGTATGTGGTAATGGATTTTATCTTTAGAATATTATTATTGAACAAAATTTAGTATGAAAAAGAAGCAAATATTTTTGATATTTTTGATCGCCATCGCGGTCGGAGCGGGGATATTCGCCTCGGCCTATAGTCAGCAGGCTCTGGCGGCCAAGGACATAGATTCAATTATTGAGGGTCAGATAAATGATCTGGAAGACACCGGTTTGCCCGGCGAAGTAGATAATCCCTATGGTTGGGTGATTGATTTGATTCGGGGGATATTAGGGACGTTGGCGGTTATTTTTTTGGTGTTGATTATTTATGCCGGGATAAAATGGATGACTTCGGGTGGCAATGAGAGTACGATTGGCGATGCCAAGAAGCTGATGGTAAATGCTGTGATTGGGCTCATTATTATTGCTTTTTCTTTTGCCATTACGCAATTTGTGTTTAGCGTGATATTGAAAGGGTGAGAGGGGAAAGAAGTATAGAGTATTAAATATAATGTATAAAGATATTATTTTATTACCGTGAAGAGCAAGATAATCGCGATAAGATCAATATATGTTTACAAAAGGGAATTAAGCAGGTAAAATTAGGATATATGAAAAATAATAAACTAAAAAAACAAGATAAAACCGGGGAAATTCTGGAAATCGTGACTTTTATCAAGGATAACGCGGTGACGCATGAGGAATTTGATGTGCGCTTGGATAAGGTAGAAGTAGATATGGCCGCGATGAAAGCTGAGATGGTGACCAAGGATTATTTGGATGATAAGATGGCTGATTTACGGGGTGATTTGGTGGTTTTGACGCGCAAAGAAGATGGTAAGGTCAAGGAATTGGTAAAAATTTTGGAGAGTAAGAAAGTATTGAGTAAGAGTGAGGTAAAAAAGATTTTGGCAATGGAGCCATTTCCGCAGTTGGCGTTGTAGTAATACGTTAGCTCCAAGTTGCCAGTTTTGACTCGCATCAATGCGAGGCAGGTACTTGGAGTCAACGCCCAATAAGAACGATTAAATCAATAATAGTTTTAAAAAAATTAATAGGTTCAACCCAGAGGGTTGAACCAACAGATTTTATGAAGTACAAAAAGTTTATTTTCGCGGTGCTACTTTTGGCCGCGGTGGTGAATCTGGTGCCGACGGTGGTAGAAGCAGGGTTGGGATCGGTGATCAAAAATAATATGAAACTCACTCAAGACGCCGCTGATTTGCCGGCATATACTAATCCGACTGCAGTAGTGGCTTTGGTAATTCAAGGGCTACTTGGAATTGTGGCAGTGATATTCTTTGTGTTGGTAGTAATTGCCGGTATAAAGTGGATGATGGCTGGAGGAAATGAGGAAACCGTGTCTAAATCAAAACAACAGATTTTGAACGGGGCTTTGGGCCTGATTGTGATTATATTTTCTTACGCGATAACGAGCATTGTGTTTAATATTATTTTGAATCGGGATTAACTGTTTATAGTGGAGTGCCAAACAAAGCGAAGCGGCGTTTGGCTAGCAGCAACGTGTCTACTAGCCACACTCCGTTCCACTACGTGTGGCAGTCCTATATTTTTTAGACAAAAAGAAAGAGCGGCTCTAGGTTTAGAGTCGCTCTGTTTTTTTGTCTCTTTTTTTGGGGTGGGGGTTATTCGTTGACGAGCCCCCATATTTTTAAGGCGCGAAGCTTTTCGTCGGGAGCTGCCAGGTAATCCCTGACGTTGTCCCGTGAGAGCTTGTGCGCCCCGGCGGTGTCCTCCTTGAAGTACCACCAAGGCTGGTCTGACCAGCGCCAGTAGGCGCCGTCCTTGGTGTAGACTTTGGAGGGGGTGGGGGCGGTGGGGGATCCGGTGGTGGGGGAAGAATCGATGCCGGCCTCTCGGAAGACCCGGGCCAAGGCACGGGTTTCATCGGCTCCTCGGGCTAGGGCGGCCGCGGTGAGACGTTCCGTGGGGGAAAGTTTCGCGGTGTCGGCGGCTAGCTCCGAGGCAGCCGACACGCCAAGGAATTCCGCCTTGGCGCGGATCTTTCCTTCGTCATCGCCACGATCGCGGACGATGACGACCGGCTCCGCCTTGCCGGTCTTGGGGTTGCGCCGTTCAACCCCAGTGTAGGTGGTGGCACATCCGGCCAAGAAGGCCAGGGCCAGCGCCGTCGAAACAAGGATCATTTTTTTCATGGGGTGCTCCTTTTATCACTTAAAATTCCAGTGGATTAACTTTTGTTCCGCTGATGCGCACCTCAAAATGCAAGTGCGAGCCGCGAGACTGGCCGGTGTTGCCGACCGTGCCGATGGATTGGCCTTGGTAGACAAAGTCACCGGTTTTAACGAAGCGCTGGTTGAGATGACCATACATCGTCTGCAGACCGTTGCCGTGGTCGATGACGATGGTATTGCCATAGCCGTCGTCCCAACCAGATGAAACAACTCGGCCAGAGTTGGCGGCTAAGACAGGATCGCCAGTATTGCCGTCAAAATCAACGGCATTATAACCGTGTTGGATCCTGCTTGGTCCTTGGCCAACTGGCCAGCGACTAATTCGGCCCGGTACCGGCCTTAATAGCTTACTCGTGGCAGTAGTCGCCAGTAAGGGAGTTACCCTGACCGGGAAAACACCAACCATAGCGTAATCAGAGGCCAGTGCTTGGGCGGCAGCCATAGACAGGTCGATGATACGCCCGCCGACATAAGGTCCGCGATCAGTCACTGTCACGATAATGTATCTACCGGTTCGCGTGTCAGTGACTATTAGCTGGGTACCCAGCGGGTAGATCAGGCTGGCGGCCAATGTGGGATCATACATATTGAACACCTTGCCGTTGGCCATTTTTCTACCATGGAAGCCTGGGCCATACCACGAGGCCAAGCCATATCGGGACAGCGGTGAAGCGGCGACTCCGGAGTAATTAATACCCGACATAGTCGAAACGGGGATGGTTGGAGTAAATTGAACTCCGATCGCTTCTCGCGCCTTTCGCCTTTTTTCCCGCTCGGCACTAACCGCCATGATGACTTTTTCCCGTTCGCCTAAAATTCGGGCATATTCCCATTTTGGGTCATCATAGACGGGTGCAACACGATCGCCCAAGTAGGCAGCCAGGGCATCGTTAAAATAATCTGGAATGGTGTCCGGATCGACGGGCACCAGCGTCGCCTTGGATGTATCCTTGACGACGACTTTCTGCGAGGCGGCCTCTTGAGAATGCACCAGCATCCCCAAAAAAACCACCGCCCATAAGAACTTCGTTCTCATGAGGTCACCTCCATTTTATTTGGTTGTCAATTATTTTTTGTTTTTATGGCTGGCATTTGGGGGGACAAAGACCAAGCATAAGAACAAAACATCTAAACATATAAACATTTAAGCATTTAAACATAAAATGGGCATAATTATCCTAATTTTAAGGTCAAGTTATATTAACATATAAGCTGATATTTGTCAAGCTTTGGCTAGGGTTGGCGGAGAAAGTAGTAAGCGAGGTAAGCAAGATAAGCAGTAAGTGGGTATTACTTAGTACTTACCTCGCTTATTGCTTACTGCTTATGGACGTTTGCTTTTGGAGGGGAAATCGGATAAAGTAGAAGAGAGAGGAATAAATTATACATTTGGAAAGGCGACGATACCCCTTTGGTCCGATATTAATCGGACCACCTCCCCTTGCTAAGGGTAGGACACTCACGCGCCTTGTCTAGTTTTTTTGATTTACTTACCTAGCTTACTGCTTGCCTTGCTTGTTTTATGATTATCTTTCTATATGGGCCGGACAGTTTTCGGTCCAAGGAAAAATTGAAAATGTTCAAAGAAAAATTTATCCGCGAGGTGGACAAATCCGGTTTGAATTTGATGAGTTTGGACGGTGAGAAGATCAATATTAATGATCTCAACAAGGCGATTGCTACGCAGTCATTTCTGGCCAAGAAAAGAATGGTGGTGATTAGGAATATTTTAGCGCAAAGAAAAGCGCTACAAACGGAAGTGCTAGAGCTTTTGAAGGCAGGAAAGTACCGGGATGGTCAGGATGATAATATTTTGGTTTTTTGGGATGAGGAACCGGACAAGCGGACAGCCTTATTTAAATATTTGGACGGCAGTAAATTTAAAGAAGAATTTGAGATTTTGAAAGGCTCGGAGCTGACTCGGTGGATAGTCGCGCGGATAGAGCAGGGCCAAGGGAAAATCAGCCGGTTGAACGCGGATATTTTGGCTAGTAAGTCTGATGGCAATTTGTGGGCCTTGGCGGGTGAGATAGATAAATTATTGGCTGTGAGCCGAGGCAGAGAGATTGGCAAGGAAGATTTGGAGCAGAGTACTCTGGTCAAAGTGGAAGACAATATTTTTAATTTGACCGATGCCATTGGAAATAAAAATACCCAGTTGGCATTGAAATTGTTGCGGCAGAGCTTGGAAGCCGGAGTGAATGAGATTTATCTTTTGACCATGGTTGTGAGGCAATTTCGGATTTTGATTCAGGTGAAAGCGGCCATAGAAGAAGGGAAAGGTGGTCGGACTTTGGCGGGCGATTTGGGACTGCATCCATTTGTAGTACAAAAGGCGCAAGGACAGGCGATGAAATATACCTTGGAGCAGTTGAAGGCGATTTACCGGAAATTATTAGAAATAGACGTAAAGATGAAAACCGGAGGAGATGGGGAGGCAATGCTTGAGATGTTTGTCGTAGAGGTAGGAAAATAAAGGCAAAAGTAGAAGGTATAATGGTTAAAGGCAAAAGACAAAATAAAAATAAGGACTGTCCTGCGGTAGCATGACAGTCCTTATTGATTTGATGCAAAATTATTTTTTGGTCGTGGTACTGTTCAGTTTTTTCATCAATCTGGATTTCTGACGGGCGGCGTTGTTTTTGTGATAAACGTGTTTTTCGGCCGCTTTGTCTATAGCCTTGGTCAGTTGTTTGGCAATATCGCCAGCCCTGGCACGGTCTTCCGTTGCTAGGGATTTTTTGAATTGATGGAATAAATAGTCTAGGCCGTCTTTAATCTTTTTATTGACGGCGGCTTTCTTGGTTGATTGGCGCAGACGCTTGGCGGATTGTTTGAGATGAGGCATAGATTTAAGTTAAACAAGTTAAATAAGTTAAACAAGTTAAATAAGTTAATAAAGTTAAATAAGGTTAAAGATAGGTTATCACAGTGAGGGGTTTTTGGCAAGGGGGCGGGACTTTTTTAAAATGGAAGTCTTGTAAATTTCAGGGTGATAGGCTTGGAGGCGCACAATTTTGGTCGCCAGATGGTAGTGATTGATTTTGGCTTGGAGCGCTTGGATATCTATTTTTTGGTCATAGCCCAAAGCAATAATATCCGGTTTTATTTTGCCAATTACGCGAAAGCGTCGAGCCAAGTCCAGCTGGCCGAGCATGACTTGATCGGAAAGAGTAGAGGCTTTGACGGCCGCCAGACGGCGCAGTTCATCGTTTGATGGGAGACAACGTTTGATGCTTTTGACATTTTGATCGCGGGCGATAACGACATGGAGTTCATCACCCAGTTTTTTGGCTTGGCGGAGAAAATGGAGGTGGCCAGGATGCAGTAGATCAAAAGCGCCAAAAACGAGTACTCGGCTACGCGTTGTTGGAAGCGGCAAGCTGGGCAGAGTGTAATCGCGCCAGTTGTCAGGGGTGAGTTGGTCTAGGGAGATGGCGTTTTTGAGAGTGTAATCGCCGATTCTGGTGCGAACCAATGCTTCTAAGTAGGCGCCGCAACCAAGGGCTTGGCCGAGATCGTGGGCCAGTGAGCGGATGTAGGTACCGGAAGAGCAAGACACTTCAATTTCTAATTTGGAATTTCTAATTTCTAATTTTTTTATTTTTATATTATAGATAGTGATTTTATTGGGTTGAAGGGCGACTGGTTTGTTTTTTCTGGCCAAGTCATAGGCTTTTTGGCCGTGTATTTTTTTGGCAGAGAAAATAGGCGGGGTCTGGAGTTGGGGGCCGAGGAATTTTTGGAGAGTGGAAGAAATTAAGCGTTTGGTTGGGAGACGATACCCCTCTGCTTTGTTCGCGCTCGGCACCCGCCTGCTATCGCCTGAAGGCGAAGCTAATGGCGGGCAGGCTCTCCCTAAATAGGGGGGAACGTTAATTTTTCCCGTGCGGTCGTAGGTGTCGGAAGTGGTGCCAAGTTGGAGGGTAGCCAAGTAAGTTTTGTCCAGCTTGAGAAAATTATCCAAAAGACGAGTTGATTCGCGGCCAAGAGCACAAATCAAAAGACCGTCGGCAAAAGGATCCAGGGTGCCGGCGTGGCCGATGCGCTTTTCGCCGGTAATTTTTCGAAGGCGACTGATAATATCGTGGGAAGTGGGGCCAGAAGGCTTGTTGATTAAAATAAACATAATTTGGAGTTTGGGTGGTTGGTGGTAAATAAGGTATAATAAGTATAGAATAATAAGTCAAAATTCAAAAGGCGAAAGTCAAAATTAAGGTATCCCCCTGCGGGGGAGGGATTTATTTTAAATTTATGAACCAGATTTTATTAGAACAAACAAAAGATTTATGTCGACAACTGGAGATTGTCCCGACCAAGAGCAAGGGGCAGAATTTTTTGGTGAGCGAGAAAATATTAGACCAGATTGCAGGGGCGGCGGAGTTGAATCAAAAAGATGCGGTTTTGGAGATTGGCCCGGGATTGGGAGTCTTAACAGAGAAATTGGTGGAGAGAGCGGGCATAGTGGTGGCGGTAGAGTTGGACAGAAAGTTGTTTGGTTATTTGTCGGATAAATTTAAGGGAGTGAAAAATTTGGAATTAATAGAGGGAGATATTATCAAATTGTTAAATGGTCAAATTGTTAAATTGTTGGGAAATGGGGAGTATAAGGTGGTGGCGAATTTGCCGTATCAGATTACGTCGCATATTTTGAGACTGCTTTTGGAAGGTGCTCCCACCACCCTGTCAGCTTCCGCATTCACTACGGCGGCCATCCCTCCTTCCACTAATTTGGCGGACAGGCGGGCAGGAGGGGAAACTCACGCGCCAAGCGAGATGGTTTTGATGGTGCAGAAAGAAGTAGGGGAGAGGATTTGCGCCAAGCCGGGTGAGATGTCGGTTTTGGCGGTCATGGTCCAATATTATAGTCAGCCGGAGATTATCGCGATCGTGGGTAAAGAAAATTTTTGGCCGAGGCCCGAGGTGGATTCCGTGGTGTTGCGCATTAAAACATTAAAGCATAAAAGCATTAAAACAAAAGAGAAGGAACAAGATTTTTTTAAACTAGTGAAAGTGGGATTTAGCGGGAAGCGGAAGATGCTCAAGAATAATTTGCGGAACGTGTATGAGGAAGAAATGGTTTTGGATGTTTTGGACCAGCTGGGACTAAGCCCCAAAGTCCGAGCCGAAGATCTGGGAGTAGAAGAGTGGGTGGAGTTATACAAGAAGTTGGGGAAATAAATAGGCAACTGGGAATTAAAAAATCCAAAATCCAAATTTCCAATAAAGCTCAAAATCAAAAGCTGAAAATGATGTTTTAAGGGGGTTTTAGCATTTTAAAATTGAACTTATTTAAAAATTAAAAATTGAAAATTAAAAATGGTGCTTGCATAGAACAGCTCTACACAATTTGATATTTTTTAATGATTTTCCT
>DAOOPA010000026.1:0-11714 GCA_035388025.1 bacterium
AATTTGCCTGCCATATTTTCAGCATAAATGTTTATGCTGTTCTATGCAAGCTCCATAAAAAATACTAATATAATTGAGAGAAAATAAAAAGCAAACAATGCAACAAATTAATTATATTGTGGAGGCGTGCGATGTTAGGAATGAAGATTAACCCGAGGTTAATGTTTTGGGAAGTGACGAACATGGATCAAGCAGGTAATCTTACCGCCTATGATACGATTCTGTATTTCAAAGGACAGCGCTGGTCGTTGATACCAGCATTGTCTAATCTGTTCCAGCTCATTCTTTTCCAGGATGGCCAGATGACTTTTGGCCGACTGGAAAAATTACTGGGACAGGCCAGTGCGGAAGATCTGGCTGGGCTGGGAGATTTTCTGGGGGAAGAGCCAGCCGGCGGTATAACTATAAGTCTCCTGCGCAAAATTTTAATGAGGGTGTTGGGGATGATCGAAGCAGATACTGGAGAAAAGCCATTCATTTTTACAAATACTGGCTTTATCGAAGCGGTGACTCGTTCTGGATTCGTAACACCCCATATGAAGGAACTGGTGCTGGAACTCGGCGCGCCGATTCACCCCAACGGCGGGCTGTGCGGCAATAACTGCCTTCACTGTTTTCTCGCGAATGTGGCCGCTCGGTTCCAGGAACAATTCCCCGGCGTCAGAATGGAAGACTATCTGATGACGCCTGAAAGGTGGCTAGAGGTGGCCAAATGGGCGGATCAATGGTCTGTCCTCAAAATCCGTTTGAGTGGTGCGCCATTCGGAAAGCACGGCTGGCCAGCCACCAGAGCGATCGCCGAGTTGGCCGCGGAGAAAGCTATTGATCTCCATATTCACTGTGAGGTCACTAGTTTTGAGTCGTGGCAGGCCGACAAGCTGGCTGAAATTATGGCTGGCAACTTGCCAACGATACATTTCAGCCTGGAAGGATCCACAGCTAAAATAAATGGCTTACTGCGCCGGCCGTGTTCTGGGAGCGATGATGCATTTTTTCAAAAAATCATCATGACCATGCGGAAATTCGCCCAAAAAAAATTCCCAATCTTGATTAGCACAGCAGTTCATACTGGAAACCTGGGAGACCTGTGGCCGATGTACGTATTGCTGAAAAATGAGTTTGGCGAGTCCTGGGTCGAGTGGGTTGTGTATCAACTCGAAAAAGTGGGGCGGATGAAAGAAAATCCAGAACTACTCCCCTCTCCCCAACAGATCCACGAGGCATCCGTCGCTTTCCTGAAACAGTGGTTGGAAGATGGGGATCGAAAATCACCATCGGTTTCTCTCCCAAGTTGCGGGGAAATAAATCCAGACGAAAAGTTAATTGATCCCCAGAATCTGTTTCCGGTTAATGACCTCTCGGGATTAACGGCCTTCCCCCGCGATCGACGGATTCTTGTTATCGATACGTTCGGGGGTCTAAAAATAAACGGCATGCAATGGATGCTATTTAAACACCACCATCTCTGGAGCCAGAGCGGTGGATGGGCAAAAAATCTCGGGGAAAGGATCGCCGAGATCTGGGGCAGTCTAGGCTTCCAGCAATATAAAAATATCCCGCTGGAGTGGATAAAAGATTGCCTGAGTTGTCCGATTGCCGCCTGGTGCCGAGGTGGATTTGAGTACTCGGTGGTTGGTAATGAGCATTGGGATGGCGAGGTTACTAGCATGCTCTTGCCGGATCTGCAAGTATGTGGAATCACTGGAATTAGTAAGGGCGGGTCTGTTGATGCCCACAATATTGTTGAAATGAAAAAAATATTAGAGGGATAAATAAATAAAGGGGCGCATCACGTGATTGCGTCCCCTTTTTTGCGACCCCAGGGAGGTCACAAACCGGTTTTGTGGCCGCAGTGGCCCCTTTGTAACTTTCTCATTTTTTTTCCTTTTTTGTTTTATGGTCCGAAATGTGGATTGGGTGTAATTTATAATAATTAAAAAAAAGTGATCTGTCAAGAAATGGGGAAATAAAAAACGCCCTGACCTCCTTGTCTGGGCGTGTTTAAGTGCATTTAATAAAAATAAAATTTATTTTTTGGTACATGCGGCTTGTACCCGATGAGCGAAATAACAGGCCAACCTATCTTCGCCATTTATATCGCCGCAGTTGGCATGGGCTCTGGCCGCGCAATGGCCAGGGCAAAAAGCCAATAGACGACAGTTGGTACATTGGGGTATCTGGCGCAGAATCCGGCACTTGAAACCCGTCATCTTGGGAGAGGTCCAGATATCTTTCAATGACTGATACCAAATATTGCCACATCCGAACTTGTCTGTCGGCAATTTGTCACACGGCGTGACATAGCCGTCCGCGGTGATATACGCCACTTGCGTATGGTCGCCGGAACATATGAACTGCTTTTCCGGCCCCTCCCCGGTTTGAAACGGCAGGGTAAGCTTTAGATTACTGGTATTTAATCCCGCCAAACGTATCGTCAAGCTGAATACCTGCGCTAGAAACGAACTATTGCCCGAGACTGCGGGCATAATACAATTCTCAACCCCTCGACCGATATTTTCAGCCAAAGAAATTGACAATCGGTTTACGCCCAGCTTCTGGCAGAGTTCCACCATCCGCTCAACTTGACCGACATTGAGCGGCGTTAGACAAAACGCCACATTAACGACTATGCCAGCTTCCACCATCAGCCGTACAGCCGTGGTAGTTTTTTGAAAAGCGTTTTTTTGACCACGAAATAAGTCGTGCACCTTCGCATTGGCACCGTCAATGCTCACCTGCACCGAATCAAATGAGGCCTTGAGCGCAGACAGATACTGCGGGCCAATCAATGTCCCATTAGTATTCAAATTTTTTAATGCTGGGACATTTTTTAAAAAATCAGCCAGATCCCAAAAGCCCGGATACATCAACGGCTCACCGCCGGTGATGTTCAAAAGGAAACCACCGAGGCCAACGAATTGGTCAATAACATTAATCCATTGGTTAACTCGTAGCTCAGTGGTTGAGGGGCCACTATCGAGATAACAGTGCCGACAGCCTAGGTTGCATCGGTTGGTGATGAGACAACTCAAGCTATCCAGCGGTGGGTCTAAATCAAAGTATCGAGATTTGGCAGATTGATCGGAAAAATTGATAATCTTTCTTCTGGTCATTCGATTTAGATTTTTTAAAAAAACCAACAATCCGTCTTTGTTTAGGCCAAACTGCCAGGCCACTTGGCCGACACTCCGCCCACGGAACAATGAGGTGAGAACCAGTTCTGCCCCATCTTTTACTAATAACCGTTGAGATGGGTTTTGAGTGTGAATTAGAAACCACTGGTCATAACGCTTTTTAAAAATGGCGTCCGGCATCAATTTAATATATTGGGCATTGTCCATCCTTTTCTCCTTCCTATACTATGTGTTTTTAATTTTTGACTTTTTTGCGCCTGATCTATAATAAACAAGCGTAAAAAAACCAAGGTTGATTATAAAAAATATCGGGGCGAAACGATGGAAATGTTTCGCCCCTTTTGGCCACGTCAGCAACACTGGTCGTGGCCACCACCGATCCCGGCGGTTGGTTCCGTGATAACGATACTCACGACCGTCAGAGCAATTTGGGATCGTCTTGCCCTTGGTGATTTTTGCATTAGGGTGTTCACCTCCTTAACGCTTTTGGGGTTTTGTTTTTGGGTCTGGCCATCATCGATGATTTGACGGCCAGATTTGAAAAACAAAATTTAAAATCCCCGGTTTTGTGCGGGGATTGAATCGTAATTATTTTCGCAATTTATCCCCGTAAACCAAAGTCAAAATTAAACTTCAAAATAAAGTTCATACCCCAGGTTATTCTATTGGATAGATTGATGTTCATATACTTCTTTTAAATATACCCAAATATAGAAGAAAGGTCAAGGGAGTTGTGGAAAAGTCTGAATCAGTAAACAATAAACAATCAACAATTAATAATAAGAGAAATAAATTGTAATAAATGGAAATAAGGGGGGCGGAAACGATGATTTGTTTTCGCCCCGATTTACCCAAAGTTCAGTCGCCAAGATGATGCCAGGCACCACTCTCGCCGCCGCCAGCTATTACGCGTTTCCGTTCATCTTCGAGAGCAACGCGCTGTGATTCAACCACAGCCTTAATAATACCTTCGGCATCTTTCTCGTCGATCCCAGCTAAGGTGCTAATTTTTTTCACCAGAGCTTCTTCGTCGGTAGCCATGAGATAGCCCTCCTCGTTTATAAAACTAAAAAACCGGTCGTTGTCGGACCAGTCAGTAATTACTTTTTATTTCTATTTTTATTCTTGTTTTCTTGTATTCTTGTTTTTTACAAAATAGAAAATGACTGATCCGAATGGCCAGTAAAGTAAAACCAATAAAAGTTTTGTAAACGGATAGTCATAGTCACAGGATAGCAGGCTGGTGAAAAGTTGTCAAATGGGGTGGAAGTTGATAAAATTAACTGTATAAATAAGCACCAAATCTCAAGCACAAAGCACAAAATAAGCACCAAGTTCAAAATCCCAAATATGCTGATTCATAATTGGGGATTAAAATTTATTTTGTGCTTTGAATTTGGTGCTTGGCGTTTTATTGTAAACAATCTATTCTATGATCACAGCCCTCATTGACTTTCTGGCCCAACTGGTGATCCAGATCATCGACGCTCTCGGTTATGGCGGCGTGTTTTTACTGATGGCAGTGGAGAGTTGTGGCATTCTCATGCCTTCGGAAGTGATCATGCCATTCTCGGGCTTTCTGGTGGCGCTCGGTAAAATGTCTTTTTGGCCGGTGGTGATTCTGGGCGGAGCTGGCAATTTGGCTGGTTCGCTCCTCGCTTATTATATTGGCTATAAAGGCGGACGGCCGCTGATTGAAAGGTACGGCAAATATATTTTTTTGAACAAGCATGATTTGGATTTGAGCGAAAAATGGTTTGCCAGACATGGAGAATTGGTGGTTTTTGCCGGCCGGCTCTTGCCGGTTGTCCGAACTTATATTTCTTTCCCAGCTGGCGTGGCCAAAATGGATATCAAGAAGTTTTCCCTTTTTACTCTGTTTGGGGCTTTGCCCTGGTCATTTTTGTTTACCTGGCTCGGCGTGAAGATGGGTGATAATTGGGAATTAATTAAAGCTAAATTACATAATTTTGATCTGGCCATCGCGGTTTTGGTGGTGGCGGGCGTGATTTTATTTATTATAAAGCAATATAGAAAGAGACGGGCGAGAAAATTATTTGGCTAATATCTGTGGAAAAACCCTGATAAAATTTCTAGCTTCTAATAATTAGCTTTGATAATCTTTTATATTAGCCAAAAAATATTTGATTGACGAATTTTCTTTTTGGAGTATAATAAATCCATAATTTATGAATACCAGAATAAACCAAGTGAATACCGTCGTGAATACCAATCTAGTTGGTTTAATTTTGGTCGTTATTTTGTTGGTCGGACTGGCCTGATTTTGGGTTAAGAACTGAAATTAATCTGAAATCGGGCACTGATAAAGGTCCGATTTTTTTATTACCTACGAATATACTAATCTCTTACGAATATACAAATAAAACATAAAAACACAAGAAAACAAGAATAGATTGGTTTTTGACTCTGGGAAATAGCAAGTTGTTTCCCAAAGTTAAAAAACAAACCAAACTCCAAAAAACAAAACAGGAAGGGGAAAAAATTCTTTAAAAACAGTCCTGTCAAATTGGCAGGGAAACGCACTTCATTATGGAGGATGTGATCATGCTATCAGATCTTAACTTTGAGGCACAGGGCGGAAAAATAAAAATCACTGGCAGTGGGCAGGTTCTCACACGGCTATTCTCTATATTGCCACCTGGGGCGGAAAAATATTGTGACCACATTCTGGTTCCTGGCACCATAGCAGCTGTGCAACCCCAAGTCAAGCAGCTGTTATCAGCGGATAAATCGTCAATCCTGCGCCAAAAAATAGCGGCTAGCTGTGCCGGCCCTGGCATGAATATGATGGTTGCCAGATTGTTATAAAAGGCATCGGCCCAAAAGACCATAGCCTTAAAAAATCTTACTAGGTTCACACCCGTAATCTAGTAGCCCCAAAAGAGCCTTCAGAGGAGTCCGTATGGACTCAAAACAACCTAAATCCTCTGAAGAGATAAAGAGAAAGTCGCCTTTGGCGAGGGAGATTAACCCCTTGGCGAGAAGTTGGTATTTTAAAAAAATACTCACGAATCGCCGCACAAGGAAAACTCCTTGATCCTTTCTCTCTCTAAAAAACCGTCACAGTAAATCAAATTATTGTTGGCGGTTTTTCTTTTGGCTAAAAAAATAAAGGCGACATTCCGGAATGCCACCATCTAAAAAATAAAAAAGGGCATGCAACAACACAGCCCTTTTATGCTACTTATAAAAATGAAAAAATGGCCTACAACTCTTTGGCGATGGCGTCGGCAAACTCGGTGGCGACTTCGGGACCATTGGCAGTAACAATTTTTTTATCCACAACGACTGGTTGGCCAGTATATTTGGCGCCGGCCGAAGTGAGCTCTCCTATATTCTCGTCTTCATAATCAGCCCAGACCGTAGCCTCCCGGCCGCGGATAATATTGGCTTTGGCCAAAATCAAAGGAGCTAGACAAATGGCCCCAATAATTTTTTTCTGCTGACTGAGTCGGCGTACGAGCGCCAAGGCTGATTCATCGGTTTGATATTCTATCGAGCCCGGGCCGCCAATAAAAATCACCGCGTCATATTGATAAGGATCCACATCCGCCACCAAGAGACTACAATTGACAACGGCGCCTTTTATGCCCCTGGCTTGTCCGATACTTGAGCTGGCAACATCTACCTCAGCGCCGAGCAAGGACAGGCGCTCAAAAACAATCCGGTACTCATCATCTTGGAAATCCTGATAGGCGATAATAATCAATATTTTTTTGCCGGAGAGATTTTTCATTGGTTATAAAAATTTATAACTACAAAAATATTTTGATTCCGAGCGTGGCAAAAGAAATACGGCGGACTTAATTATTATAACACAAATGGAGAAATATGATATAATAAACATAAAAGTATTAAAACATTAAAATAAATATTACTTTAATGATCTGGCGTCTTAATGCTTTAATGATTTACCTATGCTCGCAAATAAAAAGAACCAATTAAATCAACGGGGAGAAATGCTCATGATGGCATTGGTCTTTACTGCTCTTTTCACTGTGACCGCGATGGGTATTGCCAGCGTGATTGCCGCCCAGCATAAGCTGGGAATAAAAAAAATAAATTGGCAGAAAGCTCTGGCGGCGGCCGAAGCCGGAGTAAATTACTACCGTTGGCATCTGGCCCACGCCCCAGAGGATTATCAAGACGGCACCGGACAGCCAGGACCATATATTCATGACTATAAAGACAACCTGGGCAATACCATCGGTCATTTTTCTTTAGATATAATTTCCACCGATGAATCTTGTTCCAACACGGCGACTATTGAATCTACCGGCTGGGTGAACGATGATTCCAATATAAAAAGAAAAGTCCGGGTCAAATATGGAAAATCTTCTCTGGCTTCCTTTGCTTTTCTAACCAATGCCAATGCCTGGTTTGGAGAAAATGAAACACTCCACGGACCGGTTCATTCCAATTGGGGAATCAGGATGGACGGCTATAATGACAGTCTAACAACCTCAAACCAACCAACCTATATCTGCGGCCCAGAACATGGTTGCACTCAAGCAAACTGCAACATTTTGGGGCACGGCTGTTTGTGGATAAACGGCCAGGGGTGCTCTTGTCCGGGTGTCTGGGGCGAAGGCGGTGATCAGAGTTTGTGGGTCTATCCTTATGATAATATTGATTTCAACGCGATCACAACTGATATCCGCAATCTGGCTGATAAAGCCAAGACCGTAGTTTGCGCGCCGGCAACTGATTGCTACTGGTCACAGCGAGGCCTGGGCTACCATATAATTTTCAAAAATAATGGCACCTTTGATGTCTATCGGGTGAAACAGTTGGAAAATCCGGTTTGGGGTTATGATGGCGATGATTGGGTACGTGATACTGACGATATAAAAAATGAAGAGTTTGAAGGCAACTACGCACTCCCCGCTAGTTGTGGTATAATTTTTGTAGAGGATGATGTCTGGGTGGAGGGAGTAATTAATGGCAGTGTGACTTTGGCCTCGGCCAAATTTCCGGTATCCAGCAATAAATCAAAAATCATAATCAACGGCAATCTAGTCTATAACCAAAAAAATAGCACCAATTCTCTAGGGCTGGTTTCTCAGACGAATATAGTTATTCCGCTTTACGAAGCAGATGACAATATAGAAATAGATGCCGTCCTCCTCGCTCAAAAAGGGCGGGTTTTTAGAAAACATTACTGTTATGGCAACGATTGCAGTCATCCGGTTCCGGCTAATGCCAAGGGCTATATTTCCAGAGAAAACATCACCATTTATGGATCAATAATTTCCAATGATATCTGGACTTGGAGTTGGGTTGACGATGAGGGAAACCCAATTTCCGGCTATGAAAACACAAATGCCGTCTACGACCCGAATTTGGCTTACAATCCACCACCAGATTTCCCGGCCACCGGTGATCCAAAATTGATCAAATGGGAAGAGGTGACAGAAAATTAAAGTAAGGCGCTAAAAAAGACTGGCAATAATAGAAACATAATTTTAATAAAATTGAATGCAATTCATCACTTCACCAAAAACAATACTCGGTTTGGATATTTCTGACTTGTCCGTCAAGGCGGTACAGATAGAAAAAAGGGGCGAACGCAAATATATCCGAGCGATAAATTCCGCCGAATTGCCGGCGGGATTGATTGAAGATGACGCGATCAAAGACAGAGAAGCGCTGGGAGAGATCATCAAGCAACTGTTAAAGAATTCGCCTCAAAAATTCTCCACCCGCTACGCGGTTATGTCCCTGCCGGAAACGAAAACTTTTATAAAAGTGATTGAGGCGGCGGTTGACGACTCAACGGCCGAAGAAGCCATCTTGGAAGAACTGCCGCGCCATGTGCCGATAGCTTCAGAGACAATGCAGATTGATTGGCAAGAGATTGGAGCAAACAAGCAACATAAAAAGTTTCTGGTCGGGGCCGTACCCAAGACAGTGAGCGACGAATATGTCAAAGTAGCGGAAATGTCGGGGCTAGTGCCGGTGGCTTTGGAAATAGAGGCCCAGGCCATAGCCCGTTGCCTGTTGCCGGCGAAAAATAAAGAAAACAATGTTAATTGGTGGAAAAGAAAAAAAGAAGAACAGCAAAAAGAAAATAAAACTACGGACAAAACACCGCAGATTATTATGGATCTCGGCGCCACCAGAACCAGTGTGATTTTTATGGATCACGGCATGATCCAATTTACCAATAGCTTGCCCAATATTTCCGGACAAAAAATTACTGCTAAAATAAGCGAGCAACTGAAGCTATCTACAACAGAAGCGGAAAAGGCTAAAATCATCTGCGGCACCAACCCCAAAAAATGCAAAGGAGCTACGATGAAAATTATTAGCGAAACAATCAGCGATCTGGCCAATGAGATTGTCAACGCGGATAACTTTTATCAAACCCACTTCAATCAAGAAACAAACAATCTGTCCATACTCTTGGGCGGTGGGGGCGCAAATATGGTCAATCTGGATAAAACCCTGCACGAAAAACTGGGACGGCCGGTTGATTATGGGGATCCCTTGATCAATTTGGAAATAAAGAAAAGTCGGCGAGAAGACTTGTTGTCTTTTACAACAGCTATCGGCCTGGCTTTGAGAAATTTTGTTGATTAAAATTATGATGCGCCTGAATCTCTTGGCGGATGAGGCCAAACAACAAATCAGAAAAAATACAACGATCATCGCCCTGACCAATGGGCTGATTCTTTTGACAATAACCGTAGCCGCAGTGGCGGTGGTTTTCGTAGCCAGCGGTCAGTATCTGGCGCACCAAGTGGGAGGTTTGCGCGAAAGCGGCTCCTCGCAAGAAGAAGAGAGAACGGGAGAAATAAACAAAAAGATGGCAGAGGTCTCCCAGATACAAAACAATTATATAAAATGGTCTCAAACGCTAAATGATATTTTGCTATTAATACCAGAAGGAATCAAAGTCTATCGTCTGGAAATGGATCGAGATAATCAGCTTTTGAAGATAAGCGGCCTGGCGGACACGCGCGATCAATATTTATTACTAGAAAACCAATTGAACGAAGCGGAAATAATAGAAAAAGTAAGCGCCCCGGTCTCCAATTTGCTCAAACCGAAAGAAATCGCTTTCACGCTGGAAGCCAAACTAAGGCTGAACAATTAACCATATGAAGAAAAATAATCTCATACTTCTAGTTTTGCTACCTGGTCTGATTATCGGACTTGTTGTCTTGCTAATCTGGCCGACGGCTAAAAATCTAAGACAGGACAAACAAATCGTTGTTCAAAGTCGGCAAGCCATGAGCGAGCTTTTGGCCCGCGGACAAAATGTTGACAAAAATCAAAAAAATCTTGAATTAATAGAGGGCAACCTGCATCTTTTGGATGAGGCTTACCTAAAGAAAGGCGAAGAATTAAATTTTATTACCGATCTGGAGCAAGCGGCGGCGGCCAACAATGTTGAGCAAGCGATTGATTTCAACAATGAGCTCGGCGAGGAAAAAAATAGCATTAAGACTATCCCGCTCGAGCTAAAAATCAACGGCGACTTAAAAGAAATAATGGCTTATATTAACGCGTTGGAAAGATTGCCTTATTATGTGGACATAGCGCGAATTGATTTTAGCAGCGGCAACCCCAGAGAGCTAAGACAAGCAAGCACTCAAGCATATCAAGAAGAAGCGGGGGCGGAAACCAATACCCAAAATATAATTTCGGCCAAATTGAATGGTGCGACTTACTGGAAATAACAGATAATTATGGGTAAAAAACAAAAATTTATTGTCAAAAAATTGACCGCTGTGGCCGAAAGCGCCAGTGGCTTGGCTTTGGCCCTAAGCATTATCGCCGTTATTTTGACCGGGTTGTTTTTGTATTATAATTTTTATAATGCGCTAAGAGACATAGAAATATTGAATGGGCTCAAGAGCCAAACGGTTTCTGAAGTTGTTGATATGGCAACTTGGGAAAAAATAAATCAGCGGTCGAGCGCAAAAAAAGCGCCTCTGGGCGATTGGGAGAGCCGATATATCCCCTTTTAGCAAAACATTGACAGCAAATACGAGTCTTGATATAATGTTTTTAATCAATAACCACTAACCAATAACATATGGCGCATCGAAAAGCAGGCGGCTCTACCAAGCTAGGACGAGATTCTGTTTCTAAAAGACTAGGAGTCAAGGCGACAGCCGGTGAAAAAGTGGGGGCCGGTAATATTTTAGTTCGCCAAAAAGGTACAAAAATCCATCCGGGTCTGAATACCAAGAAGGGCGGCGATGATACTATCTACTCCATGAAAGACGGCAAAGTAGAATTTCTCACCAAAAAGGTCATGAAATTTAATGGCAAACTGAAAGCCACAAAGTTTGTAAGCGTGAAATAATCATCAGTTGATAATAAACAATATATAATCCCAGCTCCAATAGGGGCTGGGATTTGTGATTAGTTGATTGGCGTTCTTATTTCAAAAACTGTCCTTTTAGTTCTTTGTCTTATCTCATCCCATTCAATACTTCTCTGGTCTTAGGTCCGACTGTGCCAGTCGGAGTGATCTGGCGGTCTTTCTGGAATTGTTTGACAGAGCTCTCGGTTAGGGTGCCGTAATAGCCGGTAGCAGTGGAATAT
>DAOOPA010000027.1:0-11419 GCA_035388025.1 bacterium
TGCAAATGAATTTGGCAACCTGGGGTATGGCTGTGGCTTTCTCTGATATCAATGGACAAATTTCCGATAAAATAATGGGGATTTTTTCGCGCCGGTCGCCTTTAAAATATCCTGCGGGTGTTTACCTTGAGACTTTAATAAATGATATGGAAAACAACTTAACAACGAGGGCTCATAGAGAGATCGCCTTATCTAAAAACGATAAGTATTTAAAAAATAAATACTTCTGGCTTGATCAGGGGTATATTGGCCGAGGACTTAGTCTAAAACAAATAAAAGACATTCGTCAGCAGGCAGTGTATATTGATACCAGCAAAGGTATAAAGAAAAATATACTACTGAGGGAGCTAGCGCTAACAACAACCGAAAAAAAATATTAGATATATATAAATGTCTGGCGAATATTAAAGCGCGAAGAGCCGATTCTAGGCAATCACTATATGTGATAGTTAATCGTGTCATTGATTTACTGGCAAAGAGATGGGGCGTGCCGGCAAAGTATTTAGAAACATTCAGTATCAAAGAGATAATAAACATTATTGAAAAACCCCAAGAACTAGCAGAATCGCTGTACGAACGTTGGGAGTATTCTTTGTTTATACCACATATGGCTGATAGCTATAAGGTTATTTGTGGCAAGAATAAGGTAGATGAATTCCTTTATAAAAATGGCAACCGAGAATATAATAAGCTAAAAAAGCAAATGGTGGTGACTGGTCAAATAGCACAACCTGGCAAAGTTCGTGGTTACGTGAAGCTATTATTTGGACCACAGCATAATGCTAAAATTAAACGTGGCGATATATTGGTTTCCATTGCAACGAGCCCGCAATTACTACCAGCTATGGAACTGGCGGCGGCTTTTATAACTGATGGTCGGCGGAATTACTTCGCATGCCGCTATTGTGGCTCGGGAGTTAAAAAAGCCCTGTGTTGTGGGTACAAAAATTGCCACACAAATACTGCGCGACGGTGATCTGGTGGAGGTGGATGCGGACGAGGGAGTGGTGAGAAAAATAAAATAAATTTTATGTCAAAAATAGTCGCTATTAGTTGCAGTAAAGTTGCCACCCCGGCGTTGTCAAATAAAAAAATTACCAAAAATCTGATTGGGACCTTTAATGCTGATAAAGAGCTGGTGAAATTGTGCGGGAAAAAAAGACCGACTCTTTTATTTATCCCTACCGCTTCTCTTGACTCGGCAGATTATGTAGGGTGCATCAGCAGATATTTTAACATAATTTTTGGCTGCAAGATCCAAGTATTATATTTAACCGCGGGGCGCTATTCTCATAAAGAGGCGCGCGATAAAATTCTCAAGGCCGATATTATTTATGTGGGTGGGGGTGATACTTTAAAAATGATGCACCTATGGAGAAAATATGGGATCGACAAATTGTTGTGTTTAGCGGCTGGAAAGAATACCGTTTTGGCTGGAGTGAGTGCCGGGGGAATTTGTTGGTTTGATGGTGGAAATTCTGACTCTAGAAGAAAAAATAATCCGCAAGCTGGCTTGATAAAGGTTCAAGGTTTGGGATTTATAAAAGCGATTTTTTCTCCACATTATAAATCAGATGCCAGCCGCAAGGCTCATTTAAAAAGAATCTTGCGACACGACTCTAGAGTAGCTATTGCGACCGATGATTACTGCGCCATAGAAATAATCGATGATAAATTTAAAATCATAAAAAATAACAATAAATCCAATATTTATAAAGTATATTGGAAAAATAAAAAATTTTTTCACGAGAGGCTCGCTAATGACAAAGGGTACCTGCCCCTTGAAATGTTACTCAAAAAATAGTAGATTTATTACAAACCTGGCCTGTTCGTCTAGTGTTTAGGATACCCTAATGTTTTTAGGGAGACGGGGGTTTAATTCCCTCACGGGCCGCCAAAAATATGGAAAAATTTTACGATGACCCGGGGTTGAATAAAATAGCAAATTTGGTGGTGGAACTGATGCCGACTTTGGCACAGTTTTTTCGTAGTGAGGAAAATCTGGATGAATATTCGCGACGCATCAATACTTACCAAGCCCCGGCTACCTATATTGAAAGGCAAAAATATCTAAAAAAAATAATCCGAAAAAAAGTAGACACTATTTTTAACCAAGAGGAAAGAAAAAACATTGATCTGCGGATAGATGATAATACGGGACTGGTAGCCGGCAGTATGGATCATCATGGAATTTTGAATCATCCAATTTTAACTTCCCTCCATGCGCTGACTAATTTTTATAAATTATACCACCGTGAACAGTTTGGCGATATTTTGACTTTTGCCACCTCCAATGTACCCTTTAATGACCCATTCCATAAAAGAGGAATAATTTTGCATGATAAAAAAATTAATTTATTCCCCAAAAAATATGGGCACAAGCTAATGTGGGGCATGCCGAAGTATGATTTTGATATTGCTGGAAGATTAAAAGAAAAACATCAGTGGCACCTGTTTGATACAGAGGAACAAAAATTTTTAGAAGAAATAACGACGGGGATCAGAAGAATTGACACTTCAGGATGTCAATACCTTGGCGACCAGATGACCAAGATAAATTTTTATTTGTGGAAAAAGTTGTTTTCACTTGAGGCTCGGGAAAAAACTGCTAATTTGGTAATAATTGAGGATACGGTTTTTGTTGATTATTTGATAAATTTAATTAAAAACGAACCACAAAGTTTTATTTATCAAATGATCTTTGATAAAAGTTTTCGATCAAGGGCTTTGGATAAATTTGAGGGCATACCGGGAGCGTGGAATGATGAAAAGGAGCTGGGTAGTCAATTATTTTGGCTGGTCGACGAAGAAAACGAGCGGGTACGCTTGACAGTAGAGGAGGGTTCATTAGTGGGGGAAGGATACAAAATAACAATAGAGCCAGAAATAATTACTAAACTGTTGGCGGAGAAAAAATTAATCCCCTGCATGTTATTAAAATTCGCCTTGGTAATAGTCTATTTGGGCATGAAGACCTTGACGGGGTTTTCTCTAGAATATACGACTAGAATGGTCGGGGCGATTCGGGAATTGATTAAGGAAGATTTTCCGGATGAATATGAATTATCAGAAAAAATAATCCTAAACAGCATGAATGTCGCTTCCATAACCCTTGGCCCTGACGGACAAGGCGGTTGGAAAGAACTTTACGCTTTTGACGTTATTTTTAATGGCGGTTTTGATGAAAAAGTATTAGAAAAGATTGGCCGCATACAATACAAAGATTTACTTATACCCTATTTGGCCTTTGCTTATAGCTATGGGTTGAATAAATATGGCCGAGTCGAAGACGCGGTGATATTGCCATATACAGAAATTGAGTTAAAGAAGATATTTGAAAATAGATTTAACAATTTATCCTAAAAATATGGGCGAACTAACATCAACCTTGCATACTGACATGTATCGCCCCAAGCCAGAGGGAGAGGGAAAAGACTACGAAATTGGTGATAATGGAGAAAGGATTTATAGGGCTAATATAACCGATAGGATAGAACAATTCGGCATAACCAAATCTCAAGTGGAGGAAAAATTTAGGAAAAAGGCCGAGGAGTTGAGTTGGGAAGAATATAACGAATTGATGGCAGAATTGATAAACCGATATTACGACGTGATTGTGTCTTCGGTTTTTGATAAATATTTATATCAAAATGAAGTCAATCCTGAACATGACCAAAGATTTAAAGATTTGATCGGGATGACGGAAAAATATCACCAGCTGGGAGCAATGCCTGGCATGCAATTAATCAGAAGTAGCGCTGATTTTCAAAATCAAAATAATTTAGTATTAACCCTGGAGGGTGGAACACATTTAATCAAATCAAACGAGGATGTTAAAAAAATGGTGGATGCAGGGATAAAAATATTTGGCTTACAATATGGTGGGGATGAATCGCTTAACATGATTGCCAGTAAAGATGGACTAACTCCTTTTGGCAAACAGGTGATAAAATATCTTTTTGAACATAATCTGGTGGTTGATTTGGCACACTCGGGATACAAAACTAGACAAGAAGTAATGGGAATCGCTGAAGAATCCGATGCCGGCCGACTTTTATCATATACCCATGGTTCAACTGAAGAAGACATATCACCTGATTGGATAAATAAGATTGGCGAGAGAGCACTAAAAAAAGAAGAGGCGGAGAGAATAATAACAATGGGTGGTATAATTGGTTTGTGTGTATCGCAACCATTTTTTTCTGGAGCTGATCATATTGCCAAAAGAATAAACCAAATAGCCCAGAGAACTGGGCGAATAGATCGTTTGGCTATTGGTAGTGATTTTGGTGGATTGCCGCCAGGTTTAGTGACAGACATAAAAGGACCGGAAGATTTAGTAAAAATTGCCGATGTCTTGTCAGGACAATTTGGGTTTAAAGACGCTGAGATAGAACAAGTGATGAGAAGAAGTGCCAAAGAGTGGCTGGAGACGGCTATAGTATAAACGACGCTAGATAATCAAAACCCGCTCCGATGTTCGTCGGCGCGGGATTTATTTTGCCCATATTACCCCCAACAGTGCCAGGATATGGCAGGAAAACCTGTATACCCTGAACTTGCGGCTAATCGGTCCGACAAGGAGGGGTGTCTTCACTTTCGCCACTGTTGAAGGAAATATGAGCAAAATGCTTCTCAAATTATTAATATAGGATAGCACGAATACAAAATTCTGTCAATGTCGTGTTATGGTTCAATACCTTTGCACCACCCTGTGCTATCCTAACGGTATATGCCATACACTATGAATCCCAATTTACCGCGTCTTCGGATGCAGACCGCCAACCTGGTCTTAAAACAAGGTTGGAGCATGAGACAGACTGCTAGATATACTGGTTTTGATCACAGCACCATTAGTCGTTGGGTTAAGAAAGCTAGTCTTAGCAATCGAAGAATTATCCCAACAGAAAGCTCTAGGCCAAGGAGTCATCCACTGGCCCTTTCCAGTGAAATTGTTTCAGCAATTCTAACTCACCGTACTAAATATCATCGGTGTGCCGAGGTGATTCATCATCAACTAATTCAAAGTGGCTTAGCCGTTAGTTTGTCGTCAGTAAAAAGAACCTTAAAACATCACCACTACACTTATCCGAGTAAATGGAAAAAATGGCACACTTATCCTGAGCGCCCAATTGCATAAAAACCAGGGATTTTAGTGGAAATTGACTCCATGCGCGAGGGATTACCTAAGGAAGGACTCTATCTCTACGCTCTAATTGATACCTGTTCTAGGTGGGCTTATGCTAAGCCGGTAACCAAAGTAAATTCTTGGCAAAGCGTATGTTTCTATCGCGAAGCAAGACAAGCAGCTAGTTTTAATTTTCAAATGGTTCAGTCTGATCATGGTAGTGAATTTGCCAAGTGGTTTAGGAAACAATTAGTCTCTGATGGAATAGACCATCGTCGTTCACGGGTGAGACGGCCCACAGATAACGGCCACATTGAAAGATTTATCAGGACGATCCAACAAGAATGTCTGGCCAGAACCGCTAGAAGTCTTAAGGCCTGGCAAAGGGAATTACCTGTATTTATTCATTACTACAATACCGAAAGGCCACATATGGGTATTGGAATGAAAACACCCATAGAAGTGGTGCGAAGCTATTGACTAGAAAACATGTCGAAGTGGCAATCAATATAAGAGTAAAAAGTGAGAAACGACAAAGAATAGTGTTAGTTTATCATAGAAAAATTTGCCAGAACAAAGCCTTTGCGGCAGATTACAAAAGGCCGCTTATAAAGCGGCCTTTTCCCAAATAGAAGATAAAAGGAAGAGATTATTGCTGGTTACCGGCTTTATAAGCAGTAATGGCTTCCACAACCTTGCCATCAGCCCTCAACTCTTCTGCGAAGATGATATGGCTATTATTAACTTGCATAAAATCCTTGGGGCCATGAATTTCTTGACCGAGCTTCACCAAAGAGAGTTGTTGTTGCGGCTCGGTGCCCGGAGGCGTTACCTGTTGGAGGGGTTGAGAAACTTGGATATAATAAATATCCTCGATGGTTGTATAATTTTCATTAGCAGAGGTAATTTTACCAAAATAAACCTGTCCGTTACTCAAGAAAACCGCATAATAGTTATCAGTACTATAAGATAAACTCGCGGCTGTGGGGCCGGAATTTTTCTGGCCAAAGAGACTGATATTGGTATAGCGGTCAATACAAAAACCGGCCACTAAAACCAAAATAATAATAATGAGCAGGGCAATAAAGGCTTTGGCTCCTTTACTGCTGTGACAAGAACAAGAGCTTTTTTTGTCTTTTTCCTCCTTGTAGCTCTCGGGTACGTTTAACCCCAAATCGGGTTTTTGTTCAGTAGAAATATCCATAGCTATAAATCTCCTTTTTAGGCAACAAAAATTGTGCCATAAATTAATTATTAACAAAAGTCATTTATATTATAGCATATAAATGACTAGCGAGCGAAATGGCAAGTTGTGTATAAATGGGTTTGGAAAATTATTTAATACTCACAATCTTAAAATTTACTACCCCCTTGGGAGCTTGATAAGAAACTTCCTCACCCAATTTTTTGCCCAAAAAAGCCCGGCCCAAGGGAGATTCATTGGAAATTTTTCCAGCACTGGGGTCAGCTTCGCGACTGCCAACAATTTGATACTCGCGCGCAGTGCCTGATTCATCAGTAAAACTAACCAGTGAACCGACATTCACTATGTTTTTGGAATGATTATCAGAGTTGATAAGAACGGCATTTTTGATAATGTTGTCCAGCTCCATAATACGCATTTCGAGAAAAGACTGTTCTTCCTTGGCCGCCGAATATTCAGCATTTTCACTAAGGTCCCCGAGTTCTTTGGCTTCCTGAATACGTTCAGCAATTTTTTTTCTTTCAACGTTTATCAGGTCATCAAATTCTTTTTTCAATTTGGCTAAACCGTCAGCGGTGATATAGATTTGATTGTTAGCAGACATAAAAATAAAAATTTTAACTTAAAAAATACATATTCCAAATGATATTATAAGCTGGCATCTTTGTCAAGGGAAAGGGGATTGGGGCGGGCTAGTCCTCCCTGAAATACCAATCAATGACTTCTCGAAAAACCGGCACGGCCACGGTACTGCCCTCGCCGCCATTTTCAATCAAGACAGTTAGAACCATTTTGGGGTCATCATAGGGCGCGAAACCAGTAAACCAAGCATGGTTGGGAGCATCACCACCCACCTGGGCGGTACCCGTTTTGCCAGCCGAGCTAACCGGCAAGAGGCTAAGGGAACGGGCGGAACCAGATAAAACAGTAGCGCGCAGACCGCGGCGAACAAGGGAAATGTTTTGTGGATCAATAAAATTTGTTTTGAGAATATAGTCTGACTCTGACCCAGCTGAATTTTTCAAAAGATGGGGTTTGTAAAGGGTCCCGCCATTGGCGATAGCGGCGGTATAAAGGGCGATTTGCAGAGGGGTAGCAAGAATATCTCCCTGGCCAATAGCTAAGTGATAAGTGTCGCCAATATACCAAGGCTCATTTTTGGTGGCCAGCTTCCACTCTGCATCCGGCAAGAAGCCACTGGCTTCCCCGGGTAGATCAATACCTGTTGGCCGACCCAAATTAAAAAGAGCGGAATATTTTTTAATAAGATCAACACCCAATCCCTCAAAGTCGCCATAACCGCCGCCGATATAATAGAAAAAAGTATTAACCGAGTTGGCTAGGGCGCTAATAACATTGGTGCGACCGTGGCCGCCGGCTTTCCAGTCTGGGAAAAACCATTTATCAATACGCAGACCTCCAGTGCTCAAAAAAGTAGAGTTTTCATTAATGATTCCTTCTTGGAGAGCGGCAGAAGCGACAACCGGCTTAAACGTGGAACCGGGCGGGTAGGAGCCAGCAATGGCGCGATTGAAAAGAGGTTTTTGGGGATCAGATAAATATTTATTATAAGCTTCGCGATTGATGCCGGCGCTAAAAAAATTATTATCAAAGTCCGGCAGACTGACCAGGGCCAAAACCTCACCATTGTTTGGATCCAGAGCAATAGCCACGCCAGAACCGGAACCGCCGGCGGTGGCAATCGCTTGAGATAAACTATCGGCGATTTTCTGTTGAAGATCCAGATCAAGGTTCAAGATAATATCTTGGCCACCAATTGGAGCGCGTTGCGCAATTATTTTTTTTACTTTGCCCGCGGCATCAACCTCCACTTCTTCCTCGCCCTGAGAACCGCGCAAAATATCTTCATAATACAACTCTAGGCCGTTTTTACCGATAAAGTCGCCTGATTGGTAATCTTTGTCGGCCAACAAAGATAATTCTCGTTCATTAATCTCGCCCAGATAGCCGAGAACATGAGACAAGCCGTTACCGGAAAGATATTCTCGGCGGGGCTTGGTGGTGAGTTTGATGCCTGGCAAATCAGCCTCATAGGCAGACAAGGCGATTGCCTGATCGCGCGTCAGATCATCAACCAGCAAAACCGGTTTGAAGGAAGCCAAAGCGGCCGAAGAAAAGGCGGACAAAATTTGAGTTTCGTCTTTGATATTAAGCTTGGAAAGTTGGGCGGCGACCGCGGCTTGATCGTGAGGATCTTTGGGTAAATCTCCGGGGATAAAAAATAAAGAGAAATGAGGAATATTGGTGACCAGCGGAGTTTGGAAACGATCATAGATAACTCCTCTTTCAGCTGGCAGAATATTGAAACGCAAACGATTACCCTCGGCGATAGTGGCGTAATTTTGACCCTGAAAAACCTGGAGCCAAAAAAGGCGAGCGAGTAAGACAAACCAAGAAAAGAGAACCACAAAAAAAACTATCTTTATTTTTCGATTAGTGATAAAAAGAGAGATTTTTTCTCCAAGATCGCCAAACCATAAATTACTGCCGTCTTGACGACGCCAGCTAAAACCTTCTAGGCGGCTAATGGCCTTGGGTATATAAAAAGGATCCGGAGTGTGCATAATTTACGAAAAGGCTAAATTTTTTCTCTGGCTGACAAGGGGATTAATAAGAAAATAAATTATCATGGCCAGTAGGCCATGAACGGCTAACTGCCCCAAAAAGAAAAACCAATGAGACAGGGAGGGATTTTCTGGGGCAAGAAAAAAATAGGCTAATAAACCGGTGACCCTCAATACCAAGAGGGCGAAAAAATTGGCAACCAAAAAAGAACCAAGATTTCTGTGCTGAAGGAAGTTGAGACAAAAAAACTTTATCAATAAGGTAGAAAGCAAAAAAACCAGACTAAAAAAACCGAAAAAGAATGGGGAATAATAGTCCAAAAATAATCCGGCAAGACAGGCAATAAAAATAGCTAGAGCAAAATCAACCCAGAGAGCAAACGAGGCCGCTATTAGAAGAGGTAAATTTATGACAAGGGGAACAAACCAACCCAAAGAAGGCAGTAGGCTGATTTGGATAACTATTGAAAAAATAATAATTAAAATAATTAAAATTTGTTTAAACATACTGATTTTAGTCAGATAAAATAACTGTGACCAAAGGATAGCTCAAATAACTGGCCACTGGTTCGGCCACGGCTGATTGCCAAAGAGCAGAATCAGAAGTATAAATCTTTTTAATGAACCCGAGCAATAAGCCAGGGGGGATGCCCAAATTTAGATTGGAGGTGACAACTAAATCCCCCTCGGTAATCTGGGCGCCAATCGGCAACATCTCAATTTTAAGAATGAGATTGTGCTCGCCAACCGAAAGGCCGGAAACAGCTTCTTCGCCCAGCACGGAAACAGCAATTTTATTATTATTATTGGTCAAAAGAGAAACATGAGAAAGGTTATCTTCAACCTTAGAAAGGCGGCCAATAATCTGACCTTGATGAATAGTAACCGCCAGACCAGCAGACAAACCATCTCTGCTACCCTTGTCAATAATCAGATAATTATTTTCAAAATCCACATTTTGGCCGATAATTCTGGCCAAGACATGGCGATAGTGATATTCTTCAACAAATTGAATTTCTTTCTTTAAAATTTCATTTTCAACAGCAGCTGAGGATAAAGCTGCGTTCTTTTGGGCCAGGGTGATAAAGTCAGCGGTTAGCTGGTCATAACGGCTGGCCAAATCTTTTTGACGGAAGTAAAGAGAAAAAAAATCACCCAAACGATCACTGGCACTATAACCAAAACTCATCAGTGGGTTGATGGCTGAGGTAAAAAAAGAGCCAGAGTAACGGCTAAGACCGAGGTGATAAAGCAAAACCAACAGGGCGCAAAAGATAACCGCGCCGATGGTTATTTTTAGTTGTCTTGGTCGGCGAGCCATAAAATTTTAACGAGTAGAAGGCAATAAAACATCTTTGAGGTTGTCCAGATCTTCCAAGACCAGACCGGCGCCGCGCACAACACAGGTCAGAGGATCGTCAATAACCGCCACTGGAATGCGTGTTTCTTGACGTACAAGCGCATCCAAACCACGAAGTAAGGCGCCACCGCCGGAAAGAACTATGCCTCGACGATAAATATCAGCCACCAGTTCCGGCGGGGTTGATTCAATAGTTGATTTTATATTGGCGACAATCGTGCGGACCGAGCGGGCAATGGCTTCGCGCACTTCCGCGTCAGTAATAACTATTTCTTTGGGCAAGCCATTGATTAGATCGCGTCCGGAAACAGCCATCTCTACCGGCTGATCACCGGCAAAAACAGAACCAATAGCCAATTTAATTTTTTCGGCGGTAGTATCACCAACCAAAAGATTAAAATTCTCTCTAATATATTGAACAATGTTTTTGTTTAGGGTATCGCCGGCGATACGCAGAGATTTCCAGGCAACAATGCCAGAGAGAGAGATGACCGCGATCTGGGTAGTGCCGCCGCCAATATCAACAATCAGATTGCCGGTTGATTCCTGGACAGGCAAGCGGGCGCCGATAGCGGCCAACATAGGTTCCTCTGCCAAAAAAACCTCGCGAGCGCCAGCGCCGAGGGCCGCATCCTCAACCGCCTTGCGTTCGACCTCGGTAACGTCCAGAGGAATGCCAATAACGATGCGTGGTTTAGCTGATAAAATACTGATTTTGTTGGCAATGTATTTGTTGATAAAATATTTGAGCATTTGCTCCGCCACCTCAAAGTCAGAGATAACACCCTCGACCAAAGGCTTTGAAGTGATGATGTGCCCGGGGGTTTTGCCGATCATACGCTTGGCATCTTCGCCAATAGCCAAAACCTCATCAGTTCTGGTATTTATGGCGACAACCGATGGCTCATTGACAACAATACCCTTGCCTTTAATATAAACGAGGGTATTGCTGGTACCAAGATCGATACCGATATCAGGTCTTATGTTTTTGAGAAATCTGTTAAACATGGGAATAATTTATTAAGAAAAGTTCGTCGACAATTCACCAGGATATGAGATTTGATATTGGATATTACGCGCAATAAAAAATAAGGTGCTTGCATAGAACAGCTCTACACAATTTGATATTTTTTAATGATTTT
>DAOOPA010000028.1:0-11123 GCA_035388025.1 bacterium
GGAGCTTCCGCCCATGGTTGTTCAAAATAAATACCATAATTATTAGTAATATCAGAATCGTTGTAACTATTTAAATAACCATAAAAAAGATAAGCATTAGTTACATCACCAGTATCGACACCGTCGCTACCGTAAAGATTAATAGTTCCGTAAAAAGCCCTTAAATTGGTAACATTGCCTGTTCCCTTAACATAAACCTCGCCGTCAACCGCGCTTAAATTGCCTATCTTGCCAGAACCAGAATGAAAAACATTACCACTAAGACCTTCAACCACATGGACATTGGCTGATTCATCTTCTGGAATAGAAATAGAAGACTCTATTCCAGAATATATTGGATAATCCCCAGTTGGATCTAAAGTATAATTTATGGATAATGCATCATAATATGAGCCCGAATTAACAACATTAATATGAAAACTCGCATAATCGCTATTTCTACTACCCAAACCAACCGTATTGTTAGTGGCATTATAATAAAAACCTTCAGCGCCAGAAGTTGGTTGAAAGTGAACATTACCACCAACTACCTGTAAAGTGGATGTTGGTGTAATACTACTACCAACTATCAAAGTTCCGTCAGTGCTAATATTAGTGCCTACTGTCGTGGCGGCTTTGGTTTCTGAAACCAAAAATAGATTGACCGCGAATATTGCTACTGCCAGCAAAAGGGGAAAGAAAAAAAGTTTTTTCATATTTCTTTTATTTAATTAGACATAATTTATCAATTGATATTAATCCAATTCATCTTACAAACTGCCCGCCGGAATCTTGGCCAAATTCGCGTCAGTAATGCCCAAAGACAATTCCCTGAACAAATCCATCAAATTTTTCCAGGTTGCTTCATGCCGATAACCATCTTTATCCACATACCAAATCCGGCCATGGTCTTCCACCGCCAAAAGTAATTTTCCTTTCATTTTGTTGCGCAGATTGGCATCGCCAACGGTCTGGCTTCCGCTCACTGGTATTCGAGCCAGATTGGCATTGTTAATGCCCCAAGATAATTTCTGAAATACATACAAAGCATTGGCGAATGTCACTTGATAGCGCTTATATTCTTTGGTATCCACGTACCAAATCTCACCGCCTCTTTCTACTCGAAGCAATAGTCTGCCTGCCAATCTTTTGGCCAATTTCATATCAGGCGCTATGCCCTTGCCCAGATTATCCTGCGGCGCAGAAACGGCCGGTGAGTCTTTCTTTTCATCGGGTGTCGCAACTAGAGTTGGAGTTTCCACTACCGTGCCAACAGCCACAGTCTTAAAACTTTGGCCAGCGCTCACGCCCTCATTGCCGCTCGCGTCTTGCGTCTTGATTTGATAATAATAAGTCGTCAAAGGCATCAAATTGCTCAGGGTCAAAGAATGATCTGTTTTGTGAACTGCAATCTTTTCTTCAAAACCATAAGCAGTGCTCGTCCCATAAACTACCCAAGAAATTGACGGCTCATTGGTCTGCCAATCAATCTTGGCTTCAGTGTCTTTTGCCAAAACCAAAATATCATTCGCGCTCGGCGCTGTCTTATCGGTATCCATCTTGTCTTCCGCCTTTGGCTCAGCGACTGAACCCAAGGTCGGCGCGCTAGTACCGCTAATATCCGCCGCGCAATTATCGCCATCAGCAAAAGTAATGGTCAAAGTCTGATCAGCCATCGCGGTGTACATCAAATATGACCGTCCGGTTTCACAATGCGTACCCGTCAAGCTATTGATAAAAGTTTTACGGTCAGGAGAAACAAATGTATCTTTGAGCCTGCTGGCATTGCCACGGTCAAACCAGTGCTCGTCACCTCTATACTTTCCACCTTTGTCTCCCCGCCCATCGTCAAGTATATGCCCGCTGTCCCGCCGGTTGTTGGCGCTACCCCGGAGATATAAAGCACTGCTTCATTTTCCAGAACCGCGTCATCAAAAGCCGCTTTCGTTGTTGGAACTTGAGCGCACAAACCCGCAATGATTGCCAACAAAACCAAAAACTTTATTTTGTTTCCCATACTTTTATAAACTTAAAATAATTTACTATTGCTTTTTTATTTTAACATATCTGCGAATCACCGACAAATCATATCCCCTTGTCCACCGCCACCCCAGATGTCATCTGGCTCTCTTCCGCCTTATTGTAATCGCTCATATTTACCAAGGGACTGCCAAAAGTGTAACTGAACATAAATGCTTCATTGATATCATCAATCTGCTTATTCCAATTCTCGCCATACAACTCTTTGGCCATGGCCTCACCGGACAGCTTGCGCAACACGCCGCCCCTTTGCACCGCGTACACATCGGGACTAATCGTGAATTTCACCATCCTAGCTCCCGGCCGATAGGTCACCAGTCCGCCCCAGCCAAATTTGGCTAAATCTTCGGAACTGATTATTTTTACAGAGCTAAAATCATTATACCAAGTCATATAAGTCTTCTCATTGGGGAAAACATACAATTTGCTATTGGCGCCTACGTAATAAACCGTAGTGCCGCCGGCCACTTTGACCAAACTACCCGGATTAACTCCCGCCACTTTGACAGCATTCATCATCTTCATCGCTATCTCCGCCTGTCCGGCTTGCGCTCCCTCAAATTTCAAACTCAAATCATGCCAGCCATCGCCATCGGTGTCAATTGTTTTTTCTTTATCTAAATTTAAAACCACTTCTTTGTCGGGCGTTGATAATTGAATCTTGACCTCCCCGCTGCCCAAACTCAAAATCTCCACTGTCTCCACGATGTTACCAAAAACAAAATGTGTCTTACTACCCGCCGCCAATTGCTTGCTCAAACCGCTCTTGGTTATTTGATCCAAGTCAGTAATATCAATCTGCTCCGGCTCTGCTTTTGGTTCTTCCGGCTCTTGTTCCACCGTCACTATCGGACAATTGTCGCTATCGCCCAAAGTAATCGTAAAATTGGCATATGTCTCAGGTGTGCTATATTCAAAAGTAGAATAATCTTGATAGCATATCGTCTCGGCAGTCGCGCTATCAGTGCGAAACATTTTTTTGTCATTGGACTTCAGGCTGATCTTGGATCCCGGATACATCTCCACCGACAGTTTGTTGCCATCCAAGGTATATTTGTGTAAAAAAGTATCCGCTCCGATATTCACGCTAATCCCTTTGGCACTCCCCTCAAAAGCCGCCACACCGGGGAAATACAAGGTTGTCCCTGTGCCCCAAGTAATCGTATTATAATTGGCCAATAATTGCCCGGCTGGCCAGATCAAGGCCACAAGCAAAAGCAAAAACCAAAAAATATTTTTCTTCATAACCTTAAAATTAATTGCTAATTTTTAAATCATTTATTTTTACGGTTCGCGGCTCGCCAATTCGTCGCGATAGTCGCTTACGGTTTTTTGAACGTCTGAAGGCCAATTAGGATGCTCGGCCAAAACGCCTTCCAGATATTCTACCGCCCTGGCGTATTCTTTCTTTTGTTCATAAATTGAGGCCAAAGAAACGTAACTGCGCCAACTGTCCGGATCCCTCGGGATCGCTCGCTCGCGCAAAATTTCTTCCGACTTGTCCAGTTCCCCCACCTGAAAATAATATTGGCCCACCTTGCGGTATTGTTCCGCGCTCAAATTGGCAAATTTATTTATATATTCTTGCGCGGTCTGATCCAGTTTCTCTTGATTTTTCACCCGCGCATAAAGCAACATCAAATTTTCGTAAACGGAATCAACTTCATTGCAAGCCGCATAGGCCTTCTCCAGCCACTCAATCGTCCCTTCATTGTCGCCTTGGAGCGCCTTGGCCTGCGCCAGCATAAAATACATCTCTACTCTTTTGACCGAGTCGCCCAAATTATTTTGTAACAAACTCGTTACCTCTCCTGTATAAAAACTATTGAGCGGCGCGTAAGTCAAATAGGTCTGAGCCAAAACCATGCGTACCTGCAACTCGTGAGGCTCTTTTTGGAGCAAAGCCAATGAATCTTTCTCCGCTTGTTCAAAAATTGTCTTTTTGGCTTTTAAATCAAATTTTTCATCCCGAATCGCTTCCAGCGCATAGCGATTTTCCTGCAAAACAATTTCCCTTTCGCCCATGGTAGCCTCGGCCAAAGCTTGCTGATAATAGTTCAGTGATTTTTGGTAATCATCAACTGAATATTGATAGGCCTTGGCCATCAAGAGATTGGCTCTTGCTGGCTTGACTACACCCCCGTAAAGACCAAATATCGTCACAATTATTGCCCCGGCCAGAAGAGGATAATAGCTCCAGTCGGGTACCGAAAACTTCAGCCGATCGTCCTTGTCTCGTCCGCCAACCGAACTGACAAAACCGAAAAAGACCAAGGCCGGCAACCAAGTATTGATAGTATCAAAGACAAACAACAAAGTCGTCAGATAAGCGACCAGAGATCCTGCCATCACCGCCGCCTTTATCCTCTGCTCTTTGCGGATCAAATAAATATTATAAAAAGCCGCCGCACATATCGCCAAGTAGCTGATCAGTCCCACTAGCCCTATCGTATTGGCATAATCAAAAATAAAATTGTGCGCCCGATCAAACCACTGTTCTCCTACTTTGGGATTATAATATTTGTTCAAACCGTAAGCGAAATTATTCGGTCCATAACCTAAAATCGGTCTTTCTTTAAATGATTGCCAGGAACTTTGCCAGACCAAAAGCCGGCTGTTGGTGGTCGCGTCTTGTCTGGAAATATGCGTCAAACGATTCAAAAAATTTATTTTTTTTACCACCCCAGCGTCTCGATAAACCCAGGACGCTCCGCCGAGAATTACAACCGCCATCGCCAAAGAGCCAATGATGATCTTGTATTTTTTGGCAGATCCTCTCCAAGTCAAAACCACGGCTGTCAAAACGCCCAGCGCCAAACCCACAATCGGCGCCCGGCTGGCCGCGCCCAATAAAACCAGCATGTTAAACACCAGGGAAAAAATATAAAAATACCGCCAGCCCTTTGACTCGTCATTCAGCCAGGCCAAAATTCCAAAAACCAAATTCCAGAGCATATACAAACCCAGAAAAGCGCTGTTGCCGATCCGCGACCACTCATTGTCATGAATCAACCAGCCATGCCCAAAGAAGCCAACCAAAGACAGGGCCGCAGCCGTCAGCAAAGAGACCCGGAAAAGCCACAGCCAATCTTTCATCCTTCGAAACACGTTGATCAACAAAACAAAATAAACAATCAACAGCCACCAATGGAAAAGCCCGTCCATTCTTTCAAAATTGCCCCGCCAGCTATTGGCAAAATTTACGCCCGCTATTGAAGCGATCGTTGCCGAGAGTCCGAACAAAATAAACCCGTAAAGCACGTAATTTTTCTTGCCCGCCAACCGGCCGCTCTCCAATATATACCAAATCAATGTTACGAGCAGAATCAAAATCAATCCCCGAAAATAAATATTTTTCAGCTGGACAAAAGGAAAAATAAATTTTGAGCTCATCAAAATCGGCGCGACTAGTATCGCCCCCGCCCCCCACTGGTTGATTTTTAATAAAATCTTCTCCAAACTCATAATGACAATTCCTAAATTATAATTTCTAATTCCTAATAAAATTTAAAAATCCCAATATCTCAATTGCCGCTTCTCTCAATTCAATTTTTTTGAATTTTTCACAATAGTAATAAAAATCAAATTCGGCTCATTTACTTCGCGCTTCAATCGCCATTTCCAGTACGGCTTTAGCCGCCATCCGAAGCCAATGCTTTGTTTCTCTTGATTCTTTTTTACAAATACCGATTTTGTGCTCAAAATTCTTCTTGGTTTCGGCGCAATCAGCTTCACAATAATTTGAACCAACACTGGTGCCAGGCCTTATTAACTGGTCAATTAAAGGAATAGTAACAATATTTTTAGGTACTTTTTGAACAAACTCAATAATGTCTTCGCCAAATTTAGCCGTTCTCTCTTCTAAATCATAAATTCTTTCTTTTTGAACATTCGACATTTTATTAGAAATTATTATTTAGACCTTAGAACTTCTATTTGGTCTCAATCATCTTTTCCAATCTCTCAATTTCCTGTTCCTCCGCACTGCCGGTTATCTTCTGATATTCTCGCAAAGCCGCCGCCGCTTTGGCAAAATCTTTGGCGTAATTTTCCGCGAAAAAAGCATAATTTTTGTAAAGTTCCTTTTTGTCATCGGCATTCTTTATTCCCCACTCGTAAACCAAGCTGGCCTTGTTTATTTTATTCGCTTCATCTAGATTGGCATAATTATAATACAAGTCCGCCAACTTAGCATAAACTCGATAGTCAGCCGGATATTTTTTAATCACTGCCAAATATTGTTTGCCCGCCTGCTGATACTGATGCATTGTCGCGTACAAATCAGCCAAATTCAAATTGGCCTTATAGTCATCCGGAAAAGCTTGGAGCATTTTCTGATACGCTTCTTCGGCCTTGCCAAAATCGCCCAAAATATTATAATTGCTGGCCACGGTCAGATAATCTTCATTTAAATCTCTAAAATCAGGACTGGACGGCTGGTTGGTTTCTATGGCCGCCAGTGAACGGTTGATGATTTCCGTGTATTTTTCCACCACGTTTCTTGGCGGAATTGTTTCCTGCTGGACCCTTTTTTCTCCATTCGTAAAATCATTATTAATATCCTCCTCGCTGATCACCACCGCCTCTTGTTGGGCGCTTGGTTCAATATTGCTCTTTTTACTATTCCAATAAAGACCAGCCCCGACCACCATAGCCACCGCCAAAATCAATACCAATCCTTTCCAACCGCGCTTCTTGTGGCTTTCTGAAATTGTATTTTTATTTGGGTTTGGAGCTGTTGCTTGCCCTGTTTTTTCCTCTGGCATAAACAAAAAAGTTAATGATAATTAAAGTCAATATACCAAAAAAACCCTTCTTTAGCAAACGCTATTATCGTCATTTCCCTCTCGCGATCCATCCGTGTCATTGCGGACAGGTAATTGCTTTGCAATTTGTATTACCCAAACTCAAACCCCGCTCCGACAATTTGTCGAAACGGGGTTTTGCATCTTACGAGCTAGTCCTTCACTCGCCTTGTATCCACTTACCTGTCAAATAATATTGCTATTATTTGGACAGGGTTTGCGAATCGGTTGGCAAATTCTTGACGTAGTTGCAGTCAGCATAATCGGCCGAGCCGGAAGTATGAGCTGTAACCGAGCCATCAGACCAGAGCAAGCCGCCTGTCTCATATAGTTTCATGAGATCATAGGTAGTGCTGGTGCCTGCATAAGTGGAGCTAGCCGAACCAGGAATACGGACCGAGATAGACTCGTTGGCCGCTGTGCCGGTGATGTCGCCCTTCAAGACATAAGTCTTGGTGGTGCCGGCGCCGACTACCTCTTCACTGGTCAATACCACTTCAATCGCACCCGCGTTGGTGCTCACCGCACTATTCAAAGCGGTTGACTCATCAGTGGTTCTATAAAGCTTGATAGTACCAGCGGTAACATTGACGTTCGTGGTGGTGGTATAAGTGAAGTTGACTTCCTTGAAATACACATCGCCAGCCGCGTCAGCCGCTACGCTGAACTTGCTGATTGTTTGAGTGCCATTGGCTAGAACAGTGGTCGGTAAAGAAACCAACGTTACGGTCGGTCTGGTCTTTCTGACCACCATGGCATTGCCGTTTACATCAGTATCCGGATTAGTATCCGCAGTATTGGAAGCTTCGCCCAAGGCGGAGAAATTGTTATCTTTGTCAAAATCCAATCTTGGCATATCACCGGAATCAGCGCCGGAAGCGACAGTCGGGACATCGGCATACACCGATAACACGGCTGTTGAATCCTTGGCTACATACATATTCAAGCCGGTGAAATCAACTCTATGATCAGCATTGAGATATCCCTCTTTCTCTACGGTGGTGCCATTCTTGTCTTTGTAAGACAAAATGACTCTACCAATAGCATCATCGGCATCTCCGGCCGCTGTCTTATAGTAGTTGTCAATTCTCACCTTGGTAATAGTATAGGCATCATTGGTGGCCGCGAATTTCACGGCGTTCATGAGTACCTTACTGCTCCCGGCAATCACGATATTGGCTTCTGGTTTACTGCCATCAGCCGAGCTGACGATAGCACCGTCGGTCAAAGTCATGGTTTGCATTTCCACATTAGCTGTGGATTCAGCCGCTGTACCAGTCACCTTAGATGTACCAGAAGCGTCAACCCTTGTCATAAATGAAGCAACTTGGGCGCTGGTCAAAACATCCGCATAGACATCAATCACCTTGGTCTCATTGGCGGCCAGACTCAAAGATACGGAGAACACGTTATCTGTCGTATTGCTTGAAGTCAGAGTCGCTTTGGTGGTCCCGAGCTGCGTGGAGCCATCCATCAACTTCATATTTTGCAATGTGCCGGAAGTCGCGTAATCAACATTGATCGTATCAACATCAACACCTTCATAAGCGCCGGCCTGAATCACAAAAGAAGCGATTTTAGCGGCAGTGGCTGGCTTGACAATATTCTGACTGCCATAAGCGCTGTATTTCACAACGTTCAAAGCAGAAGAAGAAACAGTCAAAGGTGTGCCATCAGCCACAGTTGTGCTGATAGAAGTCAAAGAGGCCGTACCTTGAGCATTAGCAGAACCGGCAGACAAACTCGCTTGAACAGTGCCAGCCGTAATGCTTGTGGAGGTCACTGTCTTGATATCAGCATAGATATCAACCAGAGATGGAGTTCCTGCCTTGACGATAAAGCTGGAGCCAAAAGTAAAGCTAACATCAGCGGCTTCATTCAGATCCTTGGTAGAACCGACCTGTACGCCATCCAAATAAACCTTACCATTGTCCAAGCCGCCTTCAATACCGGAAGCGGTGCTGCCCTTTACGAACAAGCTGGAAACCTTCACATCTTCACCAGTTGCCTCAAATCTAAACGTGGCCAATTTCACATTGGTCGCGCCAGCTGGCACATTTTCAGTCGGAGAAGTGGTGTCCTTAGTAACAGTCAAGCTGCCAGCGTTGATCGTGTAAACGTTTTCAGGGCTAGCTGCAGCTGATTTCTTGGCTGTCCAAGTTTCCGCCGCTGAGCCGAATGGAGTCACATAGACATTATAGTTTCTATCCTTGACTACCAAATCGGAAGCGTATTCTACGCTGAAACGGAATGTGCGGGTAGATCCCTTGACCACGTCGGCTCTGACCGATAAAGTCTTGGATTGACCCTTATCAATCCGATAAGGATTGCCAGTCATATCAAAAACCAATTCTCTATTGCTGTCAATTACGCCAGTCGCCACGGTTGCTCCGCCCACGGTCAATTTGAGATTTTGCAAGTCATCGGCATTCACACTGCCCAAGAGTGTCAACTTCATATATTCCACTTGCATATCTTGATCATTGGCTTGAATGCCGAGCTTATAAGCTTCAAAATCTTTTTCACCCGGGTTCACAGTCGCAGGCGAGGTCGGAACATTGCCATGAGTATAGGTCACATAGCCGAGATCAGTCACACTGGCGGTGGTCATCACATTGCCGGCAATCGGCAAAGTACCACTCACAGTCGCGCTGTTCTTGGTGGTGACAGTCTCCAGTTGGAAACCAACTGTCTTACCAGCTGAAACATTTTCTTTCAAATCAGCTCTCAAGGTCACGGCCTTGGTGGTGCCGGCCGCTACAGTGAATAAACCACTGCCGCTGGAGAAAGTCGCGTAACCGGAAGACAAGGTACCGCCCTCATACAATTTTGTGTTGCCCTCATAGAGATACAAGGTCTCAAAATCAGCATCGGCGGAAATACCGGTTCTCTTGTATTTCAAAGCGGTTACCGTTACGTCGCCATCAGCTGGAGCAGTGAAATTCACAGTCACGAAAGGAATCACTGATTGAGCGCCTTCATCTATATCGGAAATAATAGTCGTTGCTGGAGCGGTGCTCGCGGCCAAAGCCACGGTCACACTGCTACCAGTCGCGGTATTAGCGCTGGCTGAACCGGCCACATTGGCGATCGGATCTTCCTTGGCTGTCACCGAGGTTCCCTCAGTATAGCCAGAAAGGCTGGTCGCGGTCAAAACATTGGACCAATTCAAACCATTGGCTTCAAAAGCGGTGCCGGTCGCAATCGGTCTCTTGGTTGTGCCATCAACATAATAAGTGGTGGCTGAACCTTCCGCCTTTACCAAAGTACCGGTTGGATACATACCTTCGGTCAAAGCTGAACCGACAGTATAATTAACAAAGAAACCGGTTGGGACATCATCAATCATTTTATTCCAGTTGTCGCCATACAAAGCCTTGGCGTTGGCTTCGCTCACGATTGAGCGCAAAACTCCGCCCGGTTCAACAGCATAGACTGTTGCCACGTCGGTGATTTTGACTAGTCTGGTACCGGGACGATAGGTCACGTTTCCGCTGATGGTATAGGTCGCCAATTCAGTAGAAGAAATAGTGACTACGTTGGTGAAATCCGGATACCAGGTCTTGTATGTTTTCTCATTCGGGAAAACATAGGCCTTACCGCCATTGACATAGAAAACAGTGGCACTGCCGGCTACCTTGACGCAGGAACCGTCAGCTACCGCCTTGGCTACGCCAGAAAAAGCAGTAACGCCCATTGTGAGGATCATGGCAAATACCATTAATCCTACAAAACCTTTTTTAAACATAATAAATATATATATTTATTTAAAATCAATTTGGCCGCCATCAACTTTTGAAAGTCAATCTTGGTTGCTTGATTTTAAAATTAATTTATTCCTATCTTGCCCAACGCTTTAAAGACGTCAGTTCGACCTTTAAATAGAAATAGGAATCTTGATAATAACCCTTCAAAAAACAAAGGGTAAAATCCCATTACTGGAATTTTTAAAAAAATGATTTCTGTCCTCCCCTAGTCCAAATTACAAGGGGGGGGGCTGATTCCATCGTCCTTCGATTGAACCAATTCTATTTCTTCTTTCCCACTACGACCAAATACAGATATTCTTTTCCGCTCGTTGCCTCTTCTACTTGGAACTCCTGAGCCAATCCGGCAATTTGCTGTCCGATTGCCTGCCGAGTCTTGGTTGAAAACCATCTTTTTAAAAACTCCAAACATTTTATCTTTGTGTATAAAAAGTACGCTTTTTGAAAAAACTTTTGTTTCAGCTTCAATCGCGCCAACGGCCTTTGCCCATAAAATTTTACTTCTTCAAAATCATTCTTCAAAATTGCCCAT